>CAYMVS010000042.1:0-19228 GCA_964394205.1 uncultured Muribaculaceae bacterium | reverse complement strand
TCGACAAGATGATATATGTGGTGGGCAATGAGCAAAACTATCACTTCCAGGTGCTGTCGCTGCTTCTCGACCGCCTCGGGTTCAAGTGGGGCAAGGACCTGGTGCATTTCTCCTACGGCATGGTCGAGCTCCCCGAGGGCAAGATGAAGAGCCGCGAGGGCACGGTTGTCGATGCCGACGACCTCATCGCCGAGATGGTCGACACGGCCCGCAACGTCTCGGCCGAGCTCGGCAAGCTCGAAGGCTGCACCCCGGCCGAGGTCGAGGAAATCTCTGAAACCGTAGGTCTCGGTGCCCTCAAGTACTTCCTGCTCAAGGTCGACCCGCGCAAGAACATGACCTTCAATCCCCGCGAGTCAATCGACTTCAACGGCAACACCGGCCCCTTCATCCAGTACACCTACGCGCGCATCCGCTCAGTGTTGCGCCGTGCCGAGGCCGACTCGTTGGCAAACAATCTCCCCTTTGCCGGCGTTATACCTCAGGAGCGCGAGATCGCGCTGATACAGGCCCTGGCCGACTTCCCCTCGGTGGTCGCCGAGGCCGGGCGCGTCTACAGCCCGTCGCTCATCGCAAACTATGCTTACGATTTGGTCAAACTTTACAACCAGTTCTACCACGACTGCCCCATCCTCAAAGAGGAAGACCCGGCAGTGCGCTCGCTGCGTCTCACCCTCAGCAGCGAGACGGCACGCGTTGTCAAGACAGCCATGGGCCTGTTGGGAATACGTGTGCCCGAGCGCATGTAATCACAAATTTTTATGAAGTAAAAAACACTAAAGTCTTAATAATATGTACAACACAACTCCTCAGGGCTATCCCGGTCAGGGTATGCCCGACTCGGTAGACATGGCCGCCTCGTCGGTGATGAAGCGCGTCTACTTCAAGATGACCATGGGCCTGTTGGTGACCGCCTTTGTGTCGCTGTTCTGCGCCGGCTCGGCCGCCTATATCAACTTCATGCTGTCCAACTCATGGTTCATGTGGGTGCTCTTTGGCGCCGAGTTCCTGATTGTGATCGGGTTGTCGGGCGCCGTGCAGCGCATGTCGTCGGGCGCCGCCGCCGGTCTGTTCTATCTCTTCGCCACCATCAACGGCCTGTCGCTCGCCCCGATATTCCTTGTCTACACCGGGGCCTCGATCGCCAAGACATTTTTCATCACCGCCGGCACGTTTGGTGTCATGAGCATCTACGGCTACTTCACCAACCGCGACCTGACCAAGTTTGGCACATTCCTCATCATGGCCCTTTTTGGCCTGATTATCGCCTCGGTGGTCAACATCTTTGTTGCCAGCACACGCCTCGACTGGATTATCTCGATCGTCGGTGTGCTCATCTTCATCGGACTGACCGCCTGGGACACCCAGACCATCAAGCGCTGGAGCCAGTATGCCCCCGCGTCACAGTATGGCCATCTGTCAACCATCGGCGCCTTGAGCCTCTACCTCGACTTCATCAACCTGTTCCTCTACCTGTTGCGCTTTATGGGTAATTCTCGTGATTGACCCAATACCAATATGTAAAAAACGGCCTATGGCATCTTGCTGTGCCACAGGCCGTTTTTTTTAACCTGTCGTTATGATTTATTCGGCAAGAACTTTACCGGTAGCCGAGGTGCCGTCGCCAAAGATGACGGTGTAGATATACTGTCCGCTACCAAAGTGTGCCCGGCGAAGTGTCGTAGTGTAGGCACCCTCTTCAATATGCCGGCGTTCGACCTGACGACCTTTCATGTCGGTAACCACAATTATGGTGTTGTCGTCGGCGGGACGGTCAAGCTCAACTCTGAAACTTTCACCATTTCTCAAAGGATTGGGATAACCCTTGATTTCATTGACCTTTACTGATTTAATACCGTTGCCATTGAGCTCTCCGGTAAAGCGATAGATGGAGTAGTACTCAACATAGTTTTCATCGTTTTCATCTTCCCAACATACCATAGCATAAGGTTCACCCCACCTTATTTCGCTAAGAGTGTAGCATAACCACCCCCCTACAGTTTCGTTTGGAAAAAGATCCTGCCTGTTGCATAAAACAGTGCCATCTTCATCCATAACAACATACTCTCTCACATAGTCGCCATACTCATCAAGTTTGTCGGTTTTGCGGCCGATAATAAAGCACCATTTGTTGTTTTTTACGAGCCAGTTTTTTGAGGCAATTACATCAAGATCTGCAGACATATTATTATGCAAACGATCGTCATCTACCTCCATTGCAACTCCTTGAGATCTAAATGTGGTTGCAATCTTTTCTGATCCGATTTGTGCCGAAAGCCGGCATTACAAACCTTTCATCACGGCAATTCTATATCAAAATAACGCTACCCGCAGCGTGTACTCACGTTCATAACCGGAGGTGAAAAATGGGGAAATTGTTCCTTTGATGGTCTAATTTGGGAAATTGTTCTTTTCTCGGAACAATTTAGGGAGCGGCAGGTGAAAAACCTGTATGACTCTTATCCCGAGCTTCATGTCGTGTTTACAAGCTCGTCATTGCTTGAGATTGACCACTCAATCGGTGACCTCTCACGGCGGGTATCCATGTATAAACTGCCGGGGCTCTCTTTCCGTGAATTTCTAATGTTTGAGGGGTATGAGGTGCCTGAAAGGTTTACACTTTCAGATGTGCTTTACTCACATGAGTCAATTGCACCGTCGATATCTTCAAATGGTAATTTTTACTTAAAATATGTAACAGACAGTTAAATTATTGTTAAAAGACACAATTTTGTCATAAGTATGTAACATTGTTGTAATTTTGTGGCGAAAACAATTTTGCCAACTATGCAATTTCATAAAACATCAATAAGATTGAACATGGCGCTATGCGCGGCTCTGATAATGGGAGCCGTGGCAACGACTTCATGTGCAGGCAAGCAATCAAAATCAACTCAAGAGACGATTCAGGACCGTTTTAAAGACTCCCCCTCCTTTAATGCCGACAGCGCATATTCCTATCTGGAAAAGCAGGTTGAGTTTGGACCGCGTGTGCCGGGCACTCTCGAGCATGATCTGTGCGGCCAATACATCATCAGCGAGATGAAACGCCTCGGGGCCGACACGGTGCTGACCCAGGAGGCCACTGTCACGGCCTTTAACGGCGACCGCCTCCCCATAACCAATATCATGGCACGCTACAATCCCGAGAAGAAGGATCGCGTGTTGCTGCTGGCCCACTGGGACACCCGTCCCTGGGCCGACAATGACTCTCACACCGAGAACCACAACCTGCCAATCCCCGGGGCCAACGATGGCGCCAGCGGCGTGGCAACGTTGATGGAGATCGGACGCAATATCAAGCAGATGGACCTGCCCGTGGGTGTCGACCTGCTCTTTGTCGATGCCGAAGACTATGGCCGCAGCGACGGTTTCTCAAACAACGAGGAGACATGGTGTCTGGGCACGCAGTATTGGATCGACCATCTGCCCTACACTTCCGAAGACCTGCCCCGCTATGGCATCTGCCTTGACATGGTTGGCGGCACGGGCGCGGTGTTCCACCGCGAGTTTGTGTCGGAGATGAAGGCTAAAGATATTGTCGACAAGGTGTGGAACGTGGCCCTGCTCTCGGGATATGAAGACCGCTTTATCAATTCAAACGGCGGGTCGATAGTCGACGACCATCTCTATGTCAACCGCGCCGGCATCCCCTGCATCGACATCGTTGAGGTTAACGGAACCGCCACCCACTCCTTCCCTGCGAGCTGGCACACCATGAGCGACAACATGGACAACATCGACCGCTCGTCGCTCAAAGCCGCCGGCCAGACGGTGCTCAACACGCTCTATCTCGAGAAAAACTGACAAGGTAAAAAGTAAAAAACCGCGAGGCTGTGTCTGAAATTCAGGCGCAGCCTCTTTGGGTAAAGTAGGGACGGCTGACAGTCGGTGAGCCGCGGGTCTTGAGGTTTGGGAATAGGGTTGCGACAAAGCGCCGGCGCTTTGTCGGTTGGAGGACAGGCTCTTAGTCGGGGGTCAATAGTCGCGGTGGTATTGCATGGCGTCGGCAATCTCGGTGGCGATGTTGGACGACAGAGTGTGGGCCACGATGGCGTATGAGAACTCCATGGCTGCGGCCGGCCCGTTGCCGGTGATGAGGTTGCGGTCGGTGGCCACGGGAACACTTATCATCTTGGCGCCCCCTTTACGGCAACCCTCCTCCATGCCGGGGTAGACGGTCACCTCGCGGTCCTTGACCAGGCCTAACGGAGCGAGCACAAGGGCCGGGGCGGCACAGATGGCGGCTATCTTGCCTCCGTTGGCACTATGGTCTTTCAGCAGCTGGCCAACCTTGGCCGAGGCCGCGAGGTTGTTTGAGCCGTCGAGACCGCCCGGAATGATTATCCAGTCGGCAAGGTCAAGGTCAACGCGGTCAAGGCCATACTCGGCCTTGACAACGACACCGTGGGCTCCGGTCACCTCAAGGGTGTCATCTTTGATTGAGATCACCTCCACACTCAGGCCTGCACGACGCAAAACATCGATAGGGGTCACGGCTTCGATTTCTTCAAAGCCGTCGGCCAAAAAAACATAATTACGTTTCATTATCAGTCTTTTTCGGGTTATTGAATTTTGATTATCGCAAATATAATATCTTTTGATTAAAACAGCAAACCGTGCCGTTAAGTTTATAAGTTTATGGGAGGTTTGGGGGAGTGGGAAAGAAATGTTACCTTTGCGGCTGAAATGAAAAAGCAGTCAATCACGGTCTATGGAGCCTCGTCGCCACAGGTCGACGAGGTGTTTAAGGCGGCCTCCCGCGAGGTTGGGCGCGAGGTTGCGCTCGCCGGTTTCAAGCTGACATCGGGCGCCGGGCGGTCGGGGCTTATGGCTTCGGCCATCGACGGCGCTCTGGCCGAGGGGGGCGAGGCTATCGGTGTCATACCCCGCTTCATGGACGAGCGCGGGTGGGCCCACGCCGGCCTGACCGAAAAGGTGGTGACCCCCGACATGCACTCGCGCAAGGAGTTGATGCTCACCACCGCCCATGGTGTGATCGCGCTGCCGGGAGGGGTAGGCACTCTCGAGGAGCTGCTTGAGGCCATCACATGGCGACAGCTGGGGCTGTATCACGGCAACATCGTGATACTCAACACCGACGGCTATTACACGCCGCTGTTGCAGATGCTTGACAACACCATCAGCCGCCATTTCATGGGCAGCGACCATCAACAGCTGTGGCAGGTTGCCGCCACCCCCGGCGAGGCCGTAAGGCTTGCCACGGCCGCCGACAGCCACTCGGCCCCTTTCACACAAAAAATACCCGACTGACCCGTGCCCTCACCCGATCCCGATATACAGACCACCGACACTGTCACGACGACGGCCGCCGCGTCCGACTCGCTGCACCTGTCGTCGTGGGCCACAAAGGCACAGCCGTGGCAGCGCACGGTCTCTCACGAGATCGATGCCCCGACGGCACGCGGTGTCGAGCGTCTCGCCTGGCGGGGCGTGCCGCCCTTCATGCACGGCATGAAGCCCGAGCCGCGCGCCGTGCTGCCGGGCTATGACTCGAGTGTGATGACGCTGTTGATTGTCGTCTTTATGTTCATGTCGGTTAACTTCCGCAGTTTCAGCACATTTCTCCAGACCTATACCCGCGACCTGTGGAGCGAGCGACGCCGCGACAGTTTCTATGACAACCACACGCTGAGCGAGACCCGGGTGCTGGTGTCGCTGCTGCTGATAGCGACGGTGTCGGAGGGGGTGCTGGCGTTCTCGATGCTCAACTATAACGGCATGCTCGGGGCGGCGTCGCTGTTCACGTCGCTGATGGTCGTGATAGCGTGGGCTGCCGGATATTACATCGCTCAGCTTGTCGTCTACAATTATGTGGGTTTCCTCTTTTTTGACCCTGACAGGACGCGGCAGTGGGTGAAAGGTTTCAACGCCTCACAGTCGTTGCTGGGCATAGCTCTGGCCGGCCCGGCCCTGATTGTGCTGTTCAATCCCGGCACCGCCCCGGTCATCGTGGGGCTGTCGGTGGTGCTATATCTGGCGGCGCGTATTATCTTTATCTGTAAGGGATTTAGACTTTTTTATGATAATATTGGCTCGTTGATTTATTTTATTTTGTATCTTTGCACCCTTGAAATTATCCCCCTTGTCCTCGCCTATCACGGTGTGTGGCGTTAAGGGACTTTTGATAACCTCTGATTAACCCTATATTGCTCTGATTGTGAAAGTTAAGAAAATATTGGTATCTCAGCCCAAGCCGGCGTCCGACAAGTCACCATATTATGACATTGCCAACAAATACGGTGTGGAGGTAGTCTTTCGTCCTTTTATAAAGGTTGAGGGCCTCTCGGCAAAAGAGTTCAGGCAGTCTAAAGTCAATATTTTAGATTTCACCGCCGTTATCTTCACGGCCCGCGGGGCGGTCGACCATTTCTTCCGTCTTTGTGAGACGATGCGTGTCAATATCCCCGACACCATGAAATATTTCTGCACCACCGAGGCCATCGCCCTCTATCTGCAGAAGTATATCGTCTATCGCAAGCGCAAGATTTTCCATGGCCCCAACGGTACCCTCGCCGGGCTGCTGCCGCTGTTGGTGCGCCACAACAAGGAGAAATATCTCTATGTGGTGTCGGATGTGCATAAGGATGACACCACCGAGCTTGACAGCAACAACATAAACTACACCAAGTCGGTGATGTACCGGACGGTGCCAAATCTTTTCACCGCCGACGAGCCCTTTGACTATGACCTGATGTTGTTTTTCAGCCCCGCCGGCATCGACTCTCTGATGAAGAGTTTCCCCGACTTCAAGCAGGGCGACATCTACATCGGCGCGTTTGGCACAAACACGGTCGAGGCCGTTCGTGACGCCGGGCTGCGCCTCGACATCGAGGCCCCGACCCCTGCGGCCCCCTCGATGACCACCGCGCTTGAGAATTTCCTCAAGGCCGGGGCTAAATAAAACATCCCTCCTTCACCCCCCCTCCACACCTCAATGAAAGGCCGGCGACTGTATAAAATAGAAAAGCTGTGCAGCAAGACGGTGATCGACAGTCTCTTCCAACCGGGAGCCGCAGTCGCCTCCTCTCGCGCGTTGGTCTTTCCGTTGAGAGTTGTCTGGAGCGAGAGCGCCACGCGCCCCGATGGGGTCACATGTGCGCGCTTCCTTATCATGGTGCCCAAGCGCCGGCTGCGCCATGCCGTCGACCGTGTCAGGATGCGCCGGCTCGTCCGTGAGGCCTACCGTCTCAACCGCGGTCTGCTCCCCCCGGGGCGACCCCTCGAGATGGCCTTTGTTTATGTCGACAATGCCCCGGCCAGTTATGCCACCGTCGACCGGGCTATGAAGCGGCTCCTGGCCAAGGTGGCGGCGAGTGTGTCATGAAAAAGGGTGGACTGAACATCATGGCTCGCCACGCCACGCTCCTGCCGGTCTATATCTACCGCTGTTGCATCTCGCCCATGTTGCCCCCCTCGTGCCGGTTTGTGCCCACCTGCAGCAGCTATGCCGTCGAGGCGGTGATGAAACACGGCGTGCTCAAAGGGGGGTGGCTCACTCTCAAGAGATTGTCGCGCTGCCATCCCTGGGGTGGCGGCGGGTATGACCCGGTGCCATGAACAATACCGTTTTTCCACCTTTTATCACCGATATCCACACCCACCGGCGCGATGCCGGTCCCGACTCGATCATCAACATTGAGCCGGGCGAGACGATGCGGCCGGGCCGTTACTACTCGGTCGGCATCCACCCGTGGCGTGTCGGCGAGGCCACCGGGCCGATGTGGCAGCAGGTGAGCCTGGCGGCGGCCGATCCCCGCGTGCTTGCCATCGGGGAGACCGGCATCGACCTGACACACGCGCCGGTAGCCCCTGTCGACGAGCAGATTATGTGGCTGCGGCGACACATCGGGCTGAGCGAGCGGCTCGGCAAACCGCTGATACTGCATGTCGTCAAGGGGCTTGAGCCGATTTTGGCGCTACGCCGCCAGTCGGGCGCCCGGCAGCCATGGGTGTGGCACGGTTTCCGTGGAAAACCACAGATGGCCCGGCAGCTTGCCGATGCCGGCCTCTACATCTCGCTTGGGGCGCGGTTTAACCCCGATGTTGTCGACGCCATCCCCCCGTCACGCCTTTTTCACGAGACCGACTGAGCCACAGATACACACGCCCCAAAACATAGCTGTGTAACATGATGGCGCCCTCAAGGGCTTTTTTCTATCAATTTTTTTGGTAGAAGAGACATTTATTAATATATTTGCGAGACATTCACCCGATAAAACACTTAGACCTTACTGATGCCTATGAACAAACTGCTGCTGAACTCGCGAGACGAGCTGTTGATTTTAAACCTCGACAAGGTAGCGTTCATGCGCGCTGACGGTAATTACACCGAGGTGTACTATATCGAGGGCCAGAAGATGATGGTGTCGCTGGGACTGACAAAGCTTGAGCAGCTTGTCCGACAGGTGAGCGATGTGGCAAAGACATCAAAATTTGTGCGCCTGGGTCGCTCGTTGATCATCAATCAATCATTCTTGGTGTCGGTGAGTGTCGCAAAGCAGAAGATAGTGCTCAGCGATCTGGGCAAGAACCTGTTCTCGCTGTCGATACCCAAGTCGCTGGCCAAGCAATACAAGGAACACCTGTCATCGGGTGGCAAAAAGTAGAATAATCAATCAAACAAACGTCATAACTTATGAAAAGACTAACAATGTTTCTGTCGATGATGGTGATAGCCATCGCGGCACTGTTTGCAGGCGAGACTTACGCTTTGATAACCGGTGTGTCCTCCTACGCCGACCCGCGCAACAATACACACCAGACCACCAAAGACGCTCAGAACTTCCGTAATATCATGCGCAACGAGACAAAAAACATCACGTTGCTGACCAGCAAGAACGCCACCGTCGAGGCCACCGTCGACAAGCTCAAGAAGTTTGCCGCCGGCACAAAAGAGGATGACCGCATCGTGTTTTTCTACAGCGGCCACGGCGACGGGGGCCAGGGCGGCGGCAAGCCGGGCATCTTTATGCACGACGGCAAGACTCTGCCCTACGAGACGATAGTAAAGATATTGCGCGCTTCAAAGGCCAAAGAGAAAATCATCGTGATCAACGCCTGCTACTCGGGCACTCTGGCCGAGGTGATCAAGAGCATGGGAAACAATGACGATATAGTTGCCATCATGTCGTCGCGCCCCGACGAGGTGACATTTGAAGACACCCTGCTTGGCGGATGTTTCTTCACCCGCTCGCTTGAAAAGGCGCTCATGGGCAAGGCCGATGTCAACGCCGACAAGAAGGTGTCGCTGCTTGAGGCGTTCAAGTATGTCCACAAAGATGTGGTCGACCGCACCACCAAGAGCGCCAATGCACAGCCTCAGCACCCTTGTCTGGCCGCTCCCGCCTGGGTTAAAGACAAGGATATGATACTGATGAACTGGAGCAAGTGAGGCTCATCCTCACGGTTATCGATTTCGTCAGCAAAAGTGAGGGTTTGGACACGAAAACACGGTGTGTAAAAATGTTTGGGTCAAAAAATTTGTAAAAAGCGACCCGCCCCCCTTACCTTTGTGACATAATCAAAAACAAAAACAAAAAAAATCAACATTATGGCAACAAACAATTTTCCCGAAGAACTGGACAACAAGACCGTATTGAACAACAAGAAAAACGATAAAAACCCCAACATCAACCCCGCCGCTGTAGGAGGTGTGGCCGCCGCTGCCGCCGCTGCCGCTGTCGGAGTAACAGCTTTCGCCATGGGTGGCGAGGACGAGATAGCCGAGGTTGAGGCTATGGACGAGGGTGTGTTTGAGCAGGCTGCCGCTGTGGTAAATCCCGTTCACGAAGAGAAGAAAGAAGCCGAGAGAGCTGGAAAAGAGGAAGATAAGGAGCCTAAGGATGACAAAACTGAAGATCCTTCAAAGGAGCCAGATCCCGGCACAACCCCCTCTGGTAAGGGTGGCGGTGACGACGATCACCATCACACTCCCGGCAATGACGAGAATGACGACATCATAGCCGACGTTGACCCCGAGAAGGCTGCCGAGGAGATCACAGGCGAGGTTGCCGAGATCGACCCCGATGACGTGCCCGGCGGCGCAGGCATGGAGTTCCACAACGCCGATGTCATTTTCACCGAGGAAGGAGAGGCCATGATTTATGCCGAGGTCCACGAGGCCGGCTCCGACGAGGCTACCGCCGCCATTGTCGACGTAAACCTCGACGGCGAGTTTGACGCCATCGTCGACGCCCAGGGCAACATCTCCGAGATGCCAATCTCAGTGTCGGTGGCCGACATCGAGATGCAAAATCAGAACTATGACGAGTATATAGCCTACAACGAGCAAACCGACATCAATGTCGACCAGGATCCCGGCATGGATGCTGATGTGACATTCGGCTAATAACTTATTGAACGTCGCGAGCCGGTGCCGGTCAGGAAGAGGCACCGGCCGCGTCTTTTCTTTAAAATTGACAGTCAGATGAAATCAATCATTTCAAGTATATCTCTGGTCTTGGCATTGACGATGGCGGCGCTCCCGGCAGCCGGCAAGAGCAGTGTCAAGTCAAAAAAGCCCGAGCAAAAACAGGAGACCCCTGAGGTAATCACCAATTTTAACGATGCCCCCTATAAGGTTGTGAGCGACAGCGCCCATGCCGGAAATGTGGCGGCAATCCGCGCCATGGGCTATCGCTATTACAACGGCGTGGAGGTTGAGAAGAACTATGACCGCGCGGCAAAATTCTGGGCAAAAGCAGCCCAGGAGGGAGACCCTGAGAGCATTGGTCGCCTCGGCATCTGCTATATGGACGGCATCGGTGTCACGCCCGACTCGATGAAGGCCGTCAAACTGTTTGACAAAGCCCTTCAGCTGAAATATGACGGGCTGCTCGACGAGCTCGACAGCCGCTCGACCGAGCGCCCCCTCGCCGCGCTCTATCTCGCCCAGCGATACTCGCTCAGCGGTGTGCCCAACCCCAATGCCGAGAAACGCGCCAAGCAGGAGATGTATCTGCAGCGCGCCTCCGATGCCGGCAGCCTTGACGGCACCCGTAAGCTCGGTGTCTTCCTGATGTCGACAAAGAAGTATGGCGAGGCTCTCGAGGTGTTCACCAAGGGCGCCAAGGCAAATGATCCCGCGTCGCTCTACTATGTCGGTTGGCTCTGCACCGACCCCAAGTTTGGCCAGACTGCCGACCCGACCAACGCCTTGATCAACATGCGCGCCGCGGCCGACGCCAACTTCCCCCAGGCTCAGTATATGCTTGCAAAATGGTATGACAGCGGCACCAATGTGGCCCGCGACTATGACATGGCCCGCCGCTATTATGTAGCCGCTGCCGGCAATGGCAACGATGCCGCCCGCTGGACGATGGGTATCCATTACGCCAAGGGCGACGGCTATCCCTCCGACTACAATATCGCCCTCAACTGGCTGACCTCGACCAACCCCAAGGTCTATGTCAAGACTTTCAAGAACCTTTTTGTCGACACAGCCACGATTGTCAAAGACACCCAGCTGTATGACTTTGTGCAGGCCATAAAATTCCTCAAAGACCAGAAATACAAGGATGCCCGAGACATCTTCAAGAAACTCGAAAAAGCTAAACGCCCCGAGGCCGCGACTTATATTGCATTGTGTGACTATGCCGACCCGTCGGTCAAATTTGACGAGAAAAAACTTGTGAAGGCCCTTCAGAAAGCAGAAAAGAAGGGAGACCCGTTCTCAAAATACTATCTTGCCACCTACTACCTGAGCAAGCCCGAGTTTGACCGCGATCAGATTCTGACCCTGCTGAACAACGCCGCCGAGGCCGGCCTGGGACAGGCCTACTCAAAATTGGGCGAGATCTATGCCGAGGGCCGCGTTGTCCCCGCCGACTACCAGACGGCCGCCCGCCATTTTGAAAACGCCTATCTGCACAACGGGCTCGACAACCACTCGGCGACTCTCTATGCCGACATTCTTGAGAATGGACGCGGTGGAGCAGAGACCGATGCCGGGAAAGCCAAAATGCTGCGTGAACTCAACCCCGACCAACGCGTCACTCTTTTCCTCAACGCCGTCCCCACGGCCCTCGACTGATCCCACCGGTCATATAGGAGACACATAGCGGTTGCCGGCATTTGTGTCGGCAACCGCTATGATATAACGGTAAGCCCGGAGCCATGTCGTCAGCAAAACCCATGGTTTGAACATGAAAACCGAGTGTTTCAAACTTTCGGCAGCCAAAAGTTTGCATCGGGTGGCCGGCGCGCCTAAATTTGTAATTAAAACAAAAATTTGAAATATGGAAAGCAAGACCCAAACCTTTAAAGACAAAAAGGAAAACAAAAAATCGGGCGGCATGAAACAGGGCGCGGCGATGGCCGGAGCCGGCGTAGCCGCCGCGGCAGCCGGTGCTGCCGGCACAGCCTTTGCCATGGGTGGCAGGGGTGAGGAGCCCGAGGTGGTTGAAAACGAGCCTTTCGCTCAGCAAACCGAGCCCGCCAAGCCGGTGGACGAAAAACACGAGCCCGCCAAGGCCGACCACAAGCCAGCCCCCGGCAATGACAAGCCCGCCGACGACAATCACGACGAGCCCGCCCATGACACTCCCGAAAACGAGAATCCTCAGGAGGAGAACCCTGCAGATGAGAACCCCGAGGATGAGACCACCGTGGAGCCTGAGGATGACAATGGAGAGTATGTGATTGACGAGAACGAGGAGTTTGCCGGCATCGACGACATCGACCCCGACCAGGTGGTCGAGGAGATTGAGGTCGAGTCGGTCCTGACAATTGATCCCAACGAGGAGTATGCCGCCACTGAGGTCGAGGAGACGATCTATACCATCAATGGCGAGACACACGAGGCCGGCACTCTGGTCGACGAGGATGGAAACGAGTATGTGGTGGTCGACATCAACGGCGACGGCATCTATGACGAGTATGTGTCGGCCGACGGCATGTCACACGATATCGACTTTACAATCACCGAGATAGAGACCGCCTCTGTCGACGACGAGCTTGCCGGCTACATTCCCGAGGTCGACACTCCGGTCGACGACTCGATTGACACCACTATTATGTAACGCCCAAACACAGAAGTTATGGAAGAAAAAGATATTCTTGACAATATTGAGAACGTAGAAAAAACCCAAAGCCCTGAGAAAGAGGGAAAGAAAGTTGAAAAAAGTGGTTTAGGCATGGGTGCCATAGCCGGCGCAGCCGCAGCCGTGGGGCTGGGTGGAGTCGGTGTCACCGCGATGGCTGTCGACATGATGGATATCGCAGAGCCCGCGATGGAGGCCGAGCCAGCCGAGAGTGAGGAACCCGCCGTTGTGTCGGCTGCCGCTCCGGCCGCCAAGGAGGCACCGGCCGCAACACCCGCCAAAAAGGATGTCGCCGATGTCACCGTCAAAGAGCCCGACGAGGATATTGCCGTCGAGGTGGAGGCTACCGAGGAGGTGGAGACCATTGAGGAAGAAGTGGTGATTGAAGATGATCAAGACCAATATGTTGACCCGGCCACCGATATCGACAACGTCGATATCGACGAGATCGCCCATGAGATCATCGACGACGACATCACCTCGATCAGCCCCGAGCCTGACGTGGCCGACATCATGGAGCCCACGGTCGACTTTTAAGAGCCTGTAACATATTATATCTAACCGCTGAGGCGGTCAGACAGAATCCCCCCAAAATAATACGCCTGAAGGTAAACACCATATACCTTCAGGCGTAAAATCAATATAGCAATCATCTTTTGTAGACAGCCTTTGGTTTGCAAAACTGAGGTTAAACGCCTAAAAAGACCGGGTCGGCAGACAGGACCGGGTGGCCTGTGAACCGGGAAAATTGCAGGCAGGGTCATTATAAAGCCGCGGCAGGCGGCGATGTACCGCGCGTCGCATAAGCCGGAAAGCAGCGAGGCAGCATGCAATTATAGCACATTGTCGAGGGCGCTGGGGTGGTTATGGATGATTGCGATACATTCTAAACGCACCATAGGCGTATCCAAACATTCAAATCCTCCAATCTCAGCGGGCGAGGATGAGAGCCGAGCGGTGGGGCACGGTGACGGTGCCCCCCTTGAGGGTGCCGAGACCGTCGGCGCGCAGCTGACCGTCGCGGGCAATCACTTTCCACTGGCCACGGGCGACTTTGACGGTGCGGTCGTCATCGCTGCCATTGAAAATCACCTTTATCTCTTTCCACTCGTCGCCATTGGCGTGATCTTTAAGGGTGTAGGAGATCAAACCCGGCTCGACCCGGTCAAAATACAGATGACGGGCAACATCGTCGGCCGAGCGCATGCGGAATGCCGGGTGCTCGCGGCGCAGCTTGATGAGCTCGCGGTAATAGTCCATCTGGTCGGCATTTTCATGCTTGAGGCTCCAATCGATGGCGTTGATGGAGTCGGGCGAGTTGTAACTGTTGTGCACCCCTTTTTTGTCGCGGAAAATCTCCTCACCGGTCCACAGGAACGGTGTGCCCTGAGAGGTGAAGACGATTGTCTGGGCCAGGCGGGCGGCACGTTGGCGCTCGGCCTCGGTGGCCTCGGGCATGGAGTGACGCAGCTTGTCGGTGAGCATCAGGTCGTCGTGACACGACACATAGTTGATCACCTGGGTGGGAGCCAGGGCGTAAGGTGCCTTTGAGTTGTTTCCTTTTGAGTAGTCGACCTGGGGGTGGGGCGTCGCGCCGACGATGCCTATCATGACCGTCTCCTCGTTGCCGGTCTTGCCGGTGGCAAAGCCACGGTCGGCGGCATCGCTGTAGTGGCCCTTGACAGCGTCGCGTATGTCGTCGCTGAACACGGCGATGCCGGGCATCTTTGACACATTGTCTTTGAGCGCGCGGCGGTCGGCGGCAAGGGGAGAGTCGCCGGCCGTCCAGCCCTCGCCATAGACAAATATCGACGGATTGATCTCCTTCAGCTCTTTGATAACCCGGTTCATGGTCTCGGTGTCGTGAATACCCATCAGATCAAAGCGGAAGCCATCGATGTGATATTCCTTAGCCCAATATTTGACCGAGTTGACAATAAAGTCGCTCATCTGGGCGCGCTCGGACGCGGTCTCGTTGCCACATCCCGAGGCGTCGCTGTAGGTGCCGTCGGGGCGATGGCGATAGTAGTAGCCGGGGGCGGTGAGCGAAAAGTTTGACCCATCGTTCTCGGCCGTGTGGTTATACACCACATCCATCACCACGCCGATGCCGGCATCGTGGAGCGCCTTGACCATCTCTTTCATCTCGCGAACGCGTGCCTCGGGGTTAGCCGGGTCGGTCGAGTAGCTCCCCTCGGGGGCGTTGTAGTTCTGGGGGTCATAGCCCCAGTTGTATTGATTTTTTTGCAGATTGGCCTCGTCGACACTGTTGTAGTCGTAGGATGGGAGGATGTGAACGTGGGTCACGCCCAACTCCTTGAGGTGGTCAATGCCGGTTTTTTCGCCGGTGGGATTGGTGGTGCCCGGCTCGGTCAGCGCCAGGAATTTCCCTTTATGAACGACGCCCGAGGTCGGGTCAATCGTGAAATCGCGGTGGTGCATCTCATAGATTACCGCGTCGGTTATGGCCTCCAGTTGAGGCCCGCGGTCGCTCTCCCACCCCGCGGGGTTGGTCTTTGCAAAATCAATTATGGCGGCACGCTTGCCGTTGGTACCCACGGCCTTGGCCCACACGCCGGGGGTCTCGTCGAGCCACTTGCCGTTGTGGTTTATCTGAAATGTGTAGTATGTGCCATAAAGCGGTCGGTCCACCGAGGCGGTCCACACTCCATTGTCACCCTTGGTCATGACCAGGGTATCGGTTGCAGCCGAGTTTCGGTCACTCGGATAGAGCATCACACGGGCGGCCCCGGCTGCCGGCGACCATACTTTGAAAGTGGTGCCCTCGGGACCGACGGTGAGCTCCAGGTCGTCGCCCGGGTAGGTTGGGTAGGCGGCAAAGGTCTCGTCCATGGGGTCTTTTGCCGATACTGACAGAATGGCGCCAAAAGTCAATGCTGTCATAACTGTGTTCTGGATTAGTTTTTTCATCTCTATGTAGCTAAATGTGTCTTATAAATCAAAGGTGTATCGCGACAGTGTTATAAAACCCGAGAGTCTTAAATTCCAATAGGTAACATACAAATAAAAAAGTCGCTACCTGACAATGAGAGCAGCGACTTTCAATATCTTTTTACCGACCACACCGGGCGAGCGGCGCGAGTCTTACTTGACAACAATTTTTTTAGACCACTTTGAGCACTTGACGATGTAGCAGCCGGTTGGCAGATCGACCGACAGCTGAGAGCCGGCGGCGACATCCACCTGTTTCACCAACTGGCCGGTGATTGAATAAACGGCAAAGGTGACGCTTGACTCAAGGGGGTTGCCGAGCTCAATGCCGCCATGAAGGGCGCGCACAGTCGGCTGGGCTACAGTCAATGAAGAGGCGACATCTGACTGCACGGCAGGCATCGCCACCGCGCAAACGCTCGCCGCTGTAAGCCCGAGAGTCATGGTTAATATCAGCAATATCTTCTTCATCTTCTTTTGATTTTATGCAAAAGTAGTGCTTTTGTCAACAAAAAACAAATTTATTAACAATTTTTCACCTTCGCCACACAATAATTCACTCGTCGTCTGCCCGAGTGTCCTTCCGATCAACCATACTGGATGGTGCCGTCGGGGTTGCGGTAAAGGTCAAAGCTCTTCTCATACTGGTCCATGGCGCGCAGGCTCATACCCATCGACGAGAAGCCGCCGTCGTGATAGAGGTTCTGCATGGTCACCTTGCGGGTGAGGTCGGAGAACATCATGATGCAATAGTCGGCACACTCGTCGGCGGTCGCGTTGCCCAGCGGCGACATGCGGTTGGCAAAGTCCATGAGCGACTCCATCCCCTTGACGCCGCTGCCGGCGGTGGTGGCGGTGGGGCTCTGTGAGATTGTGTTGATGCGCACATTTTTCTCGCGGCCATAGATGTAGCCAAAGCTGCGGGCTATCGACTCGAGCAGCGCCTTGGCGTCGGCCATGTCGTTGTAGCCAAACATAGTGCGCTGGGCGGCGATGTAAGACAGAGCGACAATCGAGCCGTGATCGGCGATGGCGTCGAGCTTTTTGGCCGCCTGTATCATCTTGTGAAACGAGATGGCCGAGATGTCGAGCGTCTTGGCCAGCATGTCATAGTCAAGGTCGTCATAGAGACGCTTTTTGCGCACATTGGGCGACATGCCGATCGAGTGGAGCACAAAGTCTATCTTGCCGCCAAGCACCTCCATCGACTTGGCAAACACATTCTCGAGGTCGGCAACCGAGGTGGCGTCGGCCGGGATGATCTCACATCCCAACTGCTCGGCAAGCTGGCTGACCTCGCCCATGCGCACGGCCACCGGAGTGTTTGACAGCGTGATCGAGGCTCCCTCCTCAACGGCCTTGACGGCAACCTTCCACGCGATACTCTTATCGTTGAGCGCACCAAAGATGATGCCTCTTTTCCCTTTTAACAGATTGTAACTCATATAATATATTACAGATTGCAATTTTGGTCGCCGCAAAATTACAAAAAAAATTGGCTATTACCACACCTCACCCCCAATAATCCTATCATCCACCACACATATTGTCCCGTGAGAGGTCGATAAGCCTCCGCGGTGTGATAGTAGCACGCCGACGAAGGCTGTGTGTCGTCGTGGTCACGACCATGAGACGCCCGACAAGCCACCGAAGGCCGACTGCGACAGAGTGCCGCGAGGCACGAGATTGTCCCGAACCCCACACGATGGCTTTAGCCGAGTGTGGGGATAGACGACAGATAATCAGCCGAGTGTCGTAGACACGATATTGTGGTAACATCTGATTTTGGAACATAAGTTATTTCTTGTATCTTTGTGGTATTATGAGCAAGGTAATCTCACTTTATCATATTGTGTTCTGCACCAAGGAGAGGTGCATGACTCTCCCAACAGAACAATGTGAGCATCTATATCGGTTTATTTGGAAAGAAATCTCCAACAACCAATGTCGCCTATTAAGATTAGGTGGAATACAAAATCACATCCACTTACTTGTGGAGCTACACCCATCAGTTGCACTATCTAAACTAATTCAAAATATAAAAAGTCATAGTAGTGGCTGGTTAAAGAGTGATACTCGCTTCCCTGACTTCACGGGATGGTCAAGAGAATATTTTGCGTCAACTATCTCTGCGAGCCACAAAGATGCAGTGATAGAGTATATAAAAAATCAGCGAACACACCATCAAGTCAGCAACTTTGAGGATGAACTTCAATCGCTATGTGCAGCTTCCAGTCTAACGTTTGATAATCGGTATTTCAGATAAAAGACATGGTCGCGACCACAATATCGTGTCTACGACACTCACCTGATTATCTGTCGTCTATCCCCACACTCGGCTAAAGCCATCGTGTGGGGTTCGAGACAACCTCGTGCCTCGCGGCACTCTGTCGCAGCCATGGCCTTACCCTGGGCTTTTGTGGGCAATGAGTTCCCATATCGTCTCATCGCCTCATCCCAAGTCACCGTTTCTCCTGTATCGTTTAACGCAATAGAGAAAAACTGTCCGCTAAACTTTATCACCACACCCTTTTTCTCAAACTTGTTTTGCTCCGAGGAGTGGAGTGCCTGCCACTCATCAATAGAGAAAAAACAACTCTTGCCATCGCGGGTTGTGTATAGGTCAAGATTATTGCACGTCTGGCGTAGGTTAGCGTTTTCAGAAATTTCTCCTGATAAAATCACTCAAAACGAGCCAACATCCCTTAACAAAAGAGACAAAATTTCACCCGATTGTAACTCAAAATTTGTATCTTTGCAGACTCTAACCATTATTATTAACCACGTTTTTGAAAAATGATCACTCAGGAACAATTAAAACAGACCGTTGAACGCAAGCTCGCGTTAAGGAGGTATCTTTGACATCGACAGCAAGAAAATAGAAGTCGAGGAAGAGGAATTACGCACCCATGTGCCCGACTTTTGGGAACACCCCAAAGAGGCTCAGGCACAAATGAAGAAAATAAAGGATATACAGGCATGGATTGACGGCTACACCGAGATCGACAAGGCGGTCGACGAGCTGCAGCTTGCCTGGGACTTTCACAAGGAGGGCCTGGTGGAAGAGGACGAGATCGACGCCATGTATGCCGACTGTATGGCAAAAATCGAGGCTCTCGAGCTGCGCAACATGCTGCGCCGCGAGGAGGACAAGATGGGCGTCGTGCTCAAGATCAACTCGGGTGCCGGGGGCACCGAGAGTCAGGACTGGG
>CAYMVS010000041.1:0-19325 GCA_964394205.1 uncultured Muribaculaceae bacterium | reverse complement strand
CGTGTAGGGCGTCTTGAAGATATTCACCCCGAGGATGACGTAAGGCCCGAGGCGGTCGAGGAATCGCTCTATCGCCGCCTGATGGTCGGGACGGGTGTGCTCGGGATGGTTGTAGTTGACAATAAAGGTGAGCCACCCGGGAGAGATGGAATCGGTCAGCCTGACGAGGCTGTCGAGACACCCGTCGGTGGCTATGGCCGAGGTGAAGACGCTCACATGGAGGCCGCGCGCCACGGCGTAGGCTATGAAAACCGGGGCCTCGGGGTGGAGCAGGGGTTCGCCACCCAAAAGTGAGATAGACTTGTCGCCCCCGCGGCTGAAAAAGTCAACGATGTAGATGAAGTTTTCCCACGTCATCAGGCCGTCGCCCGCTTCATCGGCGCGCAGTGTGTGTTGCCCGGCGAAACAGTAGGGGCAGCTTCTCACACATGAACGGGTCAAAAGTACGTTTGGCATAATGCTTTTTGACTGTGGGGTTAAACTTATGGATTGCTTATTGCTTGATTGTTACTGACGATGGGGTTATCACGGCAAGCTCGACACGGGGCATCGCTGAAAAGTTCAGGTCGAGGGGCGACTCGAGCCATTTGCCGATGTTGACCAGGGCGCGGCAGGTGTCTTCGGCCTTGGCCGGCGACTGTAGCTCGGCCTCAAGATTGATGCCCGGCAGGTTCTCCCAGATCTCTCCGTTGGCCATGCGGCAGGGTCGCAGCAGCCTTCCGGCGATATGATGGCGCTCGAGCATGGCTATGTTGAAATAGATTTTCCCGTTGTCGTCGGTGTTTACCCGCCAAGCCTCGTGGCCCATTATCTCATAGACATGGGGCGTGGCATCGGCGTCATAGCCTGCCACATGGGCCATCAGCTTGAGGTCGTGGAGGGCAATCAGCTCCTTTATTCGCTGGATAAGGATGTCGACCGGAGGAAACTTGTCGTTGTCAAACTCGGCGTTGAGCGTCTCAACCAAACGCGAGGCGTCGGTTGAGATCGCGGTCTGGTCAAGCGCTTTGGCTGTCATCACCACCCGCTCTCCGAGAGTCCACAGGTGTCGGGAGCCGGTGTCGATGTGGCCGCTGCGCAAGATGACACCCTCGGCCACGTCGACACACTCGCTGTAAAGGGTGTCGGCGCTCGAGGTTGCCATTACAATGGCTTGGGGAACAAAGGCGGTCACTACCATGATGAAACAGCTTGATACTTTAGAGATTAATAAACAAGTCTCAGGCCAAACTCGGGGTGACGCTCGTCGGGACGGCACGATCCGCGGTTAGATGAACGCATCTGGTCGAGCGGAGCGTCAAACCAACCGCCACGCAAAACTTGCTCTTTGTCGTCGATCACCGGCGAGCCGTTTGAGTAGTTTATGTAAGTGTCGCTGCACCATTCAATTACGTTGCCACCTAAGTCATACAGGCCAAACGAGTTGGGGTCTTTGGAAGCTACCGGGTGGAGAGTGCCGCCGCTGTTTGACTTGAACCATGCGCTCGAGGCGGGTTCTTTATCGGTGCCGGCATAGAGATAAGACTTGTCGGTCACTTTGCCGTTGGCGTCGATCTGGCATTTGGCGACATATTCCCACTCCGACTCGGTCGGGAGACGGAAGTTGACTCCAAGCTTGGTGTTGAGGCGCTGGATGAATTTGTCAACATCGTGGGCCGACACATTGTTGACCGGCAGGTCCTCCCCCTTGATGGTCGATGGATTTTCACCCATCACGCTCTCCCACAATTTTTGAGTGACCTCGGTGCGGGCCATGTAGAAGTCTTTGACACGACGTTTCATGGCGGGAGTCTCGGCAGTGTCGGCCTTCTGGTCTTTGTCAACGGCGCCCATCATGAACTCGCCGCCGGGTATCTTGACCATTTCAATAGGTATCCCGTTGACCAGCAGAGTGTCAACTTGAGCGATGTAGCTCTCGTTGGCGGCGTCTTTCTTGTTCAGGAAGAAGAGGGCGGCGATGCAGATCACTGCCACGACAGCCACGACGATGGCGGCAATCTTGATGCCTTGTCCCGACTTGCCGCCTCCCGAGTGGCGTTTTGCCTCGCCGTTTTCAATATTGATGCGGGTCGTGCTGTTGTTGCTTTTCTCTTTCTTGCTCTTCTTATCTTTCTTTTTGTCGGATTTTTCCATGTCGATATCTCCACCGGGGAAGCCGCCGTTGATGTCAATGTCACCGCCGGGGAAGCCGCCGTTGCCGCCGTTGCCATTGTTCCCGCCGCCACCGCCGGCTACGATTGGCGGGGGCATGACCGGTTTTTTCATCATAGCCTCGAGGGTGGCGGCATCGGGACGCTCGTCGCGTGAGCGTGTCATGCAGGCCTCGACCACCTGGCGTATCTTGTCATTTTCAATCTCGCTGAAGTCGACCTCGACATTCTCATACTGTAGCTGACGGCCGGTTGAGATCTCGTCAAAGGGGAGGTGGCCGGTGACAAGTTCATAGACGGTGATGCCAAACGAGAAGATATCGCCCTTGGGGTTGGCGCGGCGGTCGTCGCGCTTGGGTGAGAACTTTTCGGGTGGGGCATATCCCTCGGTCATCGACACGCCACCTTGGTTGGTCATCTGCACGCTGTGGCTCAGGCGAGTCTTGGTCTTGGTGCTGATGCCGAAGTCGCTCAATACATAGATGTGGTTGCCGTTGAGCTCGTCGATGAGTATGTTGGCCGGCTTGATGTCCTGGTGCACGATGCCGTTGGCATGAAGATATTTCAGGCCCGAGGCTATCTGCTCAATCATGTTGAGTATCTCGTTGCCGTCGAGCTTGTTGATCTGCTTGTCGAGGCTGCCGCCGCTGCAAAACTTCATCACAAGGTAGGGCAACTGTCCCCAACGGTCAAAGTGGTTGGCCTTGAGGATGTTGGTGTGGTTGATGCCTTGCACCTGTGAGTACTCCTCGCTGAGGTCCTTTATGCCGTCGTCGTCGAGGTTGGTGTAAATCTTGAGGGCTACAACGGTTTTGGTTATGTTGTCAGTGGCTTTCCAGACATCGGCAAAACCGCCCGAACCTATTACCCGCTCGAGTGTATAGCGGTCGTGGAAGGTGTCGCCAGGCTGAAAGTTATGGATCGTTGAGCGTGTTGACATGATTGATTCTTATTGTAGTAGTTATTATTGTTTCTGTTTTGGTTTATCTGTTTTGATCGGGTTGACGTCTACCGACTGTTGATCTCGGCCCACTCGGCCGCATATTTGCGCTTTATGTTGTCGTAGATGACCTCCATGCGCCCCAATTTATCGGTAATCTTCGGGTTTTTGACATGATCTTCACCGACATCCTTTGGGGGATAGGCGTTGTTAATACAGTTGGTGGTGAGGTAATTGTAGTTTTTGACAAACTCTCTGACGGCCGATTTCTCACTGTCGGTCATACCCGAGAATGTGGGTGCCTGTTTTATGAGTGGTCTCATGTTGTCCATCGACAGTATGGTCGAGTTGAGCACCTCGGCATAGTGGGTGTTTATCATCGAGTAGTCGATGTCGGCTTTGTCGAGAGCAACCAGGCCATCGCTTGCCTGCACGATGGGAGCCTCCTGTGCCGCGGTTGTATCATGGGCTGCTGTCTTGCTGTTGTTCAGCAGCTTGTTGCCGACAAACAGCACAACTAAGGCAACCACAAAGATGCCTATACCGAGAATTGTCAGCTTCATGCCGTTGGTCAGCGAGCCAAACCATCCCCCTTTTGAGCCAAAGCTGCCACGCAGGTCTTGCTCGCTCATAGAGACGGTGGCCTTGTTGGAGTTTCTGCTGATACTTTTGGGGTCGGCCGATGATGTGGACTTCTTTTTGAGGTCGGCGTCGGTGAGATAGACCGTCTTGTTGCCGCCGGGGGTGGCCGGAGGGGTCGGACGGCGGCTTATCTCTTCAAGCACCGAGCCTATCTCGGACGCGGCGGGGCGTTTGTCGCGCACCGGGTCTATGCATCGTCTGATAAACTCGCGTATCACCGGGTCGTGAACCTGTGACAGCTCGACCTGAACGTTGTTGTAAAGCATCTCGCGGCCGGTCGACAGGTTGTCAAACGGCAGCTTGCCGGTGGCGAGCTCATAGATGGTTATGCCCAGCGAGAAGATGTCGCCCTTGGGGTGGGGCTGACGCTCGGCGCGCTTGGGCGAGAACTTCTCGGGGGGCGCGTAGGCCTCGGTCATCGCCACTTTGTTGTCAATGTTGTTGCTGCGGACGCTCTTTGTCAGATGATTGCGGCTCTTTGCGCTGATGCCGAAGTCGCTCAGCAGATAGTTGATTTTCTCGCCGCGAAAGTCAACCAATATGTTGGCCGGCTTGATGTCTTGGTGAACCATCCCGTTGTCATGAAGATAGGCGAGGGCGTCGGCGATGTCGTGGATTATGTCGAGCAGTTGCTCGGTGTTGGTGTTGCCGACGTTGTGCAACAGGCTGCCTCCGCCACAATATTTCATTGTCAGGTAAGGCATGTTGCCCCAGCGGTCAAAGTGGTCGGCGTGGAGCAGCCCCGGGTGGTTGATGCCCTCCATGCAGGCATACTCGGCGGCGAGATCCTTGAACGCCTCATCGTCAAGACTGGCATAGACCTTGATGGCTTTGGTGACACCGGTGACAACGTCTATCGCGCGCCAAACCTCGGCAAAGCCTCCAATGCCGATGATTTTTTGCAGCTCATAGCGCCCGTCAAACAGGTCGCCGACTTTCAATTTATGTATCTGCTGTGTCATTGTTGTCTCAGTTTCTTCAGATGATTCCATGACTCTACACCCTTATGGTGCCATTTTGGGGTGCTTTCGGCTTATTCCCGATTCTTGTCCTCTTTATATATGTGTCGGCATCCTGAGCGGCGTTGTTCAGTTTCATCAGCGCGTTGCCGTCTTTTTGGTCAAGGGCATATTGGTTCTTGTTATATTCTTTCAACAGATCGTTGACATTTTTGACAAAGGCTTCGAGCGTGGCCTTTGTTTCTTCGGTCAAAGTGCCCGACTTGATGATTTTGTTCACATTGCCGAGTTGACGGGTCAGGTGGTTGAGATTATCGTAGAACGACTCGGGTACGGCCGACGATGACTCTGACTCGGCGTTGGAGTGGTCGGTCTCTTTGGCCTCACGATTTGCGGGAGCCCGGTTGCCGGGGGCGCTTTCGGGTCGCGACGATTTAGGGGGCGTCTGATGTGTGTCGCCATCGTTGGGGTCTATCGTACCCTCGACAACCGTGCGCCCGCTGTTTACGGGAGTCGGACCCTTGTCAGGATAGAGATAGGGGAGGAATATCCAGACACAGGTCACGATAATCACACACACAACAGCCAGAATGGCCCAGTTGCGTTTTTTTGCAGCCTCGGCTTTCTGCCGGTCTTTCGTGGCTTGCATGGCGGCCTGGGCTTGGGCCTGAGCCTCAAGCTCGGCGTCTGTGATGAACGAGGTGTTCTGACGGGCCTGTTTTTGTGCCGCTCCCTCTTTAGGTTGATGATCGACCCGTTTGCGCTTGGGTGGCACGGGGTCGGGATAACCGTTGAGCTCGCTTGTTGGGGGAAGGCCGCCGGCCGCTATGTTGCACAGGATGATGGTGCAGTTGTCGGTGAAATGCTGGCGCTCGCCGGTCTCCCAGAATGCCTTGAGGGCACTGCTGACCGACGTGGAGTTGGCCCGCAGTATGTCGCCCAGCTGCGGGTCGGGGATGAGCCCGCTCAGGCCGTCGCTACACAGCAGGAAGATGTCGCCATTGTGTATCTTGTAGATGGCGGTGTCGGGGCGCACGGTCTCGCCGCTGTCGCCAAGCGAGCGGGTGATGATGTTGGTGTCGGGGTGGTCAAAGGCATCCTCGGGGTCAATCTTGCCGGTGTCGACCAGTGACTGGACATAGCTGTGGTCGTGGCTGAGGCGAACGATGCCGTTGGCCGGGTTGAACCGATAGATGCGGCTGTCGCCACACCACAGACACAGGGCGTTGTCGCCGAGCAGCCACACCATGGCCACCGTGCTGCCCATGCCGCGGGTCTCGGGGTGTTGCCGGGCATACTCCTTTATTTTTGTATCGGCATGAACCACGGCCTCGACCATAAAGCGGGTGGCCGCCGTGGTGTTGGAAATCTCTTTCTCGGTCACGCGTGAAAAGGCATTGACGATACCGTTGATGACCAACTCGGAGGCTTTCTCTCCGGCATTCATTCCACCCATGCCGTCGGCAACCACAAGTAGGGTGCCGGCCGCCGGCTGGTTGTAGAGTGTTCCCAGATCAATGCTCGCGGTGAAGGCATCGTCGGGCAGGTTTGCGACATCGGGACACACCAAAACGGCGTCCTGATTGGCTTTGCGTCCGGCTTTTTCGCATCGCGATGCGACATAAAAGGAGATTTGGCTCATTGTTGTTATCGATATTTATCGGGTTGTCTTAAATATTTGGTTATATACTTGTCTACTCCGGCCTCGAGGGGCGTGAAGTCGATGGTTATTTTTGCCCGCGACTTGAGACGGTTGCCCTCGCTGCAGGTGTGATATTGGTAATGCTCGGCAAGGTTGTCGGGCATCGGGATGTAGTTGATGAACGGCAGGCATCCGGTAGCGGCGCCGATGGCTTGTGCCATGTCGTTGAACGAGCGGGCATGGCCGGTGCCCACATTGTAGATGCCGCCGGGACGGCACCCTTGCTCGACAAAGCTGATGATGACCTTGACAACGTCGTCGACCCACACAAAGTCGCGCCGTTGCTCGCCGTCGGCCACATCGTCGCGCCCCGAGCTGAAGAGATTGATCATCCCCTCGCGGGTGAGCTGACTGTAAAAGCGCGGCACGACACTGCTCTGTGACCCTTTGTGATACTCGTTGGGGCCGTAGACATTAAAGAAGCGTAGAGCCACCACGGCGCGGTCGGTGTCGATTGTGTCGCCAAAAATCAGGCGGTCGGCGTTGATCTTGCTCCAGGCGTAGGGGTTGAGCGGCGTCGACCTGAAAGCGGCCTCCTCTTTCATGCCTTGACTGCCGTCGCCGTAGGCCGACGCGCTCGAGGCGTATAGCACAGGAATGTCGCGCTCTACACACTCCTTGACTATGTTGCACGTTTCAAGCGTGTTGAGCTCGACAAGGGTATCGACGTCGGTTGCCGTGGTTGCCGAGATGGCTCCTAAATGGACCACGGCTGCTATCTCTTCTGCATTATCCTTGATGAGATCGACAGTGCGCCCTATCGGTTGCAGCCTGATGCCGTGGCGGCGATGGGCCAAATTGTGCCATTTCAGGGGAGCGTCGGCAAAACTGTCGACCACAATGATGTTGTTGTAGCCCCTCTCCTCAAGTCCCGCCACGAGGCACGACCCGATAAACCCGGCACCACCGGTCACGATGATTGTCTTCTCTTTATCTGCCATGGTGCTGTCGGTTTATGATTGATGTTGTGGAGTGGCCTTGAAGCAAGGGGATGATCTCAACCCTCCCGCCGCGTGAAATGACGTCGGTGGCACCTACAATGGTGTCGACGGTGTAGTCGCCCCCTTTGACAAGCACGTCGGGGTTGAGGGCGGCGATCAGGAGCGCGGGGGTGTCGGTGTCAAAGGTGATGATGAGGTCAACCCACGGCTGGCGGCTTAGAGCCTCGACCCGTCGCTCAAGATTGTCGACCGGTCGCCCATCACCTTTGAGACGTGTGATTGAGGCGTCGCTGTTGAGCCCGACCACGAGATAGTCCCCTTTTTGTGAGGCCTGCCTCAGCAGGTGCTCGTGGCCCGGGTGAAGCAGGTCAAAGCAGCCGTTGGTAAACACCATCCGGCCATTGGGGCGCTTGGTGATAATGGTCTCGAGGTCAACGGCTTTGCTGGTCAATGAGGTCATGGTCAACGCGTTGACCTCAATTACTCCCGGCGATTTCATCGTGCGGGCAATTTTTTCAACCCCGGCGTGCAGCAGCTCGTCAAGGGGCGTTGTCACGATGCCGTCGGCAATAAGGGCGGTCAGCAGGTCGCCGGCTCCTGCGGCACTCAGCGCCTGTGATTTTACCGGGGTAGGGGTGATTTGGGTGGTGACGCCATTGCTGTCGACGACAATTAAACCGCGGTCGCCGAGCGTGGTCACCAACGCGCGTGCCTCCATCGGCAGGGGAGAGGTGAATGTGGCCATCTCTTTCTCTGTCCCCTTGATTACGGTGGCGCCCCGATAGCGTTCTGTGTCAGCGGTTTTGACATCGGCAACAACGGGGATGTCGAGGTGATTGCACTCGTCAATCACCCGGCGGGCAAGAGCTGTGGTTATAGCCCCTTTGTCGTAGTCCGACAAGACGACCACATCGACGTCGGTCAGCGCGCCAATAATCGCGTCAACGTCGGGCGTGCCGGCATTGCGGTCGCGGTCGACGCGCATCATCATTCTCCCCGAGCCATCAAAAAGACGTTTTTTGACCGTTGTGTGTCCTTTCGTGTCGACTGTCACCGCCGAGGTGTCGATTTTATTCTGCTCGAGGTGGGAGATAAGGGTATGACCCTCAGGGTCATTGCCGGTCACACCGGCCACAGTCACAATGTTGCCAAGCTGAGCGAGCATGGTGGCGACATTGGCGGCTCCGCCCGGGCGGGTGTCGGTGTGCCCGACGCTGAAGACGGGACACGCTGCCTCGGGCGCGTGGCGCTCGACCGAGCCATAACATTGACAATCGAGCATCAGATCGCCGATGACGAGTATGCGCTGTTTCTTCGTTCTCGTCATAGGGCGTTGTGATTTAGGTATTTGGCGCCGATGCGCTCGGCAAACAGTCGGTCGCCGGCACTGTCGCCAACCATCACTGCCCGGGCAAAGTCAATCTCGGGATAGTCAATGGCGATACAGTCGGCAAGGCCGGTTGCGGGCTTGCTCATGGTCGACCCGGGGTCGGCGTCGGTGCTGCAATAGATAGCGTCGATGCGGCCGCCGGCCTGCTCGATGCGCTCGGTCATCGCCTGATGGATTTTCTCGAGCCCCTCGGGCGACAGAAGTCCCTTGCCGACACATTTCTGATTGGTAACCACAAAGATATGCTTGAAAGCCGCGGCGAGCGGGCCACACATCGACAACAGGTCGGCGTTGATGTGCAGCTGGTCGGGCGTTAAGACATACCCGTTGGGAATCAACCGGTTGATCACCCCGTCGCGGTCAAGAAGCAGCGTGTCGGCACGGTTGGCGGCAGCAAGACCGAGGGCCTGCTGCCAGACGTTGCGGTCGCTCGTCTGTGAAAGCGTCTCATCTATGCATCTGCACAGGGCGTGGCAAACGAGCAGTCCGATTTCCTGATTGATAGCCGTGTTGCCTCCCGGTAACGACAGCGAGATGTCGGCAGCCTCTACGGGAGAATCACCCGTCAGCGCGACTGTCTTTACCTTGCGGTCGCGCGCGGCATAGATGGCTTCAAGGATGTTTTTTGACCTCCCCGACGAGCTCATGCCGATGAACAGGTCACCCTCACGGGCGGCGACAAGCTGACGGGCAAACACACGCTCAAAGCCATAATCGTTTGCAATACAAGTGATTGCGGTGCTGTCGGCATTGAGAGCGATGGCGGCGACGGGCTGCCGTTTGATTGAGAATTTCCCTGTCAGTTCAGATGCAAAATGTTGTGCTATAGAGCCGAACCCGCCATTTCCGGCCAAAAATATTGTTCCTCCGCGTTGCACACATTCAATCACTGTGCCGGCAAGCGAACTTATGCCGGCAATCAGCGTCAGGCTCTGTTCCATCAACGAGATGGCCCGAATATGGTCTTGTAGGTGTGTGCTTACAAGTGTTTGATAATGAGTAGACGACATTTTGCGGAGTGTGGCAATGGCCATTTTTGTATATATACAATTGCAAAAGTAAAAAATTTTGTAAAAACTGACAACACCCAAATGAAAAAAATTGACTCCCTATACTCTTTCACGAGCCGAGGGAGCCATGCGTCTTAAATTAATGCTAATTTGAACAAATAATGACTGGTATTAAATTTCAGGTATTTGTTTGGATCACGACCGTAAAGACGTGTTGTCATCCAACAGTTTTGCCCGACATAACGTGACTACGTTAGAAATACTCTGAGAATGACCGATTGCCGGGCGAGTTGTCTTATAAAACAGCTGTGTATCTCATAAGTGCATTGCAAAGGTATGCAAACTTGTCGATTGTGTCAAGTCAATTTACGATATTTAAACATTTACAACAGAAATTTTGTTGTGTGGGCCTTAAAGATGCACAAGCTGAGCCCTCCCGGTTGTCTTGATAGGTGCAGCTTTACTGTAGTAATTGCTGATTTTCTGTGATTTAAACTGGTGAGAGACAGCATGATTTGGAAACCGGTGCGCCCGGCTATGGCGACTTTTTTAACATTATTTGTGGATGGCGAGCGGCTTTTTTTACTAATTTTGGTGACATGAAACATATCGTTTTTAAAGTGGGTGACGGCGATGAGATAGAGGTGCCGAGCCCCGAGTGTTATGGCGACTGCTTTGAGTTGATTCGTTCGGACAGTTATCGTCACAACGGCCGGCGCGACCCGATGTGGCGCATATTTTTCAGTGGCCTGAGTCGCGTGAGCATCGGGTTCTCGTTCTGGTTTAGGCTGGCGCAGCATCGTCGCGGTTGGCTGTATTTGTTGGCAAAATGGCGTCTGGGCTATTACAAAAAGCACTACGGGCTGTTTGTGCCGCCGTCAACACTGATCGGATATGGTTTTTATCTGCAACATTGTCAGGGGCTTGTTATCAATAAACACGCGGTGATAGGCAACAATGTCAACATGGGGCAGTTTACCACTGTCGGCTCTAATGTGCCGGGTGTCGCCGCCGTGATTGGCGAAAGGGTGTATGTCGGGCCCGGCGTCAGCATAGTCGACGATGTCAGGATTGGCAGCCAAGCGTGCATTGGCGCCGGTGGGGTGGTGACGCGTGATGTGGCTCCGGGTAAAACAGTGGGTGGGGTACCGGCCCGTGAATTGTCGGCCGGCCCCCACCCCGAGTATATAGGTCATCCTTACCCTATTTCACGGTGATGATCGCGCCCGCCGAGTGGGCTGTCATCCCCGGGGCATACTGGCTTTGTATCGAGGCCACCCCGCCGGCAAATTTTCCGGCATTGTTGACGCGCATCTCATAGCTGAGCCGATAGACACCGCGCCTTAGAGACGATACAAATATGTTGGTGACGGCATCGCGGTTTTCGCGATAGAACCATGCTCCGTCCTGATAAACGGGCGCCGGGAGCTGATCGACCGGCTCAAGACAGGCTGGGCGTTGATCGTCGATCGAAACGTAGTCGAGAGTGCGGTCAACATCGATTATCAGTTCCACTCTGACAAGGTCGCCAACATTAAACTCTGTGGTCTCGGTCACGGTCTTGCTGCCATCGGCATTGGAGGTTACGAGATAGAGCTTTTTCTGTATTGACAATCCCTCGGTCGAGACGGCCTTTATACCGGTCATCTCGGGCTTTGCAAAGGTCATCACCGAGCCCCACGACGGCGAGTCGCTGCCGCGGGCAATAACCATGCTGCCACCCTGAGGAGCGCGTTCGGTGAGATTGATATTGAATCGGCCCACGGCGCTGTCAAACCGCGGCAACTCGAGGCGTTCACCATCTATGGCGATGGTCACGTTGCCGGCCCGGTTGAAGAAAGCTTTTGACGATGAGAGTATTGCAGCGATCACATCAGTGGTCGATGCCGCCGAGCCCCAGTCCTGCAGCTCTTTCTCGCCGATGAGCCATTGACGGATACGGTCAACCTCGGTCCCGTCGGGGTCAACGCTGGCAAACAGGGTTAGGATGAGCGACGAGCACGACAATTTGTTGTAGTTCTCGCTCATCGAGGGCCACCACATGCCTTTGGCGGGCGTGTACTCGGAGTATTGACGCAGCGACTCGAGAATCCGGCTTACTGTCGACCGATAACCGTTTGACAACAGGATATGACCAAGGTAGGCCTTGTTATAAAGGGAGGCTGTCTTCCATCCTGTTATGGCCGACTGGACAGCGGCGGCATTTACAGCGGCGGCTGCTGTCGACATCTTGATGTCCTTATAATAGCGGCGCATGAAAGCAAACTCGCTGTAGTCGGCGCCGGGATACTTCTTAAACCGGGCGGCCGTCTCGCGGTCAACATAAAGCACAGCCTCTTTCAGCATGGATTTAAGCTGCCGGTTGTCGGGCATATATCCCAATTGGTCAAGCCGACCAAGGTTGATCAATATGCCGGTTGTTATCCACAGCGAGGGTTTGTCGGCGCATGATGCCCAGCGGAAACCACCACCGTCGGCGGTGAGTTTCTTCATAATCGCGATGTTGCTGTTGATGGTGCTTTCAATCGCTTTACTGTCAAAGAGCAGCGCCAGGCGGGTCATGCGCTCGGTGTCGCTTTGGGCGGCCTGTACCCATGGTGTCATGTTCAGCATGAATCGCTTGAGATCCTGGTTGCGCTCGAGCATCGACACCAGGGTCGAGTCAGAGCGGTTGCTCGCCAGCCAAGAGCGCAGCTGCTTGGCGATAACGGGATTGTCGCGCATGAGACCCTGTGCCACCGCTGCCGAGAAGATGGCGTAGGAGGCCCCGAGAGCCGTCTTTTGCTCGTCGGCTATAAGGCCCGGGAGAGCCGTGACGACGCTCCACGCCGGGTTTTCACAGAAGGTGAGCATCACGCGGTCACCGGCGCCCGAGGCAGGTATCTCGATTGTCTGTGAGTTCTGTTCGGGCGACATGTAGAATGTTGTCGACTCGATCACCGGTTGGCTGGAGGGGAGGATGGGGATGAGGGTTTGCTCGCCGTCGGCGCTGTTTTCGGCTGACGACTTGACTCTGAATCCCAGCATCGCCTTGTCGGCCGGTGCCTCGATGGAGGTGGTGAGGGTCGTCGAGCCACCGGCAGCGATCATGTTGACGTAACGGTAGCTATGGGTGACGGCGCCTGTGGTGGGGTCAAACAGCTCGACCACGGTTGTGACATCGCCGTCGTTGGCCGAGTTGTTCATCACCGTCGAGCGTATCTCTACGGTATCGCCGGCGCGGACAAACCGGGGCAGGTTGGGCTGCACCATTATCTCTTTGGCGGCGATAATCTCGGTGTTGAGGGTTGTTGAGAGAAGGTCGCGGGTAAAGGCCAGGCATTTTAGCGACCAGGTGGTGTTGGCGTTGGGCACCGTGAATGAGATGTCGATATTGCCGTCGGCATCGGTGGTGAGCAGAGGTCTGAACATGGCCAATGCCACCTCGTTGTCCCGGTAGACGAACGGCTGCTGTTGAGGCAGTTGCTGTAGAGGTTCACTGCCGTTAAGAGACTCTGTGGCACTCTCTAAATCCATATTCATCGTCCCGCCGTCTGTGTCACTCATAGTCACATCAGCCTCTGCGACAGCTCCCCCGGCAGCCATATCTTCGACTATTACGGTTTCGTACATTACCGTATTTCTGGAGGCCATGGTGGGTGCCGATTTCATCAACCGTGTGTACAGCCGCTCTTGATACGGTTTCAAAAAGAGGGGCGCGGTTAAAGTCGACGACACAAATTTCGGGCTTTTGCTCGTGGCTAAAAGATACAGAATATCATTGCCAAAGTGGGCCGAGAGGTGTATCGGTCCCGTTGGCGACAATGTCTGGAACCTCATCGGCCGGTAGGGCTCGATTTTGTTGAGGGCGCTGTTAAACATGTCCATAATCAGGGCTGCCTCGACCCCGGTGTCGTCGTTGTTTACAACCTTGAAATGCCATCTCTCAGGGGCCCCGGGTACCAACCGGTCGCGAAAACTCTCCTTGACAATTCTTATTGCCGGTTTGGTTACTATTGGGTCTACTGTAATATTTTGATAGATGGATTGATGGTCGATTATGCCCACTATTTGTACATTGACAGACCGGGCGGTGTCGGGCACGGCCACGTCAATTGTATTGTAGCCCGCTTTGGTCACAATCTCGCTTATGGTTGACGAGTAGTTGTTGACAACCGAAACGACAGTCAGGTGCAAACCCTCGTGTTGAGCCTCAAAGCCGATCTGGGCGGTAGAACCCTGAGGGGACTGAATAGTAAGTTGAGGCAGCCAAATAGTCTCGTCGACAGGTGATTGGATGTCGGTAGGGCGATAAAGGGTCAATTCCGTTGCAACTTGAGCGGCAAGCGTCGTGTCGGGAAGATTGAATCGTAGCTCATATTTCCCCGACTCGACTTTTGACAAGTCAAGATTGAGCACCGGCGTGTTGGCCTGCTCGCTCAACACAACCCTGTTGTCTTTGACAAGCTGCCAGTCTATGAGCGAGGAAATCTCCTCATTGGTGGCATCAACAACTTTGACATTGACACTCACGGGCCGGAGGGCATTGGCTGCTATCTGACTTTGAGCCAATATGGCATATTTCCGTCCAAGAGAAAACGATGTCGAGCCGCTTTGGGTCTCGCCCGACTGTGAGGTGACACTGGCATCGGCATGAAAGAAAGAATACCGGGGCTCAAAGAGATTGAGCAACTCGGCGGGGACAACTGCCTGAAAGTCGCCATTGGCGTCGGTGACAGTCTCAAGGGTGGCTATAATGTCGGGGTTGCCAAAGTAACGCCACCAGAGGGTACTCTTTGACACCGAAAGCTCGACCTTTGCATCAATCAGAGGGAAGCCCGAGTAGGTCACCGCACGACCCGAGATGGTCACGGCCCCTGTCTGTGGTGTGTCGCGCTCAACCTTCATGCTGTCAACAAGAAAGGTTGGCAGCTTGTAGTCGCTGACCATCACCTGGTGGTGCTCGCTATAGGTGGTCAGCGACTCAGGCGTGTCGATAATAGGGGTAACAACGATTAAATAATAGCCGGTGAGCGTCTCGCCGGGAATGGGGCAGCGACCGTTGACGCGTCCCCAATTGTCGGCAACAAGCGTGTCGGTCATCACTGTCCGACGGTTGACATCCGTTACCTCGACCCTCACCCGGCAGTCGGGCTCGACATTTTGAGAGGTGGCCGACACACGGTAGACACATCCCGCCCACTCGATAGTGTCGCCGGGATGATAGACTGCAAGCGAGGTGGTGATTCCAACTCTTAGGGTCGCCTTTTGCTGATATTGCTGAGCAGGGCGTGAGCCAAAGACCAAGTCAGACAAACTATCCTCCTTTTTGCCATAATATTGGATGGATCTGCCCAAAACAGGGGGCATGAAATACCCTTTGCTGTCGGTTCTGCCGACAGTCTCGCCTGTCTCGCTGAAGATGGTTGCACCTGCCACGGCTTTACCCGTGACCGGGTCGATACTCTTGAGGTGAATGAGATTGTCGGTAAAGGAGTATAACCCCAACTCGCTGACAAATAAGCAACTGTGTTTGTTTGATGCCTCAAGGCCGTCACTTTTCAGCTTTACCAAGTAACACCCGGTCTTGGGGATGGAACACTCAACCGGGGTCTCTTTGAGCGCCACCGACGGGGCCTCGACTGTAAAGGGAACAGAGTAGGTCGGCTTGCCAGTGGTGGTTGTGGTGATAGGGTAGGCAAACGGTGTTGACGTCTCATAAAAGTCTATGGTTCCGCTTTTTATGTTGCGGCTGCAGATGGTGATGGTGAATGGTTTGGCCGGCGATACCGATGAGCGTATCATTGTATATATGACCTTTCGCTCGAGTTCATGTTTGATGTCTTGCAACACATCGCGGCGTGGATAGGTCGGAAATTGGTCAAGGTGGTGACAAATAGCGTTGTAGTAGTCGACAAGATCGTCTCTTGGGTTGTCGTCGTAAAAGTAGAGCGCTATGAGGTAATCGCCTGAAAATTCAGTTGCCTTGCTCGATTGGTAGAGCCGGTTAAGAGGGTTGGTCATCAGCTGTTCATCTTCCTCAGTGGCCACGTTCAGGCGCTCGACAGTGGCATGAACGCGGGGGCCGGGACGCGATTGGCTTTGCTTGATGAGCATGTCTAAGAGTTGGAGTTGGAGCTGTCTCGTTTTGCTGACTCGTAACATGGTCAGCACGGCTGGCGATGCCTCTTTCAGCAGCAATCCCTCAGGCAGCGGGCGAGCAATTGGGTCGGAGAACGACTCCAACATCTCAATTGACTGATAGACGGCAAAGTCAAGCATCGACGGGAAGTAGACGCGCTGGAGGTCTAAGTCGTCGATTTTGATTATATCTTTGTAGGTGGTCAGGGGCGTGTTAAGAAGCTGATTGCTTGCCGCCATCGCGCTGTTTATAAGGCTGATGACTGTGTCGCGCATCTGGGCGCCGCTCCATTGACGCATGTCGCTGCCCAACTCATCGGCCGGCACGAGGCGTTGGTCAAAATTCCATCTGTCAGTTTTGTAGTAATTACATATAAAGTCGGCCTGAAGCAACCTGATGACTGCTTTAGCCGACGGGTCGGTCACCTTGGCTGCCGTTTTGTCAATGAGATTGACGCAGGCATTGATGCTGTCGGCATTGATCAGCAGCATCGCTTGCCCCTTGTTGAGCAGAGCGCTGACCACTCCCGGGTAGTTTTTTTTAGCAAGGTCGCTTTTAAGACTTTTGTCGGCGTCTTTGATCACCTGCTCGGGATAGGCAAAATCGGGAGTGGCGAGGGTGTTGGATGTGTTGGCCTGACGCTTTGACGGCTTGGCGGGGAGGGCGACAGCCTCGAGGGTTGTTGCAAGACACAGTATTGCGGCAATGGTGAGACGCACGAAGGCTCTTACAGTCTGTTTCATACTTTCAACGTGTGGTGGTGGGTGGGGGTGGGGTGACTGATAGCAGTTTAAAAATGTTGATAGGTCTATAAGTTTAACCGGGGTTAACTTATAAACCTATCGCTCAGGCCGGCGTGTAACCTCCGGCGGTTATTTCTTACGGTCTTTTTTCTCGCGATGGTGGCGCATCATTTCGCGGGCAAACCGGTCTTCGGCCTGTTTCAATTCATAGAGCTGACGCGACGAGAGGACGCTTTTAAACTGTTTGTAATATTTAGCCTCGACGGCGCCCATGCGCGCGTGAAGGTTAAACATGGCGTCGGCCGCCTTCTGATAGTCGGCATCGGTGGCCGCTTTCCCTTTTTGCTTGACAGCACGCTCGGTCGAGCGCACCTCGCTGTCGATCGCCCCCATCTCGCGGGTCATCGCCTCATAGAGGGGCAGGAATTTACCCTTTTGGGCATCGTTGAGCTGCAAAGCCTTGATTATGTATTCCTTACGATAGTTTTGCATCTCTTCCATCCATGCGCGTCGCTCGCTCTCGCTGGGGCGGTCTTTGGCCGAGACCGCTATCGGGGCGACGATTGTGACTACCAACAGTAACAGGTGTAGAATCTTGGTTTTCATCGTTCAGCTTATTCGGTTATAACAGCGTCAAAATCAAAATCTTCAACAGTGCCATCTTCAATCATCTGGTCCATCAGGTCGTAATCGCTGAATGTAGACATGTAATAGTCGCCCACAAACGAGGGGTCGGTCACAGCCTCAGCGACCGCCGGGGTGGCGTCAAACGAAAGGTCGGGGCGTGATGACGGTCGGACGATGTCAAACATGTTCATCATCAGCCAGACGCCGGCAAACATAGCTGCCATGTAGACGTATGGCCTTATCTTTGACCAGAACGAACGTGGAGCGGCAGCCTGAACCGCCAGAGGCTCTTTCTCCCACTCCTGCTCGGGCAGCATGGCCGCCATCCGCTCGTTAAAATCGTCAAAGAAGCCGTCAGGCACGGTCAGCCCGTCGCGATGATTGACCTTTTCAAGTATATCTCGGGTTTCTTTCATCTTGCTTCTCAATTATATGTTTGTCTCTTTGACACTCTGAATGTCTAATGGTTTAATCGTTGTCGGCAAAAAATTTCTTCACTTTCTTCTCGGCAAGATGATAGGATGCCTTCAGGGCCCCGACCGACGTGCCGAGTATCTGTGACATGTCTTCATACTTCATCTCGTCATAGTAACGCATGTTGAACACAAGACGCTGTTTTTCAGGCAGCGAGGCTATTGCCTGACGTAGTTTGAGCTGCAGGTCGTCGCCGTCAAACCATTCATCGGCGGCCAGGGCCTGGGCCAGCGCCGCGTCATCGTCGTCAAGCGACACGCCCCGACGCCTCTTCTCACGTTCAAGAAAGGTCAGGCTCTCGTTGATGGCTATCTTGTGGAGCCATGTCGACAGCCGGGCTGTCCCCTTGAAGTCGGTGATCGATTGCCATGCTTTCATGAACGTGTTTTGCAGCAGGTCGTTTGCATCGTCGTGGGTCACAACCATGCGGCGTATCGTGCGATACAACGGCTCGCTGTAGCGCTTTATGACATCGGCAAACGCGGCCCTGGTGGTTGCCGGGTCGCGCAGACGCTGCACAAGCAGCTGCTCTTCAAGAGCGCTGGTGGTCGGTTGGGGACTCATTTACACTGTTTACATAATTTTCGAGCCCAAATTTACAACTTTTTTATTACATTTTGCAGCATCACGAGGGTAAAAACAAAAAATCAAGGCCCCAAAGACCTTGATTTCATTAACTTTTTTAATTTGTAACTTAACCTCGAGGGTTGTTGTTGAGTGTGGCTGTGCGTTCCTTGACCAACTCTTTGTCGACTTTTTCTTTGTCGGCAGCATCGACGGCAACGCCGGGATAAGTGTCGACAGCTTTCTCTTTCTTGTCTGCCATAGTTTTATTGTTTTATTATTTAGTTTTCTTTGTCTATATAACAAAGCGCCGCCCCTTTTGGTTCACCTGAACAGGGGCGGCGCTTTGGGTGATGACTTGAACAGATCAAATGATGCCTTGTCCCATCATGGCATGGGCCACTTTCATGAAACCGGCGATATTGGCGCCCTTCATGTAGTTGATGTAGCCGTCGGGCTCGGTGCCATATTTCACACATTGGGTGTGGATGTCTTTCATGATGGTGTGGAGTTTGTCGTCAACCTCCTCGGCGCTCCACTGCAGGTGCATCGCGTTTTGGCTCATCTCGAGACCCGAGGTTGCCACGCCGCCGGCGTTGACAGCCTTGCCGGGAGCGTAGGTGATCTTAGCGGCGATGAATGTGTCGATGGCCTCGGGGGTGCACCCCATGTTTGAAACCTCGGCAACCATCATCACTCCGTTGTCGACAAGCATCTTGGCGTCGTCGCCGTCGAGCTCGTTCTGGGTTGCGCAGGGCAGGGCGATGTCGACTTTCTGCTCCCAGGGTTTGCGGCCGGGATAGAATGTCGACCCGGGGTATTTCTCGGCGTAGGGAGCGACGATGTCCTCGCCGGTGGCGCGCAGGTAGAGCATATAGTCAATCTTATCGCCCGAGATGCCGTCGGGATCGTAGATATAGCCGTCGGGACCCGAGATGGTGACTACCTTTGCGCCAAGCTCGGTCGCCTTGAGGGCTGCGCCCCAGGCAACGTTGCCAAAGCCCGAGATGGCCACTGTCTTGCCCTCGATTGAGTCGCCTTTTGTGGCAAGCATCTGCTGCA
>CAYMVS010000040.1:0-19542 GCA_964394205.1 uncultured Muribaculaceae bacterium | reverse complement strand
ATATCGAGAAGGCATAGAACGAGCCGGCAAACGCATAGTCGCGCTCGCGGGGCTGGGTCGGGGTCTGGTTGAGGTAAAGCACGATGGCGATGCCGGTCATGAAGAAGAGGAAGAAGATGACCCAGAACTGCTCGATGCCGCGCTTTGAGTGGAAAGCCTGCCATAACAGGCCGATGATGCCCATCAGCAGCGGCATAAGGTAGAACACGTTGTGCCCCTTGTTGCCTTTGCCCAAGTCGTCGGGCAGCAGTGACTGGTCGCCCAGGCGCGGATTGTCGATAAAGGGTATGCCCGAAATCCAGTTGCCATGGTTGACCTCACCGTTGCCCTGGATATCGTTCTGGCGACCGGCAAAATTCCACATGAAATATCGCCAATACATGTGATTGAGCTGATAAACAAGGAAATATGTGAGGTTCTCGCCCATGGTGGGCTTGGTCTTGGTGACGGTGTTGAGAGGATTGTCGTTCTCGTCGACATACTGCACGGCGCTGACGGGCTTCCCAGTCAGGCCGCCCACCCAGTCGCTGTAGGCCGCCGCGTGGGGGCCGCTGTAGATGCGGGGGAAGAGCATGTCGAGCTCGGGCATCATCTCGTAGGATGTCTTGTGGCCGGTCATCTCATAGCGGTCAGGCTGGTCGGGAGAGGTCTTGACCGCCTTGGCATAGAGCGCCGGGCCCTGGTGACGGATGGGCACCGGGGCGTTTGAGCCTGTCTCGACGCGATAGACCGGTGCCGACTGGAAGGTCTGACCGTAGAAGAGCGGGCGCTCGCCATATTGCTCGCGGTTGAGATAGCTGCTCAGGGCAAACACATTGTCGGGGGCATTCTGATTCATCGGGGGGTTGGCCGACGAGCGGATGAGCAGCAGCGCATAGCTCGAGTAGCCTATGAAAATGACCAGAACAGAGAGAACGATGACATTGAGGATGCGCACCGGCACGCTCTTTGTCACACACAGATAGACAACGAGGGCGAGGGTGAGAAACGCGGCAATCCAAAGAGAGTCGCCGATGAAGAGCATACCCGAGAGGATGATGCTCAGGGCGAAACTGATCTTGATGGCGGTTGCCGAGCGCTGCCGGTAAAGCTCGGCGACAGCCCAAATCAACGAGGCGACAAGCAGGATGGCATAGATCAGCACACCCATGTTGAAACTCATGCCGAGGACGTTGACACAGAGCAGCTCAAAGTACTGGCTGATCTCGACAAAGCCCGGCACGAGGCCGTAAAGAATCAACGCTACAATGACCACCGAGACCCCTAAGGCAATCAGCGAGCCCTTGGCATTGGTCTGGCGCCACTTGCGGTAGTAGACCACAAGGACGATGGCCGGGATGCAGAGCAGGTTGAGCAGGTGGACGGCGATAGAGATGCCGATGACGTAGGCGATCAGCACCAGGTATTTATCGCTGTGGGGCTCGTCGACACGGCTCTCCCACTTGAGGATGAGCCAGAAGACCAGGGCCGTGCAGAACGACGAGAAGGCATATACCTCGCCCTCGACCGCCGAGAACCAGAAGGTGTCGCTCCAGGTGTAGACCAACGCGCCACAGAGGCCCGAGCCAAAGGTGAGCAGCATCTGGATGGGGGTGACGGTGGTGGCATCGTCGGCAACAACGAGCCGCTTGACCAGATGGGTGATGGTCCAGAACAGCAGCAGGATGGTGCCCGCCGAGAGGAGGGCCGACATGGCGTTGACGGCCATGGCCACGCGGGTGACATCGCCACCGGCAAAGTTGACAAAAAAGCGGGCGGCGAGCATGAAGATAGGGTTGCCCGGCGGGTGGCCCACCTCCAGTTTCATGCCTTGTGAAATAAACTCGGGGCAGTCCCAAAAGCTGGCGGTCGGCTCGATGGTCAACAGGTAGGTGACCGCCGCGATGGCAAAGCAGAGCCAACCGAGAGCATTGTTAATCAGGTTGTAACGTTTCATTTATATTACTTGGAGTTTTATTCGGGTTTAAAAGCCGTGTAGATCGAGCAGACGCCAAAGGTCAAGCGCCGGCAGCGGGTGTTGACAAAGCCCTCGGCCGACATTATCTCGAGCATGCGGTCGCCCTGGGGCACAGCGGCGATGGAGCGCGGCAGGTAGGTGTAGGCGTCGCTGTCGTGTGACACCGCGCGCCCCACAAAGGGGATGACCCGGTTGCTGTAGATATTGTAGAGCGAGCGCACAACCGGCGCCGTCGGGGTCGACAGCTCGATGACACAGATCATGCCGCCGGGCTGAAGCACACGCAGCATCTCGGCATATCCGCGGTGGATATTTTCAAAATTGCGCACCCCGAAAGCCACTGTCACACAGTCAAAAGTCTCATCGGGGAAAGCGAGATCCATGCAGTCGCCGACGGTCAGCTTGACCACGTCGCCCATGCCCGAGGCGGCCACCTTGCGGCGTCCAATCTCGACCATGCGCTGTGACAGGTCGATGCCGATGACCGAAATCGGGTCGAGCTTGGCGGCCATGAGCATGGCCAGGTCGCCGGTACCCGAGGCAATGTCGAGTATCTTTGTGGCCCCCTTGTCGGCGATCATCTTGACGGCGGCGCGGCGCCACAACCGGTCGATACCCATGGTCATGGCGCGGTTCATCACATCATAGGCCGGCGCGATGTTGTCAAACATCTGCTCGACCTGCCCCGCCTTGGGCTGTGAGTTGTTGTAAGGTTTTATATTTTCACAATCGGTGCTCATCGGGCAAGGCGCTCAAGACAAGAGAGGACGTTGCCGGCGATGCGGTCGGTCAGGTTTGCCTCGTCGGCCCTCACAAACAGCTTGCCGGTGATATGCTCATAAAGCTCAATGTATCGGTCGCTGACGCTCTCACAGAAGGCGTCGGTCATCTCGGGCACCTTCTGGCCGGGCTGGCCCATGAAGTCATGCTCGATGAGCCATTGGCGCACAAACTCCTTGGAGAGCTGACGCTGGGGCTTGCCGGCGGCAAACAGCTCGGCGTAAGAGTCGGCATAGAAATAGCGCGACGAGTCGGGGGTGTGTATCTCGTCGATGAGCATCACCTTGCCCTCGCGCTTGCCAAACTCATATTTGGTGTCGACCAGAATGAGCCCCTTCTCGGCGGCCATCTCGGTGCCGCGCTTGAACAGGGCGCGGGTGTATCGCTCCATCACCTCATAGTCCTCGCGGCTTACGATGCCCCGGGCGATGATCTCGTCGCGCGAGATGTTCATGTCGTGACCGGCATCGGCCTTGGTGGTCGGGGTGATGATAGGGCCGTCGGGGAAGGCCTGGTTTTCCTTCATGCCGTCGGGAATCCTGACACCGCAAATCTCGCGGACACCGTTCTGATAGTCACGCCAGGCGCTGCCGGTCAGATAGCCGCGTATGATCATCTCTACCCTGAAGCCCTCACACTTGTAGCCCACGGTGACCATCGGGTCGGGCGAGACGAGCTTCCAGTTGGGAACAATGTCGGCGGTCGAGTCGAGGAAATAGCCGGCTATCTGATTGAGCACCTGACCCTTGTAGGGGATGCCTTTGGGGAGGATAACATCAAAAGCCGAGATGCGGTCGGTTGCGATCATGACCATCAGGTCGTCATTTATAGTGTAAACGTCGCGCACTTTGCCGTGATAAACAGCCGTTTGACCGGGGAAATTGTAGTCAGTAGAAACCAAAGTTGTTGCCATATTCTTAAAAAGCGTAGTTAATCAGTTGGCAAAAATACAAATAAATCACAAGATAACGGCCCACCTTTGCCAAAAAAACAGCTCGTCAAACCAACAAAAAGTCGTATCTTTGTGGTTGAAATGAATGAAATCAACACCTTTTTGACCGATAACGGTCTCGTCGGGCTTGTCACCGGCGGCTGCACATTCCTGATAATCGGGATTTTCCATCCCGTGGTCATCAAATGCTACTATTATTTCGGCACCGGCTGCTGGTGGTGGTTCCTGGCGCTTGGCCTGGCAACCGGCGCGGCCTCGGTCGCGGTGGCCGACACGCTGCTTTCGACGATTCTCGGAGTGGTGGCCTTCTCGTCGCTATGGACCATCAAGGAGATTTTTGAGCAGCGCGAGCGTGTGGCCAAAGGGTGGTTTCCGGCAAACCCGCGACGCCCCGGGCAGCGGGTTGGCAATAAAGAAAAAAACAGACGATGATAGAACGAATAATAATCATTGACAGCGTAGACCCGGTAAGCTTCTACGGGGTCAACAATCAAAATATGTCACTGATACGCAACCTCTTCCCCAAGCTGCGGGTGGCGGCGCGCGGGTCGGTGATAAAAGTGATTGGCGACGAGCGCGAGACCTCGGAGTTTGAACAGAAAATCAAGCAGCTCGAGCAGTATTGCAGCAAGTATAACAAGCTGAGCGAGGATGTGATACTCGACGTTCTCAAGGGCGAGGAGCCCCGCGAGGCAAGAGGCGACGAGGTGATAATCTATGGCATCAACGGCAAGCCGATACTGGCGCGTAACCACAATCAGCAGCTTCTTGTCGAGGCCTTCGGGAAAAACGACCTGACCTTTGCCCTGGGGCCTGCGGGCACGGGCAAGACCTATCTCGCCATCGCCCTTGCAGTCAAAGCCCTCAAAAACAAGGAGGTCAGAAAGATAATACTGTCGCGACCGGCTGTCGAGGCCGGCGAGAAGTTAGGCTTCCTGCCGGGCGACATGAAAGACAAGATCGACCCCTATCTGCAGCCGCTCTATGACGCGCTTGAAGATATGGTGCCGGCGGTAAAACTCAAAGAGTACATGGAGGGTAACGTGATACAGATAGCGCCGTTGGCTTTCATGCGCGGGCGCACCCTCAACGACGCCATCATCGTGCTCGACGAGGCCCAGAACACCACCACCCACCAGATGAAGATGTTTCTGACACGCTTAGGCATGAACGCCAAGATGATCGTCACCGGCGACATGACCCAGATCGACCTGCCCCGGGCCACAGCCTCAGGCCTGGTGATGGCGCTGAGGGTGCTCAAAGGGGTGCCCGGGATAGGGAAGATCGAGTTTGGCAAGAAAGACATCGTGCGCCACCCCTTGGTGCAGCGCATCGTCGATGCCTACGAGCATTATGACCGGACCGAGAGGGAGGATGACGGTCAGTAATCCCACTTCCAGCGGCGCAGGAAGGCCTGGGTTTTGTGGATTTCCTTGTACATCACTATATCCTCGCGAACAAACGGGACCTCGTTGCGGTAGGCCTTGACAAAGCGCTCCACGTATGGCGATGACTTGAGCGGCCGGCGGAACTCGAGGCCCTGGGCGGCGTTCATCAGCTCGATTGACAGAATGAGCTCCAGGTTGTCCATCACCTTGTATAATTTTGTGGCGGCGTTGGCGCCCATCGACACGTGATCTTCCTGGCCGTTTGAAGAGACGATTGAGTCGGACGAGGCGGCATAGCAGTACATCTTGTTCTGGCTCACCATCGAGGCGGCGGCATACTGTGGTATCATGAAGCCCGAGTTCAGGCCCGGCTCGGCCACGAGAAACTCGGGGAGGCCGCGCAGACCCATGATCAACTGAGCCACACGTCGCTCGGAGATGTTGCCAAGCTCGGCCATCGCGATTGCAAGATAGTCATACACAAGCGCCAGGGGCTGGCCGTGGAAGTTGCCTCCCGAGATAATAAGGTCTTCGTCGGGGAAGATGGTCGGATTGTCGGTCACCGAGTTGATCTCGGTCATCAGCACACGCTCGGCGTGGGCAATGGCATCTTTGGTCGCGCCATGCACCTGTGGAATACAGCGGAACGAGTAGGGATCCTGGACATGCTTTTTGGGTCGGTTTATAATCTCGCTCCCCTCGAGGATGCGGCAAAAGGCCTTGCCGGTCTCAATCTGCCCGGGGTGGGGGCGCATGCGCTGTATCGAGGGGTGGAAGGGGGCGAGCAGGCCGTCAAACGCCTCAAGCGAGATGGCGGCGATAAGGTCGGCCTCCTTGCTGAGACGCTTGGCGCGTAGCAGGGCAAAGACACCGTTGGCGCTCATAAACTGAGTGCCGTTGAGCAGCGCCAGCCCCTCCTTGCTCTTGAGCCTGATGGGCTCCCAGCCAAACTCGTCGAGCACATTTATGGCCTCACAGCGTTTCCCCTTGTAGTACACGTCGCCCACGCCGATGAGGGGGAGGAAGAGATTGGCCAGCGGGGCCAGGTCGCCCGAGGCGCCCAGCGAGCCGCGGTCGTAGACGATGGGGAGCACGTCGTTGTTGAAAAAGTCGATGATACGCTGCACGGTGATGAGCTGCACTCCCGAGTGGCCCAGCGACAACGCGTGGGCCTTGAGCAGAAACATCAGTTTCACTATCACATGGGGCATCTCGTTGCCAACACTGCAGGCGTGGCTCTTGACCAGGTTTTCCTGCAGCGTCGACAGGTCGTCGAGCGAGATGTTCTTGTTGCACAGCGAGCCAAAGCCGGTGGTGATGCCATAGAGGGGCTCGGTTGACTCCTCGATCTTGCGGTCGAGAAACTCGCGACACTTGATGATGCGCTCTTTAGCCTCGGGCGAGAGCTCGAGCTTGAGGTTCTCGGTGATTATGCGGTCAATATCGTGCATAGTCAGGGTCCCCTCGCCTATCATAAAAATATTTTTTTTCATTGTTTGCTCAGTTTGGTATAGGTATCGGAAACGATTTTGTCGGCGCTCTTCATGGCAATCGCGGTTGCCTGCCTCATCTCGTTGGCCAGGGTGTCGGCCAACCGCCGGTCTTTTAGTCCCGACAGGTTAACCATGACATTGAGATTGGCGCCGACGATAGCTGTCTGGCAGCACAGGGCGGCCATGGCGGCATCGGTGACGGCGTTGGTGTTGCCGATGGCTACGATGCGCTCGATGGCCGGGAGGATGGAGAGGGCGCGCATGCCAACCTGCATCGGCACCTCGATGGCCCCGGCGGTGGCGCGCTCGATGGCGGCGTCGCGCTCCGAGCGCTCCCGGTCGGTCTCCTTAGGGAGCTTGAAAGCTTCCATAACAGCCTGATAAGCACGGGCGTCGCGCTCTATATCTTCATGAAAGCGCGCTATCTCGGGCTCGACGGCGGCAATAATATCTTTGACCTCGGCCTCAACGCCGGCATACTTTTTGCGGCCGAGCGTCAGGTTGCCCACCATGGTGGTCAGCGAGGCCGCAAGCGCTCCCGCCAGAGCCGCCACGCTGCCCCCGCCTGGGGTGGGCTGTGACGAGGATAGTTCTTTTAAAAATGTTTCCACTTGGAGATGTTTTTTGATGGTTATCGGAAAGTTTGTTGAGAGACAATGACACCGCCGCGCACGGTGGTTTGCACCAGGTTGATGCCGGTCATGTAGGGAAGGAACTGCGGCGAGGTGACATTCAGAATCGCCAGGTCGCCCCGTTTGCCCGGCTCGATGGAGCCGACGGTGTCGGCGCGGTCGAGGGCGGCGGCGGCATTGAGGGTCAGCGCCGCGACGGCCTCCTCGACCGTCATGTTCATGTAGATGCAGGCCAGGGCGATGGTCAACGGGATGGAGTAGCTGCAACAGCTGCCGGGGTTGAAATCGGTGGCCAAGGCCACGGCACATCCACGGTCAATCATGTCGCGGGCACGGGCGTAGGGCTCGCGCAGGGTGAAGGCAGTGAGGGGCAACAGGGTGGCGATGACCCCGGCACGGGCCATAGCGTCAATGCCGGCGTCGCTCACGTGCAGCAGATGGTCGGCCGAGACGGCCCCGACCTCGGCGGCAAGCTCGGCGCCACCGGTTGACACAATCTCGTCGGCGTGCAGCTTGAGCTTGAAGCCCATCGAGCGGGCGGCCTCGAGCAGACGGCGCGACAGGGCGATGTCAAACACCCCTTTCTCGCAAAACACGTCACAAAACTCGGCCAACCCACGCTCTTTCACCCGGGGCAACACCTCGTCTATTATATAATTAATGTATCCCTCGGGGTCCCCTTTCCACTCGGGGGGCACGGCGTGGGCTCCCAAAAAGGTTGACACCACTCCCACCTTGCAACCGGGGCTCAAGGCCACCTGCCTGAGCACCTCGAGCTGGCGCAGCTCGGTTGTCAGGTCGAGGCCATAGCCGCTCTTCCCCTCGATGGTGGTGACTCCCATTGCCGAGACGAGCGATGTTTGCTTTAAAGTTCTCTCAACCAGGGCCTCGGTTGAGGCTTCACGCGTGGCTTTCATGGTGTTGACAATGCCGCCGCCACGCTCCATGATCGACATGTAGGAGTCGCCGCGCAGTCGCCATCCAAACTCGTCTGGACGCCATCCGCCAAAAGGCAGATGGGTGTGGGAGTCGACAAAGCCGGGCAGGACGACACGCCCCTCGAGGTCGATGTCGCTGTCACCCCCCGAGGGCCCGCCCGAGGGTGCCACCGAGGTGATGACCCCGCTGTCGTCAATGACGATCTCCATGTCGCTCATGGTGACCACGCCGTTGTGCATCTGCTCACCCTTGAGCGCACCGGTCCCCCGGGGGGTGACGATAGTGGCGTTGTACAGGCGTGTCATCATTCCTCCATGATACGTGCCTCAAGCACCTGATTGATAGAGAAATCCTCGAGGCCCAGATAGTACTCGGCAGTGTCGATGAGCGCGGCCATCGGCACCAGGCCGATAATCTCCGAGCCCACGATGCTCACCCCATAACGGCGCGCCTCGTAGCGAACCATCTCAAAGGCGCGGTAGAGCGCCGTGCGGGTATAGTCGGTCATGTTTATTGACACTTGGGTGATGCCTCTGTCTTTAAGCTCGACACCCATCGCCTTGACAAAACGGAGGCCTCCGCCAATGAAGCGTATTTTTTTGGCGATGGCGGTGGCGATGTCGAGACTGGGGGTGCTGAGATTGATATTGAAAGCGACCAGGGGCATACGCGCGCCGATGGCCACGGTGCCGGCGGTCGGGTGGCGGCGGGCCGGGCCGAAATCGGGCTGCCACTCGGGCAGTTTGATTTTCTCCTCCATCCCTTCAAATTCACCTTTGCGGATGGCGGCAAGATTCTCACGATGAGGGGCCGAGGCCGACTTTTCATACAGGAACACCGGGAGGTCATAGCGCTCGGCCACCGTCATGGCCACCTGGCGCGAGATGGCGATGGCGTCGTCCATGGTGCACCCCTTGATGGGGATGAAGGGCACGACGTCGGCCGCGCCCATGCGCGGGTGTTGACCCTTGTGATTGTTAAGGTCGATGAGCCCGACGGTAATCCCGATGGCCTCGATGACAGCGTCGCGCAACGGCTCGGGCTCGCCGACAACGGTCACCACCAGGCGATTGTGGTCCTCGTCGTTGCTGTAGTCAAGCAGCTTCACCCCCGGGCGGGCGCGGAAGGGTGACACAATGCGGTCTATCTTTTCAAGATCGCGTCCCTCACTGAAATTGGGGACACATTCCATTATTGTTTTCATTTTGTCAAGTCGTTAATTATTTGGTCGTCGACCAGAGTCGGTATTGTGATGTGATAAAAGTCGGAGTGTGTCTGGTTGAAGAGCTCGGCTGTCTCCATGGCGTTGGGGTTGCGGGCCCACGAGCGGCGAGCCACGCCCCCCATGACGTCCCACAGCATAGCCGAGCGGAGTATAGTGTCGACGCGTTGGCTGCCGTCGAGCACCATTCCGAAGCCTCCATTGATGGCTTTGCCGATGCCGACACCGCCGCCGTTGTGCAGGGCCACCAGGCTCATGCCGCGGGCACAGTTGCCGGCGAAACATTGCACGGCCATGTCGGCCATCACGTTAGAGCCGTCTTTGATATTGGCAGTCTCGCGGAAGGGGGAGTCGGTGCCGCTGACGTCGTGATGGTCGCGCCCCAGCATGATGGGGCCAACCTCGCCCGCTCTCACCATCTCGTTAAACCGCAGGGCGATCTTGAGGCGCCCCATAGCGTCTTGATAGAGAATACGCGCCTGAGTGCCGACCACGAGGTTGTTTTTCTCGGCGTCGCGTATCCAGATCCAGTTATCCTTGTCCTGACCGCGGCGCGTGGGGTCGATACACTCCATGGCGGCATGGTCGGTCTTTATCAGGTCATCGTGAGAGCCGCTCAGACACACCCAGCGGAAGGGGCCGTAGCCATAGTCAAACAGCTCGGGACCCATGATATCCTCGACGTATGATGGCCAGATGAATCCATCCTTGTCGTCGACGCCGTTGCGCGAAATCTCCTTGACGCCGGCGTCATAAATCGCTTTCATAAACGCGTTGCCATAGTCAAAGAAGTAGGTGCCGCGCGCCACCAGTGTCTTGACGGCGTTGTAGTGGCGACAGAGCGAGCGGTCGACGGCCCGGGCGAAGGCATCGCGATCGTCGGCCAGCAGACGGGTGCGCTCGTCAAAAGAAAGCTCCACGGGGCAATACCCCCCTTCATAGACGGCGTGACACGACGTCTGGTCGCTCAACAGCTCGATGGGGATATTGCGGTCGACGGCAAACTCGAGCAGGTCGACCACGTTGCCATGATAGGCAATCGAGAGGGGGCGTCGCTCGGCCATAGCCTTGGCAGCCATGTCAAAAGCCTCGGGGATGCTCGCGGTGACCACATCGACCCATCCCTGGTCGTGGCGTGTCCTGATGCGCGAGATGTCGACCTCGGCAATGATGGCTGCGGCCCCGGCGATGACGGCCGCCTTGGGCTGGGCGCCGCTCATGCCGCCAAGCCCCGACGACACAAACAGGTGTCCACGCAGGTCGCCGTCGTGAGGTATGCCAAGCTTGAGGCGACCGGCGTTGAGCAGGGTGTTAAAGGTGCCGTGCACAATCCCCTGGGGCCCGATATACATCCACCCGCCGGCAGTCATCTGCCCGTAGTTGGCCACACCCATCTGGGCGGCGATCTCCCAGTCGAGGCGGTTGTCAAAGAGGCCAACCATCATCGAGTTGGTGATGATGACACGCGGTGCCTCGGGCGACGACTTGAAAAGGCCTAACGGGTGGCCGCTCTCGACAACAAGCGTCTGGTCCTGGGTCAGCTCCTCCAGATACATCTTCAGAAGCCGGTATTGCATCCAGTTTTGACACACCTGGCCCGTCTCGCCGTAGGTCACAAGCTCGTAGGGATAGAGGGCGACGTCAAAACACAGGTTGTTGTCAATCATCACCTGAAAAGCTTTGCCCTCGACACACTTGCCTCGGTAGCTGTCGATCGGCTTGGCCTTGAGATCTCCCGCCGGGCGATAGCGGTAGCCGTAGATTTTGCCACGGGTCTTCAGCTCGTGAAGAAACTCGGGGGCGAGCGTCGGGTGCAGACTACGGGGAATGTAGCGCAGGGCGTTGCGCAGCGCCGTTGCCGTCTGGGCCGGCGTCAGCCGAAAGCCCCGGTCGGGGGCGCGACGTATCCCCTCAACAAATTCAGGCATTGGGGGCAATGTCTCGGGAAGTGAAAATTTCATGGTAGTAAATAAGGTGTTGTTTTATGGCAAAAATACATCTTTTACCTCTACCCGCCAAAAAAAAGCCCGGCAATAACTGATATTAATTAAGCGAGGGGTGAAAGAGGGGTCGGTTTTCATCGGTTTTGGGTATTTTGCCGACAGCGACGTGGTGGTAATTTTGCAACATTATCACAACCAAAATTATCACACTACAATGCACAAGACAATACTGGTTGCCACGACACTGCTACTTGCCTCATTTGCCGGCGGGGCTCACAACGCCACCGGGGCCGTGGCTGCCGACACGACAGCCGCCCGGCGCGTGAGCCGCCTTCAGGTGGGAGGCTATGGCGAGGTGGCGATGACCCGCAATTTTTTCAGTGACAGCTACCTGCGTTACGTTTCTCCCGAGAGGTATAAGGATGCCCCGTCACACGGCCGCTTTGACATACCCCACGTTGTCATCTTCTTAGGATATGACTTTGGCAAGGGATGGTCGATGAGCTCGGAGATTGAGTTTGAGCACGGGGGCACCGAGAGCGCCATCGAGTTTGAAAACGAGGAGGGTGGCGAGTATGAAAGCGAGATTGAGCGCGGGGGCGAGGTGGCTCTCGAGCAGTTCTGGCTTCAGAAGAGTTTCTCGAGAAGATTGAACGTGCGAGCCGGCATGATGGTTGTGCCGGTCGGAGGCACCAATCAGCATCACTTGCCAACCGAGTTTTTCGGTGTCTACCGCCCTGAGGGTGAAAACACCATCATGCCTTGCACCTGGCACGAGATCGGTGTCAGCATCTGGGGGCACGCCGGGGCGTGGCGGTATGAGGCCATGTTTCTGCCGGGTCTTGACAGCGAGCGGTTTGGCTCTCAGGGGTGGGTTCACGACGGCTCGGCTTCCCCCTACGAGTTCAAGATGGCCAACGGGTATGCCGGCGCTGTGAGGGTCGACAACACGTCGGTCAGGGGTCTGCGCCTGTCGGCGAGCGGCTATGTGGGCAACACGTTCAGCAACACGATGGCACCGACCGACAATATAAAGAATGTGAGCGGCACCCTGGCCATCGGGTCTTTTGATTTTGCCTACAGCGGCCACAACGTGGTGGCGCGGGGACACTTTGACTACGGCCATCTCTCCGACTCAAAGCGTATCACCGACTTCAACATGCAGTTGCCGTCAAAATCGCCGTCAAAGCATCAGAAGGTCGCCGCGGCAGCCATCGCCACCGGCATCGAGGCGGGATATGACCTGATGTCGGTCACTCGGGTGAAAACCCAGCGGCTCTATCTCTTCGGGCGCTATGACTACTATGACCCGATGTTCAGGATGGAGAGAAACATGGCCGACAAGTGGTGTAGCCGCCAGCGCGTGTCGGTGGGCCTGAACTATTATCCTATCAAAGAGATAGTTGTCAAGGGGGAATATGCTGTCTCTCTTTTGAAAAAACCTTTCAACAACGAGCCGGCCGTGTCGGTCGGCATCGCCTACTCGGGTTGGTTCATCCACTGACATCATGTCCGAAAAAACTTCCCTGCTCTCCTCTCGTAACAAACAAAAAAATACCATAGTTTTATGAAAAAGTTTACCACATTAGCACTCTCGGCCTTACTCATGGCCGGTTATGGCCTGACGGCCTGTTCTTCCAATGACGACGAGACACCGCTCGATGGGTTGACGGTCAAGGAGCAGATGCTTCTTGAGGCGACCGCCGACTATGTCAACCACACTGTACTGCCGACCTATAAAGGGATGGCCGACAATGCCATCAGGCTCTATGAGCTATGCCAGGTGATGGCCGACAAACATAGCCTGGGCACATTGACCGAGGCCGACATCAAGGCTGCCGGCGATGCATGGAAGGAGTCGCGCCGCTACTGGGAGCTGTCGGAGGCATTTCTCTTCGGGCCTGCGGCCGACTATAACATCGACCCACACATCGACTCGTGGCCTCTCGACAAGGCCGCCATGGACCGTTTGCTGGCCGAGATACGCAAAGGCACCGAGTACTCGATCGACAACAATTTCGGCTACGGGCTGCTTGGCTTCCACTCCATTGAGTATATGCTCTTTGAGCTTGCCGACAACGGCAACACGTCAAAGGTCCACAACACGGGCTACACCCCCGAGGAGATGGCCTACCTGCTGATGGTGGCTGAAGACCTGCGCAACCAGTGTGTCTGTCTTGAGGCCTGCTGGGCGGGCACCGACAACATCTCGGCCCAGAAACAGGCTATCCTCCAAGAGGCCGACCTTGACAAGGGTAAGGACTATGGCCTGATGATGATCACCGCGGGCAACGCCGGCTCAATCTACAAGACCTACCAGGAGGTGGCCGAGGAGATTATACAGGGGTGCATAGACATTGCCGACGAGGTTGGCAACACCAAGATCGGTCGCCCCAACCTCGGGGGGAGCGACGACGACCGCAACTACATCGAGTCGCCCTACAGCCTCAACTCCATCGAGGACTTCCAGGACAATATCCGCTCAATCAAAAACGCCTATACCGGCTCGATGGCCGGCGACAAGTCGGTGTCGGACTACATAGCCTCGCGCAACCCCGCTCTTGACAAGGAGCTGCACCAGGCTATCGACAACGCCATCGCGGCGATTGCCGCCATCCCCGAGCCTTTCGCCAAGAACGCCACCACCCCGGCAGCCACCAACGCCGTCAGGGTGACCGGCACCGATCTTGTCAATGTCTTAAACAAAGTCTATTCAGAGCTTTCAAAATGATAAAAACACCCCCCTTCAGCAGATTTGCCATAGCGGCACTGGGCTGTCTCGCCGCGGTGTCGTGCAGCGACGACGATGTCATTGTCGACGACCCCACGGCCGACCGCTACCCCGAGTGGTACTATGCCGGCGGCGAGCTCGGAACCTCCTATCTGTTCACGGCCAACGCCTTTGAGCAGCCCACCCCGTCGGTTGAGAACGCGGGAATGTACCAAAGTTTCAAAAACGGCGAGACACTGTTTGAAAAGCCGTTTATGAGCAACCCCACGGGGACCCGCGGCGGCCTGGGGCCGGCCTACGTGCGCAACTCGTGTGTCCACTGCCACCCCTCCTACAGTCACGGCAAGCGGGTGGCCGAGGGGCGGTTCTCGACCGACGAGATAGGCAACGGATGTCTCCTTGTGGTCTACAACCCCGACACCGACGGCTATGTGTCGTGGCTTGCCGGGATGCCCCAGGGTCATGCCATAGCCCCGTTCAAGGCGCCGGTCGACGAGAGCAAAATCACCGTCAGGTGGCTCAGCTACACCGACGAGTGGGGCAACAAGTTTGACGACGGCGAGACCTACAGCCTGATTTATCCCGAGGTGACGATGCCTGAAGACGCCATCTATGTGGTCAATCAAGGCTATCGGCTGACCGAGCCCTACGCCGTCAGGCTCGAGAGCACCATAGGCATCTATGGCACGGGGTTGCTCGACGCCATCGACGACGACGACCTGCTGGCCCAATATCAACGGCAGGAGAGGGATGGCCGGCTGCCTAACGGCCTGAACCCCGCCATCTATGCCAACGGCCGCTGGACCGGCATGTACTCCAACGCGCTGCAGGGCGACGGCACCCCCTACGCGCGCCGGTTCACCTACGCCCTGTCGCGCGGTCCGCTCCAGGATGCCGCCGGCGCCAACGCCATCTGGAACATCACCAATGTGACCCGCAGCGACCGCCGCTACCACTATCTCGACGCCGCCGGCACCTGGGCCGCCTACTCGGCCAAAGACCCCGACGTGCAGGCCGGTTTTGACGAGTATCTCGCCGGGGTCGACCCCACGAGGAGCCACCCCGAGTGGTGGCAGGGGGAGATGGAGACACGCATACTCAACTACCTGAACTCCAAGACACTGCCCGTCGAGATGACCGACCGCGAGTTTACCGACCTGATGGTGTGGCATCGCGGCCTGGCCGTACCGGCCGTCCGTGACATCGACAACCCCGAGGTGGCCCGTGGCAAAGAGATATTTGAGGAGATAGGCTGTGCCTACTGCCACCGCCCGTCGTGGACCACCGGCGAAGACCGCATAGTGGACCCCGCACATTTCTTCACCGGCAACGAGCTGCCCCGCTATCCTCATCAGAAGATATGGCCCTACACCGACATGGTGCAGCACAAGCTCCACATGGCCAACGATATACGTGGCGGATGGTGCCGCACGACACCGCTGTGGGGACGCGGACTCCATCAGAAAATCACCGGCTCATCAACAGCCGACCGCCTGCATGACACCCGCGCACGCAATGCCATGGAGGCCATAATGTGGCACGGCTTCTCACCCGAGAGCGATGCGCGCTACTCAGTCGAGAACTTCCGCAAGCTCTCCAAGGCCGACCGCGACGCCGTGGTGAAGTTCGTGGACTGCATCTGAAGATACTCAACGACTTACTTATGATTATGTGTGATATTAATTTGATTGAGGGATGAGTCAATCAGGTATCTTCAACTACATCAGACTTTGGGGTCGCCGCACACCGGTGACCCTCGGTCTGCATATAGCCCTGACCATAATCATTGTCGGGGCATTAGTCACCCACTTTTTCGGCATACAGGGCACTGTGACGCTTGTAAAGGATGCCGATGCGCCGACCTATACCTATCTCAACTCCGAATCGGGTGAACAGGGTGAATTCCCGTTTGCGCTGAGGCTCACGGACTGCACCGTAGAGTACTATCCCGCCACCTCCTCCCCGATGGATTTCGTCAGCAAAGTGATGATAACCGACGCCGACTCAACATTTTGCGGCACCGTGGCGATGAACCGCGTGCTCACTTACCGCCACTGGCGTTTCTATCAGACGGGCATGTCGGGCAATTCCTCCACCTTTACCATCGCATACGACCCATGGGGAATCGGGATAACATATACGGGCTACGCCATGCTGGCGCTCTGCATGTCGGCATTTTTCTTACAGCGCAAGAGTCTGTGGCGGTCGCTGCTGAGGTCACGACGCGGAGTACGGTATGTCACGGTACTTATGGTCGCTATGTTTGCCACATTTCACGCTGAGGCGGCTCCGCGCACGCTCCAGCGGCCTCTCGCCGCCGACTTCGGACGACTGTGGGTGTATCATAACGACCGGCCTGAGCAGATGCAGACCTTTGCCATAGACTTCACCTTGAAGCTGTGCGGAAGCCGCACATGGCAGGGATTGACACCCGAACAGGTCATGACAGGATGGCTATTCTATTACGACGACTGGAAGCGGGAGCCTATGATAAAGGTGTCGCAGCCGCGTTTGCGCCGACTGCTCGGTATCGAGGGAAAATACGCCGCGTTGATAGACTTTTTTGACTCGCACGGCTATAAGCTCGAACAGCCCCTGCGCACCGCTCTCAACGACAAGGAGTTGCGAAAGCTTGACGAATGTGTGGCGCTGATAAGTTCCGTGGCCACCGGCTCAGCTATGCTCATCTATCCCTGCACGCTCAATGACGGACGGCAGGAGTGGCTGTCGTGGGTCGACCGCCGCCCGACAAGTCTCTCCGCCGAACAGTGGGAGTTTATTGTCACCACCCATACGCGCCTTTTCACCTCCATAGCCCGCGGGCAGAATATTGCGGCCGACAGCATAATCCATGACATACGGCGTATGCAGCTCTCTGTCATCTCCCCCTCGGTCACAGCTACGGCACCGGCCATACGGCTGCTTAACCGACTGGTAGTGTACACCCTTCCCGCAGGGATATTCGCCGTCGTAGCGGCCATATTGCTGTTCATCTTCAACGGTAATGTTGCTCCGACCGCCTCAAGGACAAAATTTCTGACCGTCACAGGCATCTTGTGCGCACTCATCATTCTCCTTTACGTCTCCTCCCTGCTGCTTCTGCGCGGCATTATCGGTGGCCACTGGCCACTGACAGACGGCTACGAAACGCTCCTTACGCTTGCCCTCCTCGCTTCGCTCACGGGGCTGTGTCTACGCCGCGTCGACACCCTCATACAGGGTGCGGCAATGCTAATCGCCGGATGCTCGCTCATCTGCGCACATATCACTACGGGCAATCCTACGGTCACACCCCTGATGCCCGTGCTCGCCTCCCCCTGGCTCGCCATCCACGTCATGCTCGTCATGGGAGCCTACGCCCTCATGGCATTCATGGCCGTGACAGGCATCGCGGGAGCCGTCACACGCACATACTCGCGCGCCGCGGAGCTTGCCAAAATCAATTATCTGCTGCTTCTGCCCGCCGTGTTCCTGCTAATGTGCGGAATATTCACCGGGGCCGTATGGGCCAATCAATCGTGGGGACGTTACTGGGGCTGGGACCCCAAGGAAACCTGTGCGCTCATCACACTCCTCTACTATGCCGTGCCGCTACATCGCACTCTCCTGCCGTCGCTTCGCGCATCAGGCCGTGATCTTCGTGCGACCCGACGATTCAACGCATGGATAGCCCTCGGCATCCTCGTGGTGCTCTTCACATACTTCGGAGCGAACTATCTCCTTCCCGGCCTCCACTCCTACGCATAATACTTAATGTTTTTCCTCGGTGCCGGAGGATTTCGAGCGGTAGAGAGGCACGTAGAGGTCGTCAAAAGTGCGTGAGGATGTCGCGTCAGAACCATCCTTCCCGCCCGACACTCCGTCTGAATCATCAGTGTCACTCTCATCGGCACCTTTGGGGACAAGCCATGCCGACAGTTCCCAAAGGGCATATATGGGAAGGAATACGACCATGAGCGTAAACGGGTCGCCTGTAGGGGTGATGACCGCCGCAAGTATGAGCAGGGCCGCTATGGCATGGCGGCGGTAGGTGGAGAACACCGAGCGGGTCAGCAGACCCATACGCCCGAGCATCCACGCCAAAATGGGCAACTCGAAGATGAGCCCCATGACGAGTATGAGGACCAGAAAATTGTCCATATACGAGTCGAGGGATATCTGATTGTGCACCATCTCGCTCACCTTGTACTCGGCCAGGAAATGCAGCGTAAGGGGGAAGACGATGAAATAGCCTACCGCAACCCCGAGATAGAACATGATATTGCCCGCCACGAAGACCCTCACGGGCGCACGGCGCTCATCATCGTATAACGCGGGAGCGATGAAGCCCCACACCAAATATATTATGACGGGAAAAGCGAACACCACCCCCAGCCAAAAGGAGGTGGACATGTGTATGAAGAATTGCGAGGCAAGCCGTATGTTGATCAGGGATACATGAAACCCCTCGTTGGAGAAATCGGGCATCAACCCTCCCCAACCCGAACCTCCCACCGACAGGTCGGCCAGGAAGCGATAGAGGGGGAAGTCAGCGTGGCACGGCGCAAGTATAATGCGGTCAAAAATCCACGGCATGGCTATGAAAAACACCACCGTGAACGCCATCACGACCAGTCCGGCCTTAAGTATGACACCGCGCAACGCCTCGACATGGCCCCAGAAGGTCATGCGCGGAAGCTCGCGGCGCGAGTGCTCACTTCTTGTCGCCATCAGGCTTCTCTTCGTTGACGCGACGGGGTGAGGCGGGAGTGTCTACCGGAGCATTTATTTCATCGGTAATCTCGTTCATGCCCTGCTTGAAGCTGCGCACGCCTTTGCCGAGACCCTTCATGAGTTCGGGTATCTTCTTGCCTCCGAACAGGAGCAACACAACGAAGACTATGATGATTATCTCGCCTGTACCGAGATTGAAAAAGGCAGGAATGAGCAAAAGATTATTCATATTCGGTCAATAATTAAAAGCCTTGCAAACATACTCATTTTTTCTGTATCTGAGGGGCTATATGCAGGAAAATCCGTAACTTTGCACTCCTTAAAACCAATTCAATCCAAAGGACTACAAAATGAAAGCATTCGTTTTCCCGGGCCAAGGTGCCCAGTTCGTAGGCATGGGCAAGGATCTTTATGATACAAACCCCGTGGCACATGAAATGTTTGAGAAGGCTAATGAAATATTAGGTTTCCGCATCACCGACCTGATGTTCGAGGGTACTGACGAGGACCTCCGTCAGACACGTGTGACCCAGCCCGCCATCTTCCTCCACTCCGTGATACTTGCCAAGACCCTCGGCGAGGAATTTAAACCCGACATGGTAGCCGGTCACTCACTCGGTGAATTCTCAGCGCTCGTAGCTGCAGGTGCCCTGTCATTTGAGGACGGACTTAAGCTCGTGGCCGCACGCGCCCAGGCCATGCAGAAAGCCTGTGAGGCCACTCCCTCCACCATGGCTGCCGTGCTGGCTCTGCCCGACGAGAAGGTTGAGGAAATCTGCGAGTCAGTTGACG
>CAYMVS010000039.1:0-19633 GCA_964394205.1 uncultured Muribaculaceae bacterium | reverse complement strand
AAAATCGCTAAACCGCCAAGGCGTTACGTGGATCGGGTTCCGAATTATGGTTTAAAAAAAGCGCGAACTCTTCGTTGAGCTGCGTGCTGTCAAATTCGGAAAGATCCCAGTTGTAAGAGAAGATTTCTCCCGTTGACTTATCCAGCTACTTGCGCTTACGCACGTGAAGCCAGGTAGCTCTCCCGCGCAAGGGAAAATCCTGGATGTTATGGTATTCTCCAAATCCATAGGAAATCACATCTGAATTTCTTTTATCCTCGCGCATCTGCACCTTCTTCTCGTCAAGCCAGATGTCAAAACGTGTGTCGCTCTTCTCAAAACGGTCGATGTCGAAATTGTCGACAATTACAGCAGGCAATATCGCCCTCAGGAGTTGCTCGGGTTTCATTCCGCAAAGATAATATTTTTACAGTTAAGCAGAGGGTCTGATTTATACCCTCCACCAACCGGCCTTGTCCGCTGACCCGAAGTCCATCAGGGTCAACAATCGCGCCGGACGGCGGTTGTCCGGTGCCCGGCATCGACAGAGCGCCGGGGGCGCGAGATTGTGTCGAACCCCAGGCGAAGCCTTGGCGAGCCTGGGGACAGTGCAAGCCCACACCCCCGGAGCCTCGCGAGAGGCGATGTCATGGTAGCGGCATGGGTGTTATCTTCCATGCCTGCACCTGTCAGGTCGCCAATCTATCTTGCGCGATGAGCCATATCTGAAACCATAACATCGCCTCTGGCGAGGAACCCCATGCTTGCCAAGGCATCGCATGGGGCTACCCATTACCTCGCGCCGCTGGCGCTCTGTCGACACAGGCACTCTGTCGACGCCGGTGCAGATCGACAGACCAGGGCTCGATTGTCGCCCTGATGGACCTCATCGGGGCCCAAATACGAATGTTGAACGGTACACACGGCCTCTGTCGGCGTGGTGTTACGCCTGCCGGCTCCATACACCGCGCCCTCGACAATGTGCTATTATTGTGCTTCGCGGCTTTCCCGTTACATTGCCCCCATTCCTCCCGGCTGTGACACCAACCGCCCCCGGCCGCTGACCCAATTGTTGCATTATTGAAACAAAACGGGCGGCGGGAAGTGATTGTTACAGGGTTGAAACAATCTGTTTTGGTGTGTAATGTGTTGAGAGACAGTACTGTTGCAATTAATTTCAGGTATGGAGCCGCCGGTTAACATCTCTTAACACTTTAAAAATTTTTTGGGTGAAATTATGCCTACCTTTGTAATGTCGGCAAGGGAAAACAACCACCACGGGCCGGCAAAGGAAACAGAAAACAAGACGTTCAACCCCAACCCTCATAAACAAAGAATATGGAAAGTCAGGCATTTCAGAACAAGCTCATGGGTCTTCAGGCCAACATGCTCAACTTCGCGTACATGCTCACCTCAAACCGCGACGACGCCCAGGACCTGCTTCAGGACACGATGCTCAAGGCGCTCGACAACGCCGACAAGTACACTGACAACACCAACTTCAAGGGCTGGGTGTTCACCATCATGCGCAACATCTTCATCAACAACTACCGCCGCATGAGCCGTGCCGCCACCGTTGTCGACCAGACCGAGGACCTCTACCACCTGAACCTGTCGCAGGACTCAGGGCTGGAGACCCCCGAGGGCTCGCTTGCCGCCGGCGAGATCATGAACGCCATCAACGAGTTCCCCGAGGAATACCGCGTGCCCTTCTCGATGCACGTCGCCGGCTACAAGTACAACGAGATCGCCGACGAGATGGGCCTTCCGCTGGGCACCGTCAAGAGCCGCATCTTCTTCGCCCGCAAGCGCCTGCAGACCCGCTTCGCCGACTACCGTTGAACGTCCCCCCCCGTCAAAGACAGCAAAAGATTTTCATAAGATAAAGTGATAATGATTGGTTAAATAATGATTGGTTAAGAAAAACACACAACTATCTGCACAACAACAGAAACTGCCGCCCGGGCCACCCCGGGCGGCAGTTTTCTTTACTTTCTTGCTTACCGGGCATGAATAATCATGTTTTTTTTGTTATTTTTGTAATCGTGCTGATCACAGCTATTTTGTGGTTGGTCTGTATGATAGTGCAATCTTAATTTAATGTAGCCATGAATAATCAGAAGAAGATTATCTTCCGAATGGGAGAGGAGAGCCTGTCGGCTGTACCGAAAAACAAACAGGAATATGAGTCATCTCCATTTCGGGATGCGCTTGATCGTGCATTGACAGCTATCGACGATATAAGTTCTGCTTCATACAACTGTGTCAAAAAGGCTGATGACATGCCTGAAAGTGGTGGTTTCGGCCATCCTGAAACGATTCTCAGTTTGAAAACTGACGATTTCTCTAACGGTATCATAAATAATATCATTGCATTTCTTGGAGACAGGGGTTCGGGAAAGACTTCATGCATGGACACTATCAGACACGGCCTTTCCTCGGATGTCTATGGATGGCGGCCTCCAAAATCCTCACTTTTGTTTCTTGACGCTATCGACCCTTCTTTCTTTGACAATCATCACAATATTCTGGAGATAGTGATAGGGGAGTTGTACCGTGAGTTTAAGAAAATAAAATTTGACTGGAAGACTCTCAATAGCAATAAACGGAGTGAGTTGAACCAGATCCAAAATACTTTTGGAATGGTCAAGCGTGCTTTGCGTTTTATGGATAGCGATGTGAAATTTGACATGTATGAGGAGCATGAGGAGCTGACAGCTTTGAGTGAGGTTCAGAATCTCAAGCACATCATAAGACAGTTGATAACGGAATATCTTGATTATCATGACAAAAACATATTGGTGATAAGCATTGACGATATCGATATCAACGTCAGGGAGGCTTTTGTGATGATGGAGCAGATAAGGAAATACCTCATATTGCCTCGCGTGATTATACTGATGGGTGCCAAGTTGAATCAGCTGAATCAGGCGGTGAGTCTCTATTATCATAAGGAGGTGCTGCCGTCGAGACACTCCGACAATGGCGACACGATTATACCTGATGTCGCTGCAATCGCCGAGAGATATATCGACAAGTTTCTGCCTCTTTCCCACCGCATCTTCATGCCCGAGATAGATGTCATTGCCAATACTGACTTGACCATAGTGGACAAGACCGGAAATGAGGAAAATTTTGCCTCGGTCGAGTTTGGAATACTGTCTCTGATCTACTCGCGATGTGGATATCTCTTTTATAACTATGAAGATGGACCAAGCCTTATAATACCGCGCAACCTCAGGGAGCTGCGCCTGCTCACAGCGTTGCTTTATGAGATGGAAGATCGTGATGAAAGCATGGGAGATCTCAACCCGCACGAGAAAAACAAACAGGCCTTTAAGAATTATTTTTACAGCACATGGCTGTCTGACCTACCGTACAATCTGCAGGTGCTTGCCAACAGTATACGCAACGAGCGCATCCTGTGGCAGCTAAACAAGTCGGTTATAACACTCCTTGATAAGGAATCGAAGCTGACCGAGTCTCTCAAGGCCGAGCGTGCCGATGGAGGTGTGTCTTCATCGGAGATGATCATTCGCAAACGCATCATGGAGATATGCAACCCAGAAACGGTGGCGATGAATATCTCGATCGGCGATGTGATGTTTATAATCGAGAGGATAAGCGAGCGTCTGTATTCTTCCGATTTCAGGAGGTTTTTGTTCTTTATCACCACCCACTATTCTATACTGTTGTATGAACTGTATGACCGTCTGACCGATTCACTGACTCATCCGGCTGTTATCGAGGGTAACCAGATACCGCGGCTCAGACACAACTACAAGGATGAGATTGAAGATTATTTCAAGGTGGTCGGCAATAATTTCTTTGTGCTTACCGGTACAAAATTTATACCGCTCACTTCAACATCAAATCCTCGTGAGGCGGTCATGATAAATGGTAAAGTATTGACTAAGGAGATTGAAAAGCTGATTAGTGCAATTGAAAATAATATTGACAATATTACTGAAGATGAGAATCCGACAATCCTCAATCTGATTGAATTTTTTATCCTGACCATTTCTCGCCGTGTCAGCACCAAAAGCGGCGACTACAGTTTGAGCGACACCGACTCATGGCGCACAGACAGCACCATCTCTTATTTGCAGCCGTTTCCTGTCGGGGTGAAAAATCTGCTGTTTGAAGCCACAGCACCTTTTGTCAATATCTTAAGAATGGAGTGGGCCTACAACCGGTTTGACAAAGATTTTTACAGGGTCGCCAAAAAATGCAAGGGATCTTTGGTCAATAAGTTGCTCAACCATCGACGCAACAGGAACAGCGACGAATATCACGATCTCCTCTCACAGATGGCTATCAGGAACATGGAGGTCTTGTCGGATTTGCAATGGTGGATGGAAGAGCGTAAGAAGCAATTAAGACCCGATGGAAAGGGACAGCTTGGAGTTCTTGCAAATTTCTATCTGAACTTTGGGGCAAACAAGGAAAAATCTTATAATGTGGATACTTATTATGAGGACGAAGACGCATCAAAAAACACGCCAAACCGTCTGTTCCACAAGATTTCTTTCCGCCCGTTGGCTTTGTTGGGGGAATGTCTTGACAGAGTGTCACGCGATGAACAGGCGTCACGGCTTTTCCTGTCAATCTATAGCCCGACAGACCGATTTGAGTTTGAAGAGCTTTACACTCCCGAGGAGATAGAGCATGTTTTCAGGTATAATGAACTGGATGATTATATTACTGCCATGAAAAAGTTGAAAACGCTGGATATGACGAAGTCCTCGATTGGCACGGGCGAGATACTCAAAGGTCTGATTGACACTGATCTGTTTGATTTTAATCATTTTTATCGTCTTTTCGACAGGCTGACGTGTAACAGCTACTATTCTGATCTTCAGAAAAACATAGCGCATATTGAAAACGACATAGCAAACCTGCACGGCGAGCAGTCGTTGATCAAGGAAGAGATAGACATCGTTTCGGAGGAGGTGAAAAGTTTGAAGTCGGAGCTATCGGATTGTGAAAAACGTCATACCAACCTGCTTAACGATGAAACTAAACACATCAAAGAGCTGAAAACAGCAGTTTCAGGGACAGATGTCTATTTTATGATAAAAAATCGAATAGACAGTGGTAATGAGCAGATCAAAAAACAGGAGAAAGAGATCCCGCGCATCAGGGAGAATATTGATGACCTTAACCACCGGCGGTCATATTTGAGGAGTGTGAAGGTCGGTTTTGACAAAGATATTTTGAAAAAGAAGACTCAGCTGAAGGCTCAGCAGGAAAAATCAAAACAGGTTTATCCTCTTATACGTCGTTCACGGCAATCTTCAACAACCGATTGAGGCATGGATCTGATACGCATCTTTATAGATACCGCTTTTGCACGGGTGGCCCGGCGCTATCTGGGAGAGGACCATGTCCAGCCGTTTGATCTGCCTGTTGACAATCAGGACAGGTTGGTTCTTGACAAGTCGCTGTTTGTCGATGAATGTCGCATCCACCACCCCGAGCTGACCGATGATCAGATAAAAACCGTCTATTCACTCTTTACAGATGAATGGGCCTACGACCCCGGCGATCTTGAGCAACAAAACTATTCCCGGCCGAATATTTTCAATGTTATCTTTCGATTCAGCAACCTGATGCTGAGGATGAACAACCGGGAGCCCCAGGTCAGATTCAACCACCTGTTGCGCTGGAGAGAAATAACACAGAAGATAGGCGAGGATCTCCCCGTGGCCGCTTTTCTGGCTTACCAGGGGAGGAATAATCCGCCGGTCGGTCTTAACTTCTCTGATCCCGAGGAAAATCATGATAGCATAGACTTCTGTTCATGGCCAACCGTGATCCATAATGACAACCCTCACCTGCGCCACATATTCGAGACCTACAGGCTCACGGAGTTGCATAGCCATCTCTATGCCTCGACCGATAATTTTTCGTTAAGCTGGGTGAGCCTTATGAATCAGGTGACCGAGCGAAAGCAGGTCTTCATGAATATGGCTGCGACTCACGATCCCTCCAGAGCCGACTCGCTGGCCACATTACTGCATGACAGTGTGCTTCAGGCCGCCGGGATACGTCTCAATCTGTGGAGATTCCTGTTATCACGTGATTTCGGCTATATAATAGACGGGCAACCGTCGACAACCGACGGTATCGATTCCACAGCGCTGCAGAATGAAATCAATCTGCAATATGTCAACCAGGACCAACTTGACTATATCCCCCATGACATGGAGTCGCCGATGGGGGTGTTTGCGGGAGAGCGAAGATTCCTGTTGGCGGTGTGTGAGTATATCTTACAGGGAAAAGAAACAAATGTCACATCTCTGTTTTACAGATATTTGCTCATAAAGAATCATCTTAGGTCTTTCATGGTGCAGGTAAATGACAATGCCGGCTTTGGAAACTTCAAGCGGTTTCAGGATCAGAAATCAGTACTGATTACCAAAAAATACCTGCGTTTTCTTGAGACGTTGCCGTTTCTGGAGGCAAACCGGTTCAATTATGTGCAGTCAATGGAGACGCGTGTCAGGCCTGGAGACAAGATCAAGGATTACAAGAGATACCGTAGAAGCATCGAGAACATAGATCAGACCTTGCAATCGCCTGAGAGTGACGGCACAGACGGAACCCCGGTTCTGGACTGGTCGTTCATCTTCCATTTCATAAAACAAGCCGACGCTCCCAATCCAAACGATGGCACAAGAAGACATCATAAACTGGCCAATAAAATACGCCATCAAAGCATCAACCTCAAGCGCCTTTCCACGTCGGGCGCGTGGAGAGACAGCGCGCAGAAATGCTTGCAACGCATACGCGGCATCGACGCCGCAAGCGCTGAGATAGTTTGCCGGCCCGAGACTTTTGCGCAAGCGTTCAGGTATTTGAAATCCAACGGGTTTGGAGTGACATTTCATGTTGGTGAAGACTTCTATGATATTGTTGACGGCCTCAGGGCCATTCATGAGGCGATACTGTTTTTTGGTCTCGAGTCGGGCGATCGCCTCGGCCATGCTTTGGCTTTAGGGGTGTCTCCCGAGTCCTTTTATGAAGAGCGTCACAACTCGATAGCACTCCCCATGCAGTGGATGCTTGACAATGTCACCTGGTTGTATTTCAGGAGCCGGGAGCTGAACATCACCCTCCCCCCGGCGACTGAAGAGTTTCTGCTGACCACTTTTGAATATCTCATTCTGCGTATCGGCTACACTACCGATCGGCGTCAGGTGAGGATGAGAGACTATTACAGCTCGATGATGCTGCGTGGCGATAATCCGGGCATATACGGCCGTAAGGATTTTATCGACGCCGACCCTCTTAACAGCGATGACCAGTGGGAGTATTATAGCCGGGTTGAAAATGAAAAATGCTCCGACATACGCCGCAACAATCCGATAGCGCGCAACCTCCTGTATGCCTACCAATATGACAGGGAGATAAAACTTAAAGGAGGGAAAATCAAGTCGTTCAAACTGCCCGAGGGCTATGCGTCGACCGTAAGGCAGATGCAGGAGGCAATGATGAGGATGGTTTCCAAGTGCAGACTGGCCATAGAGTGCTGTCCCTCATCAAATGTAAGGATAGGATACATCCGCCGATTTGACCGTCACCCTGTTTTACGCTTTTTCCCGCCCGAAGAAAGCCGTGTCAAGTATCCTTTGGACGTAACAATCAACACCGACGACATTGGAGTTTTTGCCACATCGCTACCAAATGAATACTCTCTGCTTGCCCTTGGCGCTCTGAAGATGAAAGACCCTGCAGGCAACCCGGTCTATTCGTCACAACAGATCTATAAATGGATAGAGAACATGGTGGCCCATAGCTCCATGTACAGATTCCGTAACCGTTTCACTTGACAGCCCGGGCGCGTCGTCGCCACCAATTATAAATTATAGGTGGGGGATCAGAGGTATTGGTCGATGTAAGCTTGGCAGGCGATGACAAGCTCGTCATACCATTCCTGACCGAAGGTGTCGATGAGGGGTTGCTTGAGGAACTGATAGAGGCGGATGTTTTTTGCGCGGCCGGCGACCTCGGCACAGCGGCATATTTTCCATCGGTGATAGTTGACAGCTGTAAAGGTGGGATACTTTTTGAGTCGCACCGGGTATAGATAGCAGGATGTTGGTTTACGCCAGTCGATTACTCCATCGCGATAGGCGCTCTCGATGGCGCAGAGGCACTTGCCACCGGGGGCATAGGTTGTGAAGACGCAGTTGCGGTTGTCGACAATCTGTGTGACAAGGTCGTCTTCCTCGTCTATGTAGGCCAGGCCCGCCTCTTCGATACGCTCGAGGGCCGAGGGGAGCAGGCGGTCTTTGATCAGGGGAAATATTTCTTTGAGTTTGTTATACTCCTCTTTGGTGATTGGGGCGCCGGCATCGCCGTCGATGCAACACTGGCCGAGGCATTTGTCGAGGTCGCAGCAGAAAAATCGTTCGACCAGGTCGAGGGAGACGAGAGTGTCTTTGATTTCTATCATGATTGTCTGGGTAGATTCCATTTTTATGGGGCTGACTGGAGTGTAGCCACACCGATGAGCCGGTCGTAGCGCGTGCCGCGCGGCCGGTGGTAGACTTTTATGGTGTAGCGGTGGTTGGTGGGGGCGAAATTTCCTTCAACAATGCCGGCAGTGCCGCGGGTAGTGCCGCGTGGAACGGCTATGTACTGGTAGTTATAGGAGCCTTGTTTGAGCAGCAGGGCTTTCTCATAGCGGCCTGTGGCGCTGTTGAAGGTCATGAGCGATGTGGGGTCGACGCGCCGGTCGGTCAGGTCGCCGTCGATGTATATGTCGACATCTTGCTGTCGTGGCAGGTCGAGGGTGAAATGGGTCACGAGATAGTCGGCGCGAACGTCGGATTCCTCAATGGAGGTGTCGCTCTGGCGAACGAGGTAGGCACCCTGTTGGGTGTGGTCGTAATTGTAGCTGTCGCGGGGATGGTCGATGGTGAGGGTGGCGTGATAGAAGGGGTCGATATAGCTGATTTGCTCGACATTCATGTCGGGGCGGGTCAGAGACACGGTCTCAAAACGCCGGTACTCGTTGCCGGCGTCAAAAATGAGAGGGCGCAGGTGCTCGTAGACGGCGACTTTAGAGCGGGCGAGCCGCAGGGGCTGACGCAGGGTGACGGCGTTGTCCTGACGGTTGTCTTGCTCGACGACGACAATGAGGTCGTTGAACATGTCGTCGACGGGGTACTCGCCGGCGTCAATGGTGAAGTTGACCTGCTGATGGTTTTGGTTGACGTCGATGTCGGTGACGGTCGATACAGAGGCGGCGACGCTGACGCCCGGCTCGACGACCGAAAACCGTGCCTGCAGAAGAGTCTGGTCGGGGTCGTCTTCGGGATAGATTCTGACCAGATAGTTGCCCGAAGCGGTAAATCTGACCTGCTCGTTTGGGAGCTGAAGGCGGTAGTTTATGTAGTGGACGGTGGTTGCCTCGGAGTAGGCGTAGTCGTTGATGTCGCCGAGGTTGAACCCCTCGATAAACTCGCTGTCGACAAGCTGCTCGGGCTGCCAGGCGGCGTCACAGTGGATCAGCTCGTAGCGCATGTATCGGCGGTCGTCGGCAATCTCGTCAAAGGAGATGAGGATGTGGTCGTCGCCCCCAAGGGTTATGATGGGTAACGAGAGGGGGATGCCGTCGACCGATGCTTTGATTGAGCGTATCGACGGGCTGTTGGCGCCCTGGCGAGTGTCGTGGCCGGCATCGACGGCGAGCGATGACAGGGGGCTGAGGGCGGTCAGTATTATCAATAAGGAGAGCAGGGTGATTTTTTTCATTTACCAGAAGATGGGTGATTTGCCGTGGTCGATGAGGTATTGGTTGGCCCTGGTGAAGTGGTGGTTGCCGAAGAAACCTCGGGAGGCGCTCAGGGGGGAGGGGTGGGGCGATGTGAGCACCAGATGCCGGTCACGGTCGATGAAAGCGCCTTTACGGATGGCGTATGACCCCCAAAGGATGAACACGAGGTTGTCGCGGCCGGTGGCCAGGAGCTCGATGACGCGGTCGGTAAACTCTTCCCAGCCTTGCCCCTGGTGGGAGCCGGGCTGACGGGCGGCTACCGTGAGTGTCGAGTTGAGCAGAAAGACCCCTTGCCGGGCCCATCGTGACAGGTCGCCGTCGGTGGCCGTTGGGTTTTGGGTGTCGGCGGCCACCTCTTTGAAAATGTTGACGAGCGAGCGGGGCAGCGGGATGCCGGGATTGACCGAGAAACACAGACCGTTGGCCTGGCCGGGACCGTGATAGGGGTCCTGGCCGAGGATTACAACCTTGACCTCGTTGAATGGAACGGCGTCAAAGGCGGCAAAAATCTTGCCGGCGGGAGGGTAGACCGGCCCGTTGGCATAGCTTTGCCTGACAAACCGTGTCAACCGCTCAAAGTAGGGCTTTTCCCACTCGTCGGCGAGCCTTTCGTTCCATGATTGTTCAATCTTTACTTTCATTTGTTTGCAAAAATACAAAAATGTTATTACTTTTGTGCATCCTTGGCCGACAAAAGCGTCGGTGTCAAAGTAAGCACCTGTAGTTCAATGGATAGAATAGGGGATTCCGGTTCCTCTGATTAGGGTTCGATTCCCTACAGGTGTACCATTGATAGCGGTTTGAGAATATCTTGCTATGAAGGAATCAAAGCTAATAAGACTATATAAGGAGGTCGTGGGCGGCGAGCCCGAGAAGATAGACGAGCTGCCGTCATCGGGTTCCAACAGACGTTATTTCCGGCTCACGGGGCCTCGTTCGTTGATAGGTGTGCTTGGCACGGTTGCTGAAGAGAACGAGGCGTTTATTTATCTTTCGGACCATTTTGTAAAGCGCAATCTGCCGGTGCCGCGGGTCTATGCCGTGTCGGCCGACCGCATGGCCTATGTCCAGGAAGATCTTGGCGACACCATCCTGTTTGCCGAGATAGAGAAGGGGCGCAAGACCCGGGTCTTCAGCGACCGGGAGCGCAGGCTGCTGAAAGAAACCATCCGTCTGTTGCCCGACATCCAGTTTAACGGCGCCGTAGGGCTTGATTTCAGTAAATGCTACCCTGTGCCCGAGTTTGACAAGCGGGCCGTGATGTGGGATCTGAATTATTTCAAGTATTGTTTTTTGAAGGCGACAGGCCTTGAGTTTCAGGAAGATAAGCTTGAAGATGACTTTGAGCGCATGGCCGAGGTGCTGATGCGTAGCTCGTCGAGCACGTTCATGTATCGCGACTTCCAGTCGCGCAACGTGATGATACATGACAATCGGCCGTGGCTGATAGATTTTCAAGGTGGCCGCAAGGGTCCGTTTTATTATGATGTGGCTTCTTTCCTGTGGCAGGCCAAGGCAAATTTCCCTGACAGCCTGCGTGGCGAGTTGATAGACGAGTATGTCGATGCATTAAGGAAATACAAGCCGGTCGACGTTGAATATTTCCATGAGCAACTGCGTCATTTTGTGTTGTTCCGAACGCTGCAGGTGCTTGGCGCCTACGGTTTCAGGGGCTACTTTGAGAAGAAACCCCACTTCATGCAGAGTGTGCCATACGCTATCGAGAACTTGCGCAGCCTTTTGACCCATCCCTACCGCGAGTATCCATATCTGAGCGAGGTGCTCAACGAGCTTGTCAACATGAAGCAGTTTGCCGACGAGCGCGAGAAGCACACCCTCACGGTCAAGATACTTTCGTTTGCCTATAAAAAAGGTATTCCCAACGATACCAGCGGCAACGGTGGCGGCTATGTGTTTGACTGCCGTGGCGTCAACAACCCGGGCAAATATGACCGCTACAAGCCGTTTACGGGTCTTGACCCTCAGGTGATCAAGTTTCTTGAGGATGACGGCGAGATAATCACTTTCCTTGACCATGTCTATGCCCTGGTCGACTCGAGCGTGAAACGCTATGTGGAGCGCGGGTTTACCAACCTGATGGTAGCCTTTGGTTGTACCGGCGGCCAACACCGGTCGGTCTACTGTGCCCAGCATCTTGCCGAGCATATCTCACGCAATTTCAATGTCAAGGTGGAGCTCGTGCACCGCGAGCAGAACATTGAGCAAACCTTTTTGCCCCGATGAAAGCGATGGTCTTTGCGGCGGGACTCGGCACGAGGCTGAGACCGCTCACCGACAGCTGCCCCAAGGCTCTTGTCAAGGTGGCGGGGCGCCATATGCTTGAGCGTGTCATCGGGCGCCTGGCCGGCGCGGGTGTCAACCGGATTGTGGTGAATGTGTATCACCATGCCTCCATGATAAAGGATTTTCTTGCCGGTGTCGACATCGATGGAGTCGACATCGAGGTTTCGGACGAAAGTGACTGCCTGCTCGACACCGGTGGGGGCATTTTGAAAGCGCGCCGCTATCTTGACGGTGACGAGCCGATCATAATCCACAATGCCGACATATTGACCGATTTTGACCTGCGAGAGATGGTGGAGAGCCATCTGGGAGGCGGGGCGACGGCCACGCTGCTGGCCATGCGGCGCCAGTCGTCACGTTATCTGCTGTTTGATGCAGAGACAGGCCGGCTTGAGGGTTGGGAAAATGTCAAGACCGGCGAGGTGAGACCCGCCGGGCTGGATGTGGCGCGATTTGAAGCGATGGCCTTTGGTGGCGTTCAGGTTCTCTCGCCGTCGGTGTTTGACTACCTGGAGCGATATGATGCCGGTCCCAAATTTTCAATCATCCCTTTCTTTGTTGACAATTGCAAAGAGATGGAAATAAAGGGGTTCATGCCGTCGAGGGATTATTTGTGGCATGACATAGGGAGCCTTGAAAAACTGAAGGCAGCCGAGGCCGACATGTTATAGCATTTCAACCTTGAAGAGCACCGGGCGTGTCCCGTCGTTGCAACATGCGATGAGCGTGCTGCTTGCCTCGGTGTGAGGCCTGGAGTTGCAGCACTGGTCGGGAAGATTGTTGACACGGTCTTTTATGCACTGCCATGCCTTGGGGCAGAATTTCCCTTGGGCAACCAGTCGGTCGATGTTGTCGGGCTCGACGACAATCTGTTGTCCGGTCTGGAAAACGGGGCATGGCCCGGCCTCGGGCTCGTCTAAGAAACGACTCTGAAGGTCGGCGAAACACTCGCGTCTCAACACCGTCACACGACATGGCCGCGAGGCAGCCGTGGTGTTGCCCGAGGTGGCGGCCAAAGCCGATACCGGGAGTGCCCCGGCGATGGCGGCGGCCGATGATATTTTGAAGAATTTACGTCTGTTCATGTCTATAGATATAACTGTGTGTTTCAAAGGTTATTGTTTATTACTCCTTTAATATCGTCGATCTTAACCATTTTTTTGACAATGGCATATACCGTGAGAGCGGCCGGCGAGTGAATACTGAGCTTGCGGGCGATGTTGCGGCGATGGGTCATGACGGTGTTGACCGAGACGTTGATCTCATTGGCAATCTCTTTGTTTGACAACCCTTTGACGATGCCTATTATCACCTCACGCTCACGCGGCGAGATCTCTTTTGCCGTGTCGTCGGTGTTGTCGCTGACCACCCCGCGCAGCTTGTCGACAATCTGCTCATGGGAGTCGTAGAGGGTGATGACGGCGTTAAACTCGCGCATCGCCACCTCGGGGGTCTGGCCGCCGGTAATGAGAACGATCGGCATCTGTCGGTCGGTCAGCCGGCGAATCTCGTTTACCGACATTGTCGTCAGCATCGTCGGAGAGACGATGAGCAGCGACGGACGGATGGCGACAATGTCGTCGCGCATGTTGGCGTGGCTGATGGTGACAATGTCGACGCCACGGTCGTTGAGACGGCCGAGCAAGACCCGGAGACCCGCGTCGATGATTGGCGAGCCGGTGAGGAGGGCGACGGTGAGATGTTTCATTTTTTCTGCTCCTCAAGGCGTCCGACAATGGGGATGAGAACGGTGTTCTCGATGGTCGCGTGACTGTCGAGATCTTCCTCACAGTTGCAGATGTCGACCAGCACGTCATACATGCGGTTGGGCGTGGCGGTGACGTAGTATCTCAAAATCAGGTTTTTGATTTCGGCGAGACTTTCGTTGACCTCTTCATGATGCTTGCTGAACTCCTCGATGCTGTAGTCGGTCTTGACCCCTCGGGCCAGATTACGGATGTAGGGGAAGACGGTTTTCTCCTCATAGTCAAAATGGGCCGAGAGATGGGCCACAAATTCATCAAAAAAGGAGATGATCATGGGGTTTATGTCGTTGTGGCCGGCATCGAGGGCGTTTGTGAGATTCTGACGGATGTGAGGTATCTTGTAGGCAAGGAAATACTCGTGGGAGTTGTGCAGAAAATCGACCACATGGGCCGGCGACAGCGACAGCGAGCCCGAGCGGTCCAGCTCGCCGGTCAACACAAAGTTGACAATGAGCAGGAAGAGGTTGAGGTCGATGTTGGCCTCGCGGCACACCGTTTCGATCGACTTGTTGCCAAAGCCGAGGGGAATGTTGAAACGCGACAGCACGGGGAGTATGTTGTAGTCGGCCATGACGAGGTCGGCCACCGAGTCGCGTCCTGAAAACCGCCGGGAGATTTTCATTGGTCAGCTTTTGCGTCGGCCGTGTCTTCGGCGACCTCGCCGGGTTTGAGCGTTCCGTCGGCCACTTCGGCCGCTTCGGCTGCCTCGTCCTGCTGTATCTCGTCGTCTTTAAACTCGGTGATGCCGGCGGCGATCAGCTGGTTGTACCACGAGAAGAGCTTCTTGATGTCGTTGGTGTAGACGCGGTCTTCGTCAAAGTCGGGCAGAATCTCCTTGAAATAGGCGCGTATCTGAGTGTCGCCACCGAGGGCTTTGACGTCGATTGTTTTGCCGTCGGCCTTGGTCTTGACAGCCTCGAGCACATCGGCCAGGGGAACATCCTCATCGTTGGTGTAGATGGCGATGTCGCCAAGCGAGATCACTTTGTCGCGGGCAAAGGCGGGAAAGCGCTTGCCATCTTTGATTGACTCGACAATGAGCATATTCTTGCCGCGGTTGACAAGTTTGAACAGGCCGGGACGACCGGCGATTGCCAAAATGTTACGTATCATGGTTGTGAAGTGTTTAATCGGTTTGTTGATGGATGCAAAGATACAAACAAAGAGCCAATCGTGCAACCCCCCTGGGCGCGACCGTCAATAATATATCAATGTTAAAAGGAGATTGTAAAGTGGTACAAAGTGGAACATCGGCAGTTGTAACTTTTTGAGTATTTTTGCACCACAGATGAGTATAAATGACGACAAAAAAATATACAAAAGAGCAGATTGTGCGACTCAAGCAGGCTGTGGAGCAGGCTGCGGGGTGTAAAATGTCCACTCCGGTCGATTTTGACAATCTGTCGTCAACGATTTTTGAGGCGACCCACTCTTATGTCAGCCCGACAACGCTAAAACGCGCCTGGGGCTACATGAGAGACCGGGGCAGCGGCTACATGCCGGCGCGGTTTACGTTGGTGACCCTCTCGGCTTACCTCGGGTTTAAGGATTTTGATGAGTTTATCGGTTATCCCCAGGCCGAGGTTCAGTCAAAGTTGTGTTTTGGCGAGACAATCGAGAGCGCCAAGTTGACAGAGGGGGCTCTGCTTGACCTGTGGTGGTCGCCCAACCGCTCGTGCCGACTGTGTCATCAGGAGGGCGCGCGGTTTGTCGTTGTCTCGGTGATGAACTGCAAATTGAGGGCCGGCGACATTGTGGAGTGCACATCGTTTACCCAAAACGCCCCGTTTTATTTCAACCGCGTTTTCCGTCGAGGCTGCCAGCCAATGAGTTATGTGGCCGGTAGCCGCTCGGGCGCGCATTATAAATTAGTATCCAAACCAAATTAGAATCCAAATCATGAAACACCATTCACTCACTGTTGTGTTGCTTCTGATGGCGGCGCTGCCGGCTTTTAATGCCGTCTCTCAGACTGTCTTTGAGAAAGATGGAAAGGTCGGTCTTGTCGACAGTGTCACCAACAAGGTGATACTCAAGCCAAAATATAAGGCGATAGGGGAGTTTGAGGGCGACTATGCCGTGGCCGAGAACAAGGATGGCCTGAAAGGAGTGATAAACCGCAAAGGGAAGACGGTTGTCGACTTTAAGTTTCAGGATGTCAGGCTGCCGCTGATGACACGTCAGAAGGAGGTGATGGTTTATACAGGCACCCATGGTGATCCAACTATGGTGACCGAAAACTACCTTTGGGTGAGGAAAGACGATCAATGGCAACTGTCGAGCAACAAAGGGGAATATGACATCAGGCTTGACACGATTGTCGAGACACCGTTTGCCACATTCGGCTATGACAAGGAGAATGGATGGAATCAGATCGTCCCGTCAAATGATCCAAGAGTGCCACCCTTCTCTAAGAAGGATTTTTGGGCCTTGACGCGATCGGCAAAGATGCCACTACGAGAGGTTTACCCCGGGCTTTGGCAGATAAACAATGACTTGCTTGATGCTGCCGGTGAGCTTGTGACTCATGGCTTTATCTCTGTAAAGGAGTCGTCAACACCGGGCTATGTGGTTGTGAATTTTTATGAAAAAATCTTGAAGAACAAAACCTACAATAATCTATTATTACATACTCAGACTCTCACAAAGGTGGACAGCGAAAAACTACGGTTGGCCGGTGATGAGGTCGTCAGTGTGTTTGAGCCGGTTGGTCGTGATATTTTAAGAAATGAATGTGCCGTGTGTGTTGATGATAACGGTAAATATGGTGTCGTTGACAACAATGGAAATATCATTTTACCTTTTGCCCAGGGCAAGGTGAGCTTAAAAAAAGAGGAGTTCAAGAACAGCTCGGACTATTTTTTTGAGGTGGATTTTGAAAAGTTGCCTATGGACCCCGACAGTATCGTGAACCGTGTTAAACCGGTTATCTTCGGCCACCCCGGCCCCGACTTTATTTTGATTAAGGACAGCAAAGCGATGGCTCTCTATAAGAATGACATTGACAAATATGGGAATGGCAGTCGTAAATATTTGCCGGTTGAAAAAGGGGATTTTGACATGGTGGAAACGGTCGACGGTGGTTGGCGTTTAAAAAAGGGAAATGACATTGTGATGATAGCCCGCGATGGGAAAAAGATTGAGCAACCGGCTGTAGGAGATACAGGTGGAGGATATGCATCGATGACGCAATTGGATGGCAGCAAGTATTATGTGGTCAGTGATGGCTCGGGTAAGGAGGGGCTGCTTGATACAGAGAGCAACACTTTGGTGTTGCCAATTAAATATGCCCGTATCGGTGGTTTCTTTTTCTGGCATAGCGGCAAGACATTTGTCGAAGATAACGCGGGCAACAATGGTTTATATGACTATGAAAACCGCAAGTGGATGTTGCCCTTAGGGAGTTTCACGTGTCAACCTTTCCTGGCGGGTAGTAACGATGATATTTATGTCGTGGAGAAAAATGACAAGTATGGAGCGTATATCGACGGCAAGGTTGTGGTCAGCCCCAAACACGACAAATGGGAGGGCGCGGGACCCACAACGATACAGTTTTCCGATCCTAACAAATATGGCACCGGCTTTACCTACTATATCTATGACCGTAGGGGCAAACTGTTGACGAGCAAGTTTTTCTACAATGACGAGCGGCGCAAGTTCAATTACTGGTATCAGCGCCAGCCGCAGTGATGTGGTTTATCTGAGAGGATGGCGTCGTGAGTAGTCGTTGAAATGAAATGACAGTTTCAGCCACAGGCGTTGCTCGGCGGCCGATATGTCGGTCTCGGTGGCGCCGTTGGCTTTAAGAGCTTCTTTCATCTTGTTACAGACCTCTTGCTTGGCCGAGATGCTGTTGAGGGTTATCTCCTGTCGTTGGTCGGGCTGAGCCTCAACCACCCGGTCCCAATATGTGTCGCTGACGGCGATAATCTCGGCGAGATATCTGTCAAATATCTGCTCGAGATTGGATGTCGACTCTCGGGCGGCTGTCGCCGGTTTTGCCGCCGGGGCGGTATCGGCGGGTCTCTCAGCCACGGGCGACGGTTGTTGCCGGGGTGCGGTCGTTGTGGTGTCGGAGTGTGGTCGGGTGGTGGTCTCTTGCCGGTGGCGTGCCGGGAAGAGGTAGATGATGGCAATGGCTCCGGCAACCGCGGCGATGAGCAGGCCAACCCGGCGCAGCAAAGGCTTGGAGCCACTCCTGAGGGTGGCGAGGACGACCGCCATTTTGGGTCGCTCGCGGGGGTCGACCCTGAGGCAGCGGTTGATAAGTCGCCTTTGGGGAAGCTTGAGCAGTTTCATTATCAGGCCAAAGGAGTACACGTCGGCCCTTGAGTCGGCTTGCATCAGCGCTTTTTGCTCGGGGGCTCCAAACGAGGGGGTTGCCGCCGACTGCTTGAGGGTGACAAAATCGTTGCTGTCGCCAAGTCCAAGATCGATTATGACCGGTTGGCCCTGGCTGTTGACAAGGATGTTGTCGGGCTTGAGGTCGCGGTGGGAGACCCCCTGCGAGTGCATGTAGGCCAAAGCGTCGGCAAGCACGACCGCCAGCTCGTGCCGTTGTGACCGGGGCGGCCGGGTGTCAATCCATGCCGAGAGTGATACCCCCTCGACAAACTCCATCAATATCTGTGGCGCCCCGTCGGCGTCGTGCTCCAGATACAACATGGAGACGATGGCCGGGTGGCGCAGCTTTATGGCCAGGGCATACTCTTTGCGCATCAGCTCACGGTATGGCTCAAGCTGTGCATACTCCTCCTTGAGGCGCTTGACCACCAATCGACGGCCGTGACGCACCTCGACTGTCAGCCGGTTGACGCCGTAGGAGGCAATCTCGACGGCAGCCGTCGTCGGGGCCGGCCCTGACTCGGAAAGCGGGGCTATGACAGAATTCTCAATCATAAAACAGTGACCCCGGGCCGGCGATGCGCCCGGGCCCGGGGTCATGAATGGGGGTTAGAAGTGGTTAAAGGCGTCAGATGCCGAGCGACTTCTTGACAGCCTCGATATCCTTGACAGCCTGAACGTTGACCTTCTCATAGTCGGCTGCAGTCTCCATCTTGCCCTTGACCTCCATGTAAAATTTGATCTTGGGCTCGGTGCCTGAGGGACGGATTGAAACTTTGTAACCGTCGACGGTGAAATATTGGAGCACGTTTGATGTGGCCGGCATGTCGAGCTTTGTTGTCTCGCCGGTCTTGACATTTGTCAGGGTGAGTGCCTCATAGTCTTTGATGAACTCTATCTCGCTGCCGCCGAGCTCTTTTGGGGGATTCTCGCGGAAGTTTTTCATCATGGCCTGAATCTCCTCGGCGCCGGTCTTGCCGGGACGCACAACCGATACGCCCTCCTCGTGGCTGAAGCCATACTTGATGTAGATGTCCTGCAGCATTGCCAGGAAATCCTGACCCTTGTCGCGGGCCCATGCACAGGCCTCGGCCATGAGCGAGATTGACGAGACGGCATCTTTGTCGCGGCAGAATGTCTCGGCCAGGAAGCCGTAGCTCTCCTCGCCGCCGCCAAGATAGCGCATGGTCTGCTCCTGGTTGCGTATCACGGCGGCAATCCATTTGAAGCCGGTGTAGCAGTCAAACATGCTGATGCCGGCGCGCTCGGCGATGCTCTTGATAACCTCGGTGGTGACGATGGTCTTTACGATGTATTCGTTGCCCTTTATCAGCCCCAGCTCCTTATTGCGGGTAATGATGTAGTTGAGCAGAATCATCACTATCTGGTTGCCGTTGATGAGCACGTATTCACCCTTGCTGTTGCGCATCACGCAGCCTATGCGGTCGGCATC
>CAYMVS010000038.1:0-20600 GCA_964394205.1 uncultured Muribaculaceae bacterium | reverse complement strand
TCAACCTGCAAAGAAGAAAGTCGCCCACACGGGGCTATTGCCCGGCGTGAGCGACCTATCATAAATGTCTTTGGATCGATCGGTCAATTGAGAACCATCGACCCGGCCCCACACGTGAGACCATTTTCAAAATGATAACAACGTGCAAACTGACGCAGCAGGGCAAGTGTCGACTTGCGCGGGCCTTTTGATGAATCTTGCTCGGGGACTTCCCGGGCAATCGTGTTTGTTGTTGTCATTGCAGGTAAAGTTGGAGTAGAAGGTTTCTTCATAGGCATAAAGTGATTAGAATGTTAATACGTTATATAAACGGCCACCTGTCCGATTTATTATATCCCATTATATGTTTTTGAACATGAAACGCCTGGCCGGGCTTATCACCTACCGGCTACGATAACAAATTACGATTATTGTGTAATAAATGCTAAAAATTACAAAAACAGACACAAATTTGTTGCATAATAGCTACAAATGTTGTACTTTTGCATGAAATTTGACAAAAAGAATATAGATACACACCCTTTAAAACCCATTGCCTATAGATCTACATCTACTCTAACCAATAACTGTAGAACGACAATGCAAAATCTCAGCAAGCTGACCGACGACCGTCTGGTTCAAGCTTACGCCGGTGGCGACAACAAAGCGTTTGACGAGCTCTTGGCCCGTCATCAAGGTCGCCTGTTTTCTTATATCATGCAGATTGTCAAAAACAAAGACCTGGCCGATGACATCTTTCAGGAAACCTTTGTAAAGGCTATCATGACCATCAGGCAGGGTCGATATACCGACAACGGCAAGTTCTCATCGTGGCTGATGAGAGTGGCTCACAACCTTATCATTGACTATTACCGTCAGGGGAAGACTCAAAACACACTCTCGACCGATGAAGACAACGTCGATCTGCTCAACCGCAAAGACCTGTGTGACGGCACCGTTGAAGACTTTATCATCAATGATGATATCGCCGACGACGTTCGTCGACTCATGCACTCTCTTCCCGAGTCTCAACGCGAGGTAATCGAGATGAGATTTTACCGTAACATGTCATTCAAAGAGATAGCCGACGCCACAAACGTCAGCATCAACACCGCGCTCGGGCGCATGCGCTATGCGATCATGAACATGCGCCGCATGGCCCGCGAGCACAACATCGTGTTGTCCATCTGACCCAAACGGCCATCAACAACCCTTTCAAACAGCGCCATGCCCGACTACACCACTCCCCCGCCCTACAACAACGGTGACAACAACTGGTGGCTCTCGCACCAAGGAATAGCCTTTGCCCGCAACGAGTTTTTTGCCGACGGGCCCGAGGGTAAAAATCGTGGTGTTGCCGCCCTGCTCGCCATCTTCCTTGGCGGGCTCGGCATCCATTATTTCTACATGGACAAAAGCACCGCCGGCGTCATCTTCCTGTTGGTGTCGCTCTGTTCATGCGGCTCCATTCCCGCGACAATCGGGTTTATCCAAGGCATCTATATGTGCTGCATCACAAACCGGCAGTGGCGCCAAAAATATATCGCCACCAATTCAACCCTACCGCTTTTTTGACACATACCGATAAAACGACTTTTAGTCCCGACAATATCCCTGAGTCACTCATTGAGACCCATCCCTGGGAGCCGTTTATACCACACCAGGCAAAAGTGCTGATTATGGGCACATTCCCTCCACAGTCTAAACGGTGGTCGATGGATTTTTATTACCCTAACCGAACCAACGATTTCTGGTTTATGATGGGGTTGATTTTCTTTGGCGACAAAGACGCGCTCTACGACCGGCCGTCGCGTCAGTTTGACCTGACGGCCATCAAGCGGCTGCTCACCGACAAGGGCATAGCCCTGAGCGATACCGGCCGCCGGGTTTATCGCGAGAAAGGAAACGCCTCCGACAAATATCTGCATATCCTCGAGCCGGCCCCTCTCGACGAGTTGCTTTCGCTCATGCCCCTCTGCCGGACTGTCGCCACCACCGGCGAGAAAGCAGCCGGCGTCATTGCCTCGCTCACTAACACTGATGTTCCGAAAATCGGGCAACCGGTGACAACTCCCGGCGGTCTCGAGATTTGGCGCATGCCCTCGACAAGCCGTGCCTATCCTCTCAAGCTCGAGCTCAAGGCCGAGCAGTATAAGAAGATGTTCAGCCACTTAGGCATTGTTTAGAGTCTGTCTCAGCCCTGATAATAGACGCGCTTGACCCGGGTCGACACCGAGGTCAAGATCTCGTAGGGGATGGTGTCGAGTATCTCGGCAATCTCTTCAGGCTGCATCTCAGGTCCGAAAATCTCCACCCGGTCACCCTCACGGCAGTCAACATCGGTCACATCGATCATGCAGATATCCATGCAGATGTTGCCCACTGTCGGGCAACGGTGGCCGTTGACAATCATCGTTGCCCGGCCATTGCCAAGATGTCGGCTGTAACCGTCGGCATATCCCACCGGGATGGTGGCAATGCGGCTGCGACGTTTGAGCACACCCCGCCGGTTGTAGCCGATGGTTGTTCCCGCCGGCCATTCGCGTATCGAGATTATCACCGACTCGAGAGTCGACACCAACTTTATTCCATCCTGCGACCCGTCCTGCAACGTCGGCACCCCATAAAGCCCGATACCGAGACGCACCATGTCATATTGATGCTCGGGGAAGCGTGTAATACCGGTTGAGTTCAGGATGTGGCGCATGATGTGGTTGCTGTAGCCGCTCTGCAGGATGTCACAGCAGCGGTCAAAGATAGCAAACTGAGACCGGGTGTAGTCGTCTTCGGCAGGATCGTCGGCGGCACAGAGATGGCTGAAAATCGAGCGTGGAGAGACCGCGCGCTGGCTCGTGAGCATATCGAGCAGACGCGGCATCTCGCTCTCTATAAAGCCCAGACGGTGCATCCCGGTGTCGAGCTTGATGTGCACCGGATAGTCGGTGATGCCATAACGAGTAGCCTCCGAGATGATACGTTGCAGCATCTCAAAACTATAAATCTCGGGCTCGAGCTGATTGTCAAACAGTGCCCGATAATTGTCAACCTTGGGGTTGAGCACCATGATGGGCATGGTGATACCGGCGCGGCGCAAATCAACCCCCTCGTCGAGCACGGCCACTGCCAGATAGGCCGCTCCATGTGCCTGGAGGGTTTTTGCGAGCTCGTATGAGCCTGCCCCATAACCTGAGGCCTTGACCATGCAGACTATTCCGGTCTCGGGACGCAACCGCGCCCGGTAAAAGTTATAGTTGTGGACGAGGTTGTCGAGATTGACCTGAAGGGTCGTCTCATGACGGCGGGCCTCAAGCATCTCGGTTATCATAGAGAAATTGAACGAGGGCCCGCCCTTGACCAAAATCAGCTGACGGGCGAAATCATCGGGACCGAGCGTCGACATAAACTGGGCTGTCGATTCAAAAAAACGCGCGTCGGGACCGAAACAGCCCGCATATCGGCTTATCTCGGGGCCAACTCCAATCACATTCTTCACCCCGCGCTCGCTTAGCAGTCTCGCCGCACGTTGGTACAGGCGTTCAGGATCGGGCGACTCATGCATCAGATCACTAAGTATCACCGCTTTGTCCCGCGAGTCGCCGGCGCGTCTATCCATAAAGTCGAGCGCCGGGGCGAGCGAGTGAAGATCGGCCGTATAGGAATCGACGATCAGCAGACAGTCGTTGACACCCTCAATAACGTCAAGGCGTGTTCCGACAGGCGCCAGGCGCATCATGCGCTGAGCGATGACATCGGGCGACATGCCCATGTAAAGCAACAGCGCCAGACAGTTGACAGCATTTTCAACATGGAGAGCGCCGATAAAGGGTATGGTGAGCGAGTGGTCGCTGTCGAGGAAAGAGTAGTTGATTGTGGTTGAATGGTCGTTTCGCTCGACGCGCCAGATGAAAAGAGGCTTGAACGAGTCGCGCGTCGACCACGCAATCTCTTTGGCGGGCAGGGCGGCGCGCGCTATCACGCCGGCAACGAGAGGGTCATCGCCGTTGTAAATCACACAGTCACAGTCTCTCATGAGGGTTATTTTCTCCTCAGCCTTAGCCTCGATGGAGATAAATCCCTCCTCATGTTCAGCCCCGACATTTGTGATAATGCCGATGGTCGGGCGAATCATCTGCTGCAGCGAGGTCATCTCGTCGGGCAAGGATATGCCGGCTTCAAAGATGGCGATATCGGTGTCGCGGTCCATCTCCCAGATAGAGAGTGGGACACCGACCTGTGAGTTAAAGCTGCGCGGCGATCTTATCACCGTGTAGTCATCCTGCAAAAGCTGGTAAAGCCACTCTTTCACCGTGGTCTTGCCGCGGCTGCCGGTAATGCCTATGACCGGCACGTCAAAACGCGAGCGATGGTGGCGGGCGATGGTCTGCAAAGCCCGGCGGACATCCGACACAATCAGCACCCGCGCCTCGACGGCGCCGGTCATATCGTCGGGCAGATGGTCAACGACAAAGTTGCGCACACCCCGGTCGTAAAGACGGCGCAGGTAGCGGTGACCGTCGCCGGTGGCGGTGCGAATGGCAAAAAAGAGCGTGCCCTCGGGGTTTGACAGAGAGCGACTGTCGATGAGCAATGTCGTTATTGGGGCATCGGTTGCCGGGGCGGCAACCCTGAGAATACTTGCTATTTCACTGATCGAATAGTTCATTGTTGAATCATTTCAAAAATCCTTGCGGCCACGCGTGGCGGGAGCGAGGCTGCCAGCCTGTCGGCCAGCTCACGGGTATTATGTTGAAATTCCTGTATATGTGTCTGGTTGTCGGTCAACGGGCGATGATTGAGCCGCTTTGAGAGCGAGTAGAGCCGGGCGGAGATATCGAGCGTCTGTTGATTCATGTATTGACTTGAAAGATAGTCGTATATGTAGTCGGCAGCTACTGCTGACGGGTGTTTGAGGTCATCGTCATAGAATCGGTAGTCGCGCAGGTCGTCAACCATAATTTCAAAAGCCGGAAAGTAGCAGGCTGTGTCGGGATAGCGAGAGATGACCTCCTCGATGGCCAGTCGGAGTGTCGCCTTTGAGAGAGAATTGCCGCTGAGGGTATAGGCCGTGTGGCGCACGGGGCTCACCGTGAAAAAAACATGGCACGAGGGCGCACAAAAGGACTTGACCGTGTCGACACACCGACACAGGGCGACCACACACTCGTCGAGAGACAATTGCTTGTGAATGAAACTGTCGGCGGGCAGCCGGTGGCAATTGGCCACCACGCGGCCTGTCGCGCGGCTGACATACACATGGTTGCTGCCAAGCGTGACAAACACCCGGGTGGCCCGCGACATAAAATCGGCAGCTTGTCGGGCCGATGAGGCTATACGCGACAGCACGGTGTCGGGGTTGACCGAGGAGAACTGACCGTGATGGTCGGGACTGCACCACAAACCGGTCGACCGCGAGAACACAAGCCCTTCAGGTGACACGGGGTAACTGCCGGTTGCGTTCATCTCCAACGTATTGGCTATGCTGACCGGATTGAAAAGCACGCCGGCCGGGTTTATCATCACATCAAAGAAACGCTCGTCAAACTTTTTCCCGATGTTGTCGCTGAAACACGAGCCGACCATCAATATCGAGTCGTCATAGCTCAATCGGGGGGTGCAGCCCGACGGGTGTCTCTCTATCTCGGTTCTGAACTTCATTGTCAATACATTCTATAGTCGACCGAAAGCACCTGAAACTCTGTTCGGCGGTTTATCTGGTCGGCGATCGCCTGATCCTCCTCAGGGAGAGTCGAGATGAACTCCTCGGTCAGCTCATCCCCCTCCTTGAATTGAGGGAACTCGCGGGCGATGCGCTTGGTGACCGTTTTCGGGCGGGACTTACCGTAGCCCTGATGCTGCAGCCTGTCGGGAGCTATGCCAACCGATATCAGGTAGTCGATCACCGATTTGGCCCGTCGGTCGGACAGTTTCATGTTATATTCATCGGGACCCCAGCGGTCGGTGTGGGAAGCCATCTCGATGGTGATGTTAGGATTGTTGCGCAACATCTCGGCGAGCTCGTCAAGAGCCTCCTTAGACTCGGGGCGCAATGTCGCTTTGTCAAAGTCATAGAAGATGTTTTCGACAATGTTTGGCTTGGAAATCGAGGCGAGGATAAAGTCGATGGAATACTCGGCGTCTTCCTCGGCGTCGCCCGATGTGAACTCCTGGCGGGCATTGAGATATCCCTTTGCGCCGGCGAGCATGACGTATGACACGCCTCGCTGCAGGGGGAACGCGAAAGAGCCGTCGTTGCGGGCCACCGCCTTTTGGTTGCTGCCGTCATTGCCCACGATGCGTATCACCGCCCCCGGCACCGGCTCCTCATCCTTGTCGAGCACCCAGCCCGAGATGTTGATTTTCAGGTCGGGCAATTCAAACGAATAGATGTGGTCATAGCCGCGGCCGTCACCACGGTTGCTGCTGAAAAAGCCCGATTGCACCTCGGGGCTGACAAAGGTGATGCCAAAATCGTCGGCCTCGGAGTTGAGCGGCGAGCCAACGTTCTCCACAAGCCAGCCTCCGCCGGGTTTCATGGTGGCCTTGAAGATGTCGAGGCCGCCGAGACCGGGGTGACCGTTTGAAGAGAAATACATGATTGAGTCGGTCAGCATATAGGGGAACATCTCGTCGCCGGGGGTGTTGATAAACTCCCCTAAGTTTTCGAGAGAGCCGGCGCGCTCCTTGAGGTTTATACGCCATATATCCTTGCCCCCCACGCCGGGCATGTCGCTTGTGAAATAAAGATAAGTGCCCGAGGGGGAGACCGCCGGGTGACCGTAGGAAGAAATTGTGTCGGCCGTTATCTCAAGCTTTACCGGCGCGCTCCACTTGGCGTCGCTGCGTGTCGAGGTGTATATCTCAACGCCGGTGTTGGCCGCGAGCGAGCGGCGCGCTTTGGTCAGATACATCATTGAGCCGTCGGGGGTGAAAGAGACGATACCCTCGTCCATATCGGTGTTGAGCTCCCCCTCGACCGGCTCTGGCTTGGTCCACTCGCCGCGCTCGTTTTTCTTGACCATCCAGATGTCGCTCTTCTTCATGCCGGTAATCTCGCTGCGGTTTGTGCCGGTCACCTTCTCGTTGGTGGTGGTGTAGTAGAGAATTTCACCGTTAAACATGGGTGAAAAGTCGGCGCGGCGCGAGTTAATAAACCGCGGTTGCTTGACCACATATCTTGTCTTGTTGCGTTTCAGATTGGCCGCCAGGCGGGCACCGTCGCGACCGGCCACCGCCTTTGGGTTGTCGACATCAAGCTCCAGATATGCGTCATATTCCTTGACAGCCTGGGCATACTTGCCCTCGGCGTGGAGCGACTTGGCGAGCAGAAAGTGGGCTGTCGAGTCGGGGTAACCGTAACGGATTGCATTTTGAAACGCCGCCGAGGCCCGTGCCGCCTGGCCCAACCGGTCGTAACACAGCCCCATTTTGAAGGCGACCTCGCCGCGTTGGGCGCGCTCCTCGCGTTTGGTCAGTTTGTTGTAGACCTTGCGGTAGGTCTTTGACGCGTCATAAAACTCTCCGCGAGCCATCTGCTCATCGGCCACCGACAGTTTGGCGCCACTGCATGACGACAGCACGAGCAGCATCACAAACACCGACATCAAGCAATATCCAATATCAGCAATTTTTCGTTTCATCTAAACAATAACGTAATCGGCTCATACATTATTATAACGGTCATTCAAAAAATAACGGCCCGCGTCGTGACGGGCACAACCCTCAAAACGACACCTACGGGTGAGGTTTTGAGGGTTGTCAAAAAAATGGAGCAACGACTTTATCTTACCACAAATTTCTTCCCGCGGCAAATGTAGATGCCGGGAGTCGAGATGTCGTTGACGCGTATTCCCTGAAGGTTGTAGACCGCATCGTCGCTGTTGCAGGGCAAATCTGTGCTTATAGCGTCAATGCCCGACAAGTCTTCCTGCTTAGCGACATTGGGATTGGACGCATAGACAACGGCAGGGTCAACCGACAGGTGGGGAGGCTGGTTGTAACAGCAGTTTTGGTTGACAACCTGAACGCGGTAGTTGAGATCGTCCATCAGGTGAGGGATACGGTAATCGGAGGTGTAGCTTGTGGCGTTGATGAGCAACTCAAAGGTATTCTCGTCCCACAGCACCAACTCCTCGCGCCAGTCGCCGAGAAGGTCGCCGAGCACACAGGGATTGTACTTTGAGCTGTTGTTAAGTTTGCCGATCGTGTAGTTGGTCTTGTTGACCTGGAGGCGCCAGAAGCCACCGGCCTCGGGGTTCCATTTTGCAAGACAGCTCTTGTCGTAATGCTCATCATAGAGGTCACCGTCCCAATAGATGCGGTTGTTCATTGAGCCGCCGCCACCGGGATTCCAGCCCTCGGTGTAACGCTCGCCGGTCAAACAGTCGTGCAAGCCGGGGTCGGAGCTGTGAGAGTACTGAGAGGCACTCTTTGAGGGGTCAAAGTGACCTATCACACCACGGCCCGTGTCGCCCGAGGCTGTCTGATGGTATATGAGCACGCCGGTTGCGGCATCGCGCAAGTCACAACCGTAAGGGCTGTCTTCGTGGACCATGAACACCTCCAGGCCGGGTCGGTCGGGGAGGAAATCGCCCAGGTGAAGGGCATCGCCATGCTTGAGACCGGTCCGATACAGCAGGGTGCCGTCGTGGTCGAGGGCTGCCGAGCCATAGACAATCTCATGCTTGCCGTCGCCGTCACAGTCGCCTACGGCAATCCAGTGGGCACCCTCGCCCCACAGGCCCTTACCACTCTGTGTGTTGCGGCTCACCCAACGCTCTTTGAGCGTGGTGCCGTCCCAGTCGTAAGCGCCGACAAAGGCTCCCGAGTAATAACCGCGGGCAAAGATGGGGCTCGGATTGGCATCGGGGCCGTCGAGATAGGCCAGGGCGGCAAGATAGCGCTCCGAGCGATTCTGATTGCTGTCGCCCCAGTAGCTCTTGCCGGTATTATAGTCTGTGTGATAGGGAATTGTGGCAAGCTCGGCGCCGGTCAATCCGTCAAAGACGGTAATATATTCAGAGCCATGATCCTGCTTTCCGCGACTGCTCAGGAGGTTCTCTTCAGGGTCATCGTCGCCAAGCAGCACATAGTTTCCCTCGCCGTCGATGGTGCCTGGAGCCGTTTTCATCATAAACTCGCCATAGCCGTCGCCATCAAAGTCCCAGGCAATAAACTGCATGGTGTGGGCGCTTGTGAAGAAGTTGTGGCCGGCATCGATGCGCCACAGCTGAGTGCCGTCAAGTTTGTAACAGTCAAAGTAGGCTGGAGCGGTAGCGCCGGTGCTGGCCGCATCTTTCTCGTTTGATGGCGACCATTTGAGGATGATTTCATACTCGCCGTCGCCGTCCATGTCGCAGTAGCTTGCATCGTTGGGGGTGTAGGAGGCGCCGTCGCGGTCGGCCGGACGGTTGGTGGGGATTCGCAGCACCTGGTCGTTCCATGTCTTGCCGCTGACCTCGGTCTCGAGCAGGGCGCCGGCAGCGTTATATGTCTCCAGGCGGTAATAGTCGGAGGTGGTTCCCTCAAGGTCGTTGAAGTTTGTGCGGTCAATGATGTAAAGGCCCTCGTTGAGCACCACATCCTGCACCTCAGCCGTCGAGCCGCGATAAAGCCGGTATTTTACTCCATAACCGTCGGCCACGCGGTGACGCCATGACACGAGGTTGCCCGTTCCCATGCCGGCACCGGTGAGGCTGAGCGACATCAGGCCTCGCTTGAGCGGCTGAGCAGCAGGCTTGGGCCCCCGATTGGTCACGGCAAAACGCACATTGAAATTCATCACCTCGACACCGTCGCGCAAGATGCCGACCGTTGCCTTCCGGTTGTCATAGGTCACCTGGTGGCTATAGCCGGCAACGGTGGTTACCTTGAAATTGTCGGGCTCGCCAAAAAGTTTTGTCTTGTAGGCGATTGTCTCTCCGTTTTTCAAATCGGCAACCAAGGGGAGCAGGTCAATGGTCGATGACTGACCCATGGTTGTGGCGCCGGTACATGAAAACGAGGTCACAAACTGCTTCACATCATAAATTTCCTCGTCGACGGCACCCTTGACGGTAACATTTCTGAAGCCGATCTCTTTGGCCGACGAGTTGTCGGCGCCATTGATGTTCATGATGTAGAGCGTGATGGTGAAGGGAACACCCTCGGCCATAACATCGCCAAAGCTGTACTCATGATGGCTGAAGCCGGTTGAGTTTGAAGATGTCACTTTGTTGCGCAGAGGGGCGATACCGGTTGCTACAGCCACGTCGGCCGCGGTGCCCACGGTATAGTAAACATCGACCGCGCCGGCATCGGTGCCAATTTTCACAGCGTCAAACGACACGGCGGTGGGCTTGAAAGAGTGGCCCGCCGAGGGTGTCACCGTGAACGACAGGCAGTGGCCGGCCGTCTTTGAGGTCACCTTGGTTGAGGGTTTAAGCGCCGCAAAAGCAGGTGTATAGTCCACCGCGTCAAAGCCCGTGTCGGCTCCAGAGCGCGTGAGGGCCCTGACCTCGCTTATCTGGCTGCCGCGGGTGAATGATGTGGTAATCATGGTGGTGGCCGTCGCGCCGCCGTCGACAACCACAGCCTGCAGGTTGTCAGGGTCGCCGAGCTGCCATGTAGCCGTTACCGACTCGGCATGCGCCCATGACGCAATCATTAAGATTGCCGACAGGGCAAGAATTGATTTTTTCATTGATATTAGGGGTGAGTGATTGGATATGATTATTTAATTGCAAAAATACCAAAAAATCATCGGCTGTGACAACTATATCGCCCGCATTTTTACTGTTTGTCGATGAATTTGCTTAACGTAGAGTTGTAGTAGCGGGCGTCGGCTGTCACCTCGCGACCTATGAAATCGGGCATCGGCACCTCGATATCGGTCGATCGCAGCTCGATCTCGGCGACAACGAGCGGGGCGAGGCTGCCGTGAAACTCGTCTATCTCCCAGAGGAGACCGTTGTCGGCGGGCACGAGATAGCGCGTCTTGTCGATGAGCCGAGTTGTCGGGTCGATATGCTCAAGCATCTCCGACGCGTCGACCACCGGTATCTCATACTCCCACTCGCCGCGGCGCGCGCCATCGTTGGCGCTCTTGACGGTCAGAAAAGCACGGTCGTCACAAATCCTGACCCTCACCGTGCCGTCGACACGTGTTGACAGATAGCCCTGCACAATGTGACGTGAACCGGCCGCCATCTGTTTATAGCTGTCATTGATTACCAGATATTTGCGCTCTATTTCAACTCCCATTTTGGTGAAATATAATTTTTTGAGTAACTTTGCAAAATTAGACAGAATGTTGGAAAAACGGAAATTTTGAAATCTCTAAAACACAACAATCAGTATATCATTACGTTACTCACAACCACGCTGCTACTCCTGACCACTTGGCCGGCCGCGATGGCCGCCCCGTCGAGGGTTGAGGGTGTGGTGGTCGACAGCGTCTCGGGCAACCCGGTGCCCTTTGCCGCTGTGTTTCTGCATGGCAGCGACCGTGGTGTGATTGCCAATGAGGAGGGAAAATTCAACATTTCTGTCGACCGTCCTTTCCGCTCGATAGGGTTCTCGGCCATGGGCTATAAACCGGTAACGATCCCAGCCGCCGACACCGACATGACCGGGTTGAGAATAACGCTGCTTCCCCAGGGGGTCAAACTGACCGAGATCACCATACGCCCCGGCAAGGAGAATTACAGCAAAAAGAACAACAAGGCCCTCGAGCTGATGCGCAAGATACGCGCCCGCCAGGAGTTGACCGACCCGCGCCGGCTCCCCAACTACCAATACAACAAGTTTGAGCGCATCACCATAGGTCTCAACAACTTTAACCCCGGCGACCAGACCGAGGGCTCGGGAGGGGGATGGATGCTCAACAAATTCCCGTTTCTGACCGATTATATCGACACATCGGAGGTGTCGGGGCAGCCGGTGCTAAATCTCTCGGTCAGGGAAAAGGCCGCCGGTGTCTACCACCGGTCAAACCCAGAGAGCGAGAAGGAGATTGTGACCGGGGTGAGACAAACCGGGCTCGACGAGATGATTGACCCTGAGAGCCTCAGGCTATTCTATGAAGACGTCATGCGCGAGGTCGATGTCTATCAGAACGATATCAACCTGCTGCATAACCGATTTGTCAGCCCTCTGTCGCGCCTGGCGCCCGATTTCTACAAATTCTATATCACCGACACTGTCAATATTGGCGACGAGCGCTGTGTAGAGCTGACATTTGTGCCCCATAACGACCGGTCGTTTGGCTTCACCGGTCGCTTTTATGTGGTCGAGGGTGACTCGACAATGTTTATCAAACGCCTTCAGCTCAACGTGCCCCGTAACATCAATGTCAACTTTATCGACCGCCTCTTCATTGTGCAGGACTATGAGCGCGCCCCCGACGGCTCGCGACTCAAGCAACGCGACGACATGATAATCGAGGCCAGCCTGCTGCCCGGCACCCAGGGGCTATATGCACGTCGCAACACGGCCTACTCCAACCATGAGTTCACCCCTCCACAAGACCCGTCGATTTTTGGCGAGCTCGCCCAGACTATTGTTGAAAAGGGGGCCACGCGGCGCGACTCGACATTCTGGCGCGGGCAGCAGAGCGATGACCGCGATGACTATGGGCGCCTCACCGACATGATGGCGTCACTGAGAGATGTCCCGCTGTTTTACTGGACCGAGAAGATCATCAAAATACTTGTGACAGGATATATCGCCACCGGCAAGGAAAGCAAGTTTGACATTGGCCCGATGAATACCACCATCAGCTTCAACTCGCTCGAAGGGGTCAGGCTGCGAGCCGGCGGGATGACTACAGCCAACCTGTCGCCCCACTGGTTTGGCAGGGGATATGTAGCCTACGGCACAAAAGACCATCGCTGGAAATACTCGGGCGAACTGGAATACTCCTTCGACCGCAAAAAATACCACTCGCGCGAGTTTCCGGTCCACTCGGTGCGCGCCACCCATCTTTATGACGTCGACATGATCGGACAGCACTATCTGTTCACCAACCCCGACAACGTCTTTCTCTCGCTCAAGCGCGCAAAAGACGACATGATGACCTATCACAGGCTGTCAAAGGTTGAATACACCCTCGAGCTTGAAAACAATTTCTCGGTTGTGGCCGCCATGGAGAGCGACCGGCAGGAGGCAACCGAGTTCATGCCGTTTGTAAACGGCGACGGCATGTCGCGCGGCCACTACACGATGACCTCGCTCAACATTACCCTCAGGTATGCGCCCGGCGAGAAATTTGTCCAGTCAAAGACCTACCGCTACCCTATCAATCTCGACGCGCCGGTGTTTATGATTAGCCACACGGTGGCTCCCGCCGGTGTTGGCGGCAACATGTTCACCTTCAACAAGACCGAGGTCAGTGTGCAGAAACGCTTTTGGCTGTCGGCCTTCGGCTACACCGACATCATTGTCAAAGGGGGCCACATCTGGACACGCGCCCAGTACCCCAACCTTTTGATACCCAATGCCAACCTCTCCTACACCATCCAGCCCGAGAGCTTTGCGCTGATGACCCCCATGGAGTTTATCAACGACAGCTATGTGTCGGTCGACTTTACCTACTGGGCCAATGGAGCCATCCTCAACTACATCCCTCTCATCAACCGGCTGAAACTGAGAGAGGCATTTGCCGTCAGGGGAGTGTGGGGCGAGTTGACGGCGCGCAACAACCCCGCCAATAGCCCCGAGCTGTTCCGTTTTCCGGCCCTGGCCAAGGCCACACCCATGGGCCACACCCCCTACTTGGAGGCCGCCGTGGGCATCGACAACCTGTTTAAAATCTTACGCGTCGACTATGTTTGGCGCCTTACATACCGCGATGTGCCCGGCGCCGACAAGCGCGGCGTCAGGGTCGCACTCCACTTCACCTTTTAAAAAACAAGCAAACCGATGAAATTTGACGAGCTTTTATATAACGATGATGTGCTTGACGCCCTCGACGCCATGCACTTTGACGAGTGTACCCCAATTCAAGAGCAGGCCATACCGGTGGCTCTGAGCGGCAAGGACCTGCTCGCGGTAGCCCAGACAGGCACCGGCAAGACCGCGGCCTACCTGCTGCCGGTCATCGACCTGCTGGCCGACGGATACATGCCCGACGATGCCATAAACTGTGTGGTCATGGCCCCCACGCGTGAGCTGGCACAACAAATCGACCAGCAGATGCAAGGCTTTGCCTACTTCCTGCCCGTGAGCAGCATGGCAATCTACGGTGGCACCGACGGCAAAACCTTTGACCAACAGAAGAAGAGCCTCACCATGGGGGCCGACGTGGTAATCGCAACCCCCGGGCGACTGTTAGCCCATCAAAGCATGGGCTATGTCGACCTCTCGAGAGTCTCGTTCTTCATACTCGACGAGGCCGACCGCATGCTCGATATGGGATTTTTTGACGACATCATGAAGATATACAGCGCGTTGCCTGCCGATGTGCAGACACTCATGTTCTCGGCCACGATGCCGCCCAAGATAAAGACGCTTGCCAAAAACATCCTCAAAGACCCCGTCGAGGTGAAAATCGCCGTCTCCAAGCCCGCCGACAACATCGACCAGCGAGCCTACTTTGTGGCCGACAGCGCCAAGGTTGAACTGTTGACGCGCATCTTCACCCAAGAGCCCCCCAAGCGTGTCATAGTCTTCTCGTCGTCAAAACAGAAAATCAAAGAATTGAGTCGCACCCTACGCCGCAAATTCAACGTTGCCGAGATGCACAGCGACCTCGACCAACCCACGCGCGACAAGGTGATGCTCGACTTCAAAGCCAACCGCGTTGACGTGCTGCTTGCCACCGACATTGTGGCCCGCGGCATCGACATCGACGACATCTCGATGGTGATCAACTATGACGTGCCGCGCGACGCCGAAGACTATGTGCACCGCATCGGACGCACCGCCCGCGCCGCCTCCTCGGGCAAAGCCGCCACCTTTGTGTGCCGCAAAGACAGCATGGCCTTTGAGCGCATCGAGCGCCTCATCGAGATGAAAGTGCCGCGTGCCGATGTTCCCGCCGAGCTTGCCGACAACAAACCGAGCCGCCCCTCACGTCAGGAGAAACCACGCAACGACCGCGACCGCCGTCGCCCCGGCAACCGCCCGAAAAAGAAAACACAGTCAACCACCCATCAAGCCTCAGCGCCAAAAGCCGGCACAACCGACCAAAAACCCGAAACGGCCGACAAGAAAGCCCCCAAGCGACGCAACCGCAACCGCCGTCGCCCCGGCAACCGACCCAAAACCGAATGACAGATTCACCTTTTGACAGAACCAGGCCCCGCCACCGATTAAAACCACAACTTGACATCCCGCTGCCCTCAAGCAACAACCTGTCGAGTCAGAGCCTGTCAAACAAGAATAACGGCCCTAAATTTCATCATAGAGCTTTATTATATCATAAAAAGTTACTATATTTGCAGTCATAAAAGGACTGCTGATGTCATTCGCTGCGGAGACTATTTCATCCACTCGACGTTTTCAGTGGTCTTTTTTGTGTCTTCACCATTTGTTAAAATTTGGAGGAAGCAGACAGGACCGGTGGGTGGCAGCCGACCCCTTTTATCTTTTTTTTGATCTCGATTTATATAACGCGCCCGATCATGGTGAAGATTAATAAAGGGGGGGCTATAAAAAAGAGTGTTTTTTCTTCAAACAATGCGTTTTAAAGGAATGAGAGCTGGTATTGTCGTAGAAATCTCACGGTTTTATGTTACCTTTGCAAAATATGAAACGAATTGGCATAGTCGTAATTGCAATATTTTCTGCTCTTTCTATTCTTGCTGAGAATAGGAAAGAAGAAAACTTTGAGTTCTCACATAACCGAGCTGCTTTAAGCGGATTGTTAACTTCTTCTGATTCCTGGCAATTGGAAGGAGCTTATCATTATATGTTTAATAAATATGTCGGCGTCGGGGGTGCCGTTGGTGGGTGGAAAGTGTATTTTGAAGAAGGATGGCCGTCTGGAAAAGATTGGGATATAGACAGTGATGACTCAAAGCCTTTCAATTTATATCTGCGACCGTCTGCAATTTTCAAATCACCTGCTATAAAATTTAAACAGGTTGATTTAGGGCTATTTGCCGAGCCGGGTGTTATGCTTAATATTCCGTATTCACATGTAAACATACGACAGTATAGTATATGGCCAAATTTTGAGTATAAGAATGTTAGTACCACTAATGGTCAATGGTTCGCTCTTGACCTGCGTTTAGGTATATACGCCAATATCGGTCCTTTAGGAATATCGGCAGGATATATGATGTCAAATCTTGACGTGTACAGCCAATATCGCCAACTGTCTTATAAGGGTGTTTCTTTCAGGGAGTTTTATCCCCAAAAATCCTTTCTGCAAGGCGCATATCTAACCCTTTCTTATTATTTCTAACGATCGAGCAGGTTGGGAAATTTCATGATTTATATCTTTCTTTGCATCTAAACGATTTGATATTAACGAATATATATAGCATGAAAAAAATAATACTTGTATTGGCATTGACGGTTTTTGGTATGCTTACATCGTTTATGCCTACCTATGGAACCACACCTCTGCAAAATCAAATTGAACAGATTATTTCGGGCAAAGACGCAATCATAGGTGTTGCAGTTATCGTTGATGGAGTCGATACTATCTCGGTAAATGGCAATCGCCAGTTTCCTATGTTAAGTGTGTATAAGTTGCCTATTGCAATCGCACTGGGAGATTATTTACGTAAAGGCGCGACATTGCTCCCTGATTCAATAACTGTCACAAAGAATGACCTTAAAGAAAACACATACAGCCCGATGCGCGAGCGATACACAAACATTGACACTGTAAATGTGTCACTGAATGAATTACTTGCTTATGCTTTACAAGAAAGTGACAATAATGCTTCCGATATTCTTCTCAGTCTATTGCCATCCATAAAGTTTGTTTCAGAGTCATTGAAGCAATATGGTGTTGGCGATATTAGAGTTTCATCAACTGAGGACCAAATACACCAGAATAATATGTTGGCATATTCCAATACCGCGACACCTTTGGCAATGGCAAAATTGTTGTCGCGCTTTGATAGAGATTTCACTGATGAATACACGGGAAAATTAAAACAGTTGATGGAAAATTGCACAACCGGTAAAAATCGGCTTGTTAAACATCTATTAAATGCAGATGTAATTGTCGGGCATAAGACAGGAACAGGATTTGAACTTCCCGATGGTCGATTAATGGCTATAAATGATGTCGGCTACATTCACTTGCCATCGGGACACAATTATTCAATTGCTGTTTTTATAGAAAATTCAGGTTACGATGTGCCGACAACAGAAGATTTTATCGCCCAAATCTCTGCTACCGTATATAATGCACTTCTGAAATTACCACCAATCAGTAAATAATAAATATCACTCAGGTTCTTTCGGGTCGGCCGACAGGACCGGTGGGTGACGTGCCGGCCCTGTCAGCTGACCCGCTCTTTCGATTGACTATACCAAACTGTAACCATACGCATGTCTGCAGGATGTTGAGACATGACTATCCTGTTACTTTCATTCAGATTAAACATGGCGTTTTTGACCGCAAAGTTCGCAATCAAAACACCATATAAAAAGTCGGCTTATTTCGTATGGTTACGAACAAGTGACGATATGCCAAAACTTTATATAAAACCCTCTCGATCGAATCTTTTCGATTGAGAGGGCTTGGAACCAATTTTATATTATTCAGCCACATTTGATTAGCGTCCAAGAAATTCTTTTTCACCCATCACACTTTTACAAGGCCGCAATCAGTTGGTGTTTTTCCATTAGGCTGTATAACGAACAAATTGCCGTAGAATCTTTTACGAATATGGCATCCTTCCACGGTTTCTACAGTTTCTTTTGACAATTCTGGCTTAGGTCTTACATGCCATTGTCAGTCGCGGCGGAAGATGTCGCGGGTATATACTTTTGACTCCACGTCGTCGAGACACGGGTCGTATCGGTTGGCGATGATGGCCTGGGATAGCTCCTTGAACTTGGCCAGGTCGTTGACCACGAGGCTGCCGAAGAATGTTGTGCCGTCTTCAAGGGTTGGCTCATAGATGATCACCTGAGCGCCCTTGGCTTTGATGCGTTTCATCACGCCCTGGATCGATGACTGGCGGAAGTTGTCGGAATTGGACTTCATTGTCAGACGGTAGACCCCGATGGTGCATGGCACTTCACCTGAACGGTATTGTGCGTTTTCACTGTACCACCCGGCTTTCTGGAGAATCTGGTCGGCAACAAAGTCTTTTCGGGTGCGGTTTGACTCTACGATTGCAGACATCATGTTTTGTGGAACTTCAGCATAGTTGGCAAGCAGTTGCTTAGTGTCCTTTGGCAGACAGTAACCACCGTAGCCGAACGAAGGATTGTTGTAGTGTGGGCCGATTCGCGGGTCAAGACCTACGCCGTCAATAATTGCCCGTGAATCCAGGCCTTTGACCTCGGCGTATGTGTCAAGTTCGTTGAAGTAGCTAACTCGGAGAGCGAGATAGGTGTTGGCGAAGAGTTTTACCGCTTCTGCTTCCTTCATACCCATACTGAGCGTGGGTATGTCTTCTTTGATTGCTCCTTGCCGGAGCAAACCGGCAAAGATGCGGGCTGCCTCGTTCATCTTATCCACATCGGTCACTGCCAGGATTGCCTCGTTTTCTTTGGCAAACTCAGGCCGATCGATCACCTTAGGCACACCGGCGATTATGCGTGAAGGATAGAGGTTGTCGTAAAGCGCTTTGCTCTCGCGAAGAAATTCAGGGAAAAACAGCAGATTGAACTGCTTTGCTCCTTTAGCCGCATACTTGACGTAAAGGTTGCGGCAATATCCCACGGGGATGGTTGACTTGATTACCATCACTGCATCTGGATTGACGCTAAGCACAAGGTCAATCACATCCTCTATACAGTGGGTATCAAAGAAATTCTTTACCGGATCGTAGTTGGTCGGAGCTGCGATGACAACGAAATCGGCATCCCTGTAGGCCGTCGCGCCATCAAGAGTCGCCGTCAGGTCAAGGTCTTTCCCGGCAAGATATCGCTCTATGTAATCGTCCTGAATGGGAGAAACACGGTTGTTGATTTTCTCTACTTTCCCGGCTATCACATCAACTGCTGTGACGTGATTATGCTGAGCCAACAATGTGGCGATGCTCAGCCCTACATATCCTGTCCCGGCAACTGCTATGTTATATCGTTTCATTATCTGTGTGCTTACAAATTGTAATATTCCCTGAACCACGCGACTGTGCGGTCGATGCCTGTCTGGAGCGGAGTGTTGGGCCTGAAGCCTGTGGCCGCGCCGAGTGCCGAAGAGTCGGCGTAGGTCTGATAGACATCCCCGGGCTGCATCGGCAGAAAATCTTTCTTTGCCTCCCGACCAATCGCGTTCTCAATGCAGGCTATATAGTCCATCAGCTTTGTGGGTTGCTGGTTGCCTATGTTATAGATGCGGTAAGGTGCCGGCGAAACCGCAGGGTCGGGATTCGTTTCATTCCAGTCCCTGTTGCCTTCCGGTATAACATCAAGGATGCGGACAACGCCCTCTACTATATCATCTATATAGGTGAAGTCACGCAGCATGTCGCCATTGTTGAACACCTTGATGGCGCGGTCATGAAGTATAGCATCTATGAATAGGAAGGGGGACATATCAGGTCGTCCCCACGGGCCATAGACGGTAAAGAAGCGGAGGCCGGTGGTGGGCAGATTGTAGAGTTGTGAATAGGCATGGGCCATCAACTCGTTACTCTTCTTGGTGGCGGCATAAAGGCTGACCGGATGGGCAATCCCGTCATGCTCCGAGAATGGCACTTTGCCGTTCAGTCCATACACGCTCGACGATGATGCATAAACAAGGTGTTTGACCTTATTGTGGCGGCAACCTTCAAGCACATTGATGAAACCATCGATATTGCTCTCAATGTATGCGTCTGGATTAGTGATGGAATAACGCACACCTGCCTGAGCTCCAAGACTTATGACGGCATCAAAATTGCCATTGGCAAAAAGCATCAGCATAGCCTGCTTGTCCTCCATGTTCATACGGATGAACTCGAAGTTTGGCTCTGTCGAGCTCCTAGCAAACTTATACCACCCAACCGCCTCTTTTGCAATGCCAAGGTTGGCAAGACGGCCATACTTCAGTTCCGGGTCATAGTAGTCATTGATGTTATCCATACCGACGACCACATCGCCTCGGTCAAGCAGTCGTTTGCAGACCGCGCTCCCGATAAAGCCGGCGGCTCCTGTTACAAGTACTTTCATGCTTCGATGGCGTCTTTGATGGTGTCGACGATGTAGCGGATGTCGTCGTCGGTGACGTAGGGGCCGGCGGGGAGGCAGATGCCGACCTTGAAGAGGGATTCGGAGACTCCGTTGACGTAGGCCGGGGCGTTTCTGTAAACGGGCTGGCGGTGCATCGGTTTCCACAGCGGACGGGCCTCGATGTTGGCCTTGTCGAGATAGACGCGCAGGGCCTCAACGTTGTCGTTGGGCTGGCAGTCGGTTGTGGCGGTCGACGCGGCGTGGATCACGCCTGCCGCGCCGCCGACGGCTCCGGTGATGACGGTCTTGTAGGCGTTCTCCTGGCCCTTGATTCTCAGGTCGGGATCGAGCGTTGC
>CAYMVS010000037.1:0-21733 GCA_964394205.1 uncultured Muribaculaceae bacterium | reverse complement strand
GACCCCGAGATTACAAATCACGTGCTCTGGCCAACTGAGCTAAAGAGGCATTCGGTAATGAATTACAAAAACTTGCAATGTCCTATCGCTTTATCACCGGAACGGTCGTCCCCCTCAAAAGCGTTGCAAAATTATAACCAATTTTTCAATTGTGCAAACTTTCTTGAACAATTTTTCTCATCAAAAAGACAACAAAAACATCACATCGCTATATATCAACCACTTACATCAACCCATATCATATTACCCCATTCTGTTATTTTTTGTTAAGCACCGTTTCCGGCACCAAATCAACAATGCCCGACGCGTCGGAGAGGCCTCAAGGGCGGCGTTTTGATCGGGCAACGGGCGTGATTTTTCATATAGATTTTTCAACGGGTCAACGGCCGAGGATTAAAAAATTTTGTATAACTTTGCCTCGCCAGACAAACGGGATAGTGACTCGCTACCCCGTTTTTGCGATTTAGCAAACCCCAGGACAAAAGAAACCAAACATGCCAAATCATGAAAAATAAAGTTATAGGGCGCCTCGACGCTATGCGCCAACTGATGAAACAGGCCGGCATCGACGCGGCCATCTTCCCCCAGGCCGACCCCCACAGCAGCGAGTATCTCGCCTCCCACTGGCAGGTGCGCCGCTTTTTGACCGGTTTCACCGGCTCGGCGGGCGACCTTGTGCTGACCGCCTCATCGGCGTTGCTGTGGACCGACTCGCGCTACTTCATCCAGGCCGCCGACCAGCTTGAGGGCACCGGCATCGTCCTTATGAAAGACGGGCTGCCCGACACCCCCTCCATCATCGACTACCTCACCTCCACCCTGCCCTCTGGCGCGACAGTAGGCATCGACGGGATGCTCTTCACCATCGAGGCAACCCGCGAGCTTAAGAAAGCCCTCGATGCCGCCGGCCTCCGACTCGAGGTCAACTTCCGCCCGATCGACGGCATCTGGACCGACCGCCCGGCGCTCCCCGACACGCCCCTGATCATCCACGACGACATCTACGCCGGCCAGCCGGCTGCCGAAAAAATCGAGCTCGTGCTCGCCCGGGCCGAGAGCGCCAAGGCCAACTCGATCCTGATATCGGCTCTCGACGAGATCGCGTGGACGCTCAACCTGCGAGGCCGAGACATCCCCTACAACCCGGTGGTCTACGCGTTCCTCTTCCTGTCGCGCTCTTTCGGCAACATCCTCTTTGTCAACCCCGACAAGATCACCCCCGAGGTCAAGGCCCATCTCGACAGCATCAACGTGTCGGTTTCACCTTATAATAATATAGAGCGGTTCCTCACCGACCTGCCCGCCACCGCCAAGGTGCATCTGTCGGGCTCACAGACAGCCGGGATACTTGCAACCATCCTTGGCGACAAAGTTGTCGAGGCCGGCTCGGCGGTCGCCGACTTCAAGGCATGCAAGAACGAGACCCAGGTCAACGGCATCCGCGACGCCATGCGCCGCGACGGCGCGGCCCTTGTCGGCGCGATGATGGAGATTGAGAAACGGGCCGCCGAGGGTGGCCTGACCGAGGTCGAGGTCGACGATATATTGCTCAAACACCGCTCGGCCCAGCCCTTGTTTTTTGACAAGAGCTTTGCGACGGCCGCCGGATGGGGCCCCAACGGCGCCATTGTCCACTATGAGGCCGAGAATGACACCTGCGCCACCATCGACGGCGACAACCTGCTGCTGATCGACTCGGGCGCCCAATACCTCGACGGCACCACCGACATCACCCGCACCATCGCCATCGGCACCCCCACCCCGCGCCAATGCCGCGACTTCACCCTCGTGATGAAAGGGCACATCGCGCTCGCCACCGCCGTCTGGCCGCGCGGAACCAACGGCCTGCAGCTCGACATCCTCGCCCGCCAGTTCCTGTGGAAAGACGGCCTGACCTACCTGCACGGCACCGGCCACGGCGTCGGCCACTTCCTCAACGTCCACGAGGGACCCCAGAAAATCTCATTGATCTACAAGCCCGCGCCGCTGGTGCCCGGCATGATAACCTCCAACGAGCCCGGCCTCTACCGCGAGGGGAAATGGGGCATACGCTGTGAGAACCTCACATTGGTTGTCCCGGCCATGTCCGACAAAGAGTTTGGCGACTTCTACCGCTTTGAGACACTCACCCTCTTCCCCTTCGACCTGGCCCTGTTTGACCTCGACATAATGACCGACGACGAGATCGACTGGCTCAACGCCTACCACCGTCAGGTCGCCGATGAGCTCGCCCCCCTGCTCCCCGACGAAGAGTCGCGCCGCTGGCTGGCCGACCGCACCCGTCCCATCAACCGCAAGTAACAAACAACGACAATGGCACATATAATCCCCGTTCGCGGGTTCACCCCCGTCGTGGGCGAAGGCACATTCCTCGCCCCCACCGCCACCCTTGTGGGCGATGTCACCGTCGGCTCGCAGTGCAGCATCTGGTTCAACGCCGTGTTGCGCGGTGATGTCAACACAATCAGGATAGGCAACCGCGTCAACATCCAGGACGGCTCGGTGCTGCACACCCTCTTCCGCAAGTCGACCATCAACATAGGCGACGATGTCTCGATTGGCCACAGCGTGACCATCCACGGCGCGACCATCCACAACCTGGCGCTGATAGGCATGGGAGCCATCGTGATGGACGATGCCGTCGTTGGCGAGGGCGCGCTGGTGGCCGCCGGCTCGGTCGTGCTGTCGCGCACGGTCATCGGCCCCAACGAGATGTGGGCCGGCGCTCCCGCCCGGTTCATCAAGATGGTCGACCCCGCCCAAGCCGCCGAGCTGAACCGCAAAATAGCCCACAACTATCTGATGTACAGCAAGTGGTATGAAACACCCGAGATCGACCCGACCATAGGGATGGAATAAGGCAACCAACCGACCGACAATAAACTGGTGATGCAGCCAAGCCTCGACAAGGCCCGGTTGCATCACTGTCATTCTTATCATTTATGTTAAAAAGCGTTGCCATTGAAATTCCAACATGCTTCATACGGTTATAAAGACAAGTTCATGTAGTAATAAATTTTAGCATATCTTGATTATTAAATATCAATTAGTATCTTTGGAGGTAATATGAAAATAGTAGTAATAAAAAAAACAGTCGTAAAAATGCTATTTGTTCCCATATTCATTCTCATAAGTTTAAATATGGGTGCTGATAGTATAAACGATACCATTGATAATAATCTATATATTTCGTTAGAGCTTTTACCGGATTCTATTAAAGAGATTGTCTCCAATAAGCAATTCATAATATTCGACTATGGTCATCATGGCAAAAAGTGGTGTCTGATATACGAAGATGCAGATTCATATAATTTTAAAATAGGTACTACGCGAAAGGAAATTCATAGCTTGGAACTCAAAATCGATACAGCAAGCCTCATGAACTCATATAAAAATTTGATCCGATGGGGGATGGATACCTTGCCGGATGTAACAAAGGATATGGTCAGACAATACCCAAAACAATGGTCCACGTTTTACAGATCCTTAAGTGTATTTGATCAGCAATCCAAATGCATTTTTAAATCCAATAACGTTACAGGTTTTGAAGGCCGTGACAATATGACCATCAATGATAATTTTTCAAGATTGTGTTATTTTATGTATTGGCTTTCCGCACCTGAAATTCGTTCCCTATTACCAGGATTTGAGGAGTATCAATAGTTCATTAAAAATATTATAATAGATTCATTATCTCAGCATTTAGTTGAAAATGACAGAAAAATACAACGAGTTACAGAACTCAACGAATTTATGATATTTTTGGGTAATGTATATCCAATCGCCAAATAAGCAACAAAAATCCAAAAACACACTCAAGAAAGATTATTACCGAATGAAAAAGTGTTCATTTATTATTAATCATTTCTGCTTTATCCTATTAGCAGTTTTGCATATTCAAATTTATCGCCATATTAATATTGTGGAGGTGATCCTATAAATTGTATTGACCCTACAGGTGAAGATTGTCATCATTTATGTTAAAAAGCGTTGCTCTTGAAAATTATAACAAAAAATTTCACTACCTTTGCAAAAATATGGCATCATGCCGATTCTTAACTGAAAATCTATAACCATTCAATCAAAAATATGAAAAAATCATTAATGACACTTGCCGCTGCCATGCTCTCGGTAGCAGCATTTGCCGATGACCAGGCGCCGGCATTTCCCGGTGCCGAGGGGCATGGCCGATATGTCACCGGCGGTCGTGGTGGTAAAGTGATACACGTCACCAATCTTAACGACTCGGGCGAGGGCTCGCTGCGCTGGGCCATCAGCCAGTCGGGCAAGCGCACCGTTGTGTTTGACGTCAGCGGCACCATCTATCTCGAAAGCGACCTGTCAATCAACCAGAATAACCTGACCATCCTTGGCCAGACCGCTCCCGGCGAAGGCATCACCCTGGCGTTCCGAACCATCAACAACAAGGCCCACCACGTCGTGATACGCTTTATCCGCTTCCGCCGCAGCCAGGTGACCGACGTCAACGACGGCGCCGACGCTTTCTTCAGCCGCAACCTGCGCAACATCATCCTCGACCACTGCTCGTTCTCATGGTCGATCGACGAGGTTTGCTCGGTGTATGACAACCAGAACTTCACCCTCCAGTGGTCAACCATCGCCGAGGGTCTGGCCAATCCCGGCCACTCAAAGGGCCAACACAGCTATGGCGGCATCTGGGGCGGCAAGAACGCCTCGTTCCACCATAACTTCATCGCCCATTGCCAGAACCGCACCCCGCGTTTCAACGGCGCCCGCTATCAGCAGCAGAACTATGACAAGACCCTCTACTGCAGCACTGTCGACGGCGAGCGTGTCGACTTCCGCAACCACGTGCTCTACAACTGGGGCAACGGTGCCGGCAGCTATGGCGGCCCCGGCGGCGGTTACATAAACATCGTCAACAACTACTACAAGGCCGGCCCCGGCACCAAAAACACCCGCAACGTGACCCAGGTGTCGGTTGGCGACAGCGGCAACTCGACACCCACCGAGCTCAAGGGATATGCCTCACGCTACTATATCGACGGCAACTATGTCACCGCTGCCGACGAGCCCGCGTTCTATGACTGGAAAGGTGTCACCTACGACAGCGGCCTCAAGACCATCAACGGCGACAAATACATCGTCGACGCCAAGCATTTCTATGGCGAGGGCGTCGAGTATGTCAAAGACACCAACGGCAACGACTGCGTCCGCCTCAAGCTTGACGAACCCACCAACCCCGGCGACGTGACAACCCACAGCGCCGAGGTGGCCTACGACAAAGTGCTCGCCTATGCCGGTGCAAGCCTCTTCCGCGATGCCGTCGACGCCCGACTGATGGACGAGGCCCGAACAGGCACCGTCACCTATCAGGGCGATGTTGCCGTTCCCGGCACTACGGCCAAGTCAGGCACAAAAGGCATTGTCGACTGGGTGAACGACCCCCGCATCCCGACCCAGAACGCCGGCGTGCCCTCATTCCCCGTCATCAAAGAGGAGACCCGCCCCGAGGGCTTTGACACCGACCAAGACGGCATACCCGACGCCTGGGAGGAAGCCAACGGCCTCGACCCCAACAATCCCGACGACGGCAATCTCTACACAATCGACCCCCGCGGCTGGTACACCAACATCGAGGTCTATGCCAACTCGCTTGTCGAGCACATCATGAAGGCCGGCAACACCGACGCTCTCACCGCTGTCGACGAGTACTACCCCGCCTACAACAACCCCGCCGGCATCGAGGATGTCGAGATGTCTCAGGGCGAGGTTGCCAAAATAGAGTACTTCAACCTCCAGGGCATCCAGCTTGAAGAGCCTGCCCAGGGCATCAGCATCCGCCGCATGACCTACACCGACGGCCGCGTGGTGACCGACAAGGTGCTCAAACGCTAATTTCCAAGCCAACTATTTTAACATTATCCAAATGAAACCTAAACTTATCGCAACCCTGGCCCTGATAGCCTCGATAGCTCTTCCTCAGGCCGCCGTTGCACAGACCGACGAGCTCATCGCCTTCCCCGGGTGTGAGGGCTTCGGCCGCATCACTACCGGCGGACGCGGCGGCGCCGTCTACCATGTGACACGCCTCGACGACGACAACGAGGAGGGCTCGCTGCGCTGGGCCATCAACAAATCAGGAGCCCGCACGATTGTGTTTGACGTCAGCGGCACCATCTACCTCAAGAGCGAGCTGAAGGTGCGCAACGCCAACGTAACCATTGCCGGCCAGACCGCTCCCGGCGACGGCATCTGTGTCGCCGACTATCCCTTTGTTATTTCAGCACCCAACACCATCATCCGCTACATGCGTTTCCGTCTGGGCAACCGCAACGTGGCCTACCACGAGGGCGACGGTCTTGGCGGCATGGACGGCAACCGCATCGTTGTCGACCACTGCTCGGTGAGCTGGTCGATCGACGAGTGTCTCAGTGTATATGGTTCAAAAAACATCACCGTGCAGTGGAACATCGTCGCCCAGAGCCTCTACAAGAGCGGCCACTCAAAGGGCAACCACGGCTATGGCGGCAACTGGGGTGGATCGGGCGCGTCCTACCACCACAACTACATCTGCCACCACAGCTCGCGCACACCCCGCCTTGGCCCGCGTCCCGGCACCCAGAAAGACGAGCGTATGGACATGCGCAACAACGTCATCTACAACTGGGGTGGCAACGGCTGCTATGGCGGCGAGGGCATGAACGTCAACATTGTCAACAACTACTACAAACCCGGCCCTTTGACCGGCTCGGGCGCAAAAGCGATGCGTATCGCCGCCCCCGGCATCCGAACCTCCTCCTATACCGGTCACGACACATCATCACCCAACTCGTGGGACGTGATGTGGCACGTGTGGGGCAAGTATTATGTTGACGGCAACGTCAACACAAAATACCCCGAGGTGACCAAAGACAACTGGACATACGGCATCTACAACCAGATCACCAACGGCAAGGACAACGACAACACCTACACAAAGGAGACCCAGGACACGATGCGTATCAACAAACCGATCCATTTTGAACCGGTCACAACCCATACCGCCGAGATGGCCTTTGACAGGGTGATGGCCTATGCCGGCGCCAGCCTGCACCGCGACATCTATGACGAGTTCATGTGCAAAGACGCCCGCGACAGCATCACCACCTTCACGAGCACATGGACAACATCGGCCGGCCACACCTATTCAGAAAGCCCAGGCATCCTTGACTCTCAGGCCGACTGTGTCTACCCCGACGGCACCTCGGGCTGGCCTACACTCAACAGTCTCGCCGCCCCCCTCGACACCGACCAGGACGGCATGCCCGACGAGTGGGAGCTTGCCAACGGTCTCGATCCCAACGACCCTGAAGACCGCAACGTGACCGACGAGATCGGCTACACCATGCTCGAGCACTATATCAACGGTCTGGTAGAGCACATCACCCAGGCCCAGAACGAGGGTGGCACCGTGCTCAGCGGACAGGATATATTCTACCCCGCCGGCATCGAGGATATTCAATACACCCCCGAGTATCCCTTTGACGACCGTGTCTTCAACCTGATGGGTGTGGAGATGGATCCCGAGGCCGACCTCGCCCCCGGCATCTACATACGCGACGGCAAGAAGTTCCTCGTGCGTTAACTTGATACAAACGATTATCCTTACAGGGCGTGTCAGTCATCAGGCTTGACACGCCCCTTTTTGTCACCGTTTTTACCAAAAAGAACAAAAAGAAAAGAAATAATCGTGAAAAAACACGAAAAGCAGATGAATCATAAGCACAATGTCAACTATTAGTGTTAACTTTGCAAATTGAAACGTCAAAACCAATCAATTCATCCTTTGCCGCAGGAAAATTGTCAACAGTCGTCCCGCCGACACCACCGCGACTGCAAGGATGACACGACACTATCCGAAAAATACAAATCAATCATATAAACCGCAAATGAACCAATACCTGAAGAAAGCCGCCTGGAGCCTATTGTCACTGATGATAGCCGGGTCGGCAGCCCAATATGTCGAGGCAGTTTCCCTGAAAGATGTCTCACAGTTGCCAATCGGCCGACATCTGACCAAGCTGAAGACCCCGCGCCCCTATCGCGGCGAGCGCCCGTGGAACATGCCCGGCGTCGAGCTTGACAAACTCAACAATGCCCCCCGGGCCAAGCGCGCGGCGGCCGAGGCATCGGCCAACTTTGACAACGTGGCCTCCTACAGCTATCTCGAGGGACCCGACGGCTCGGTGTGGTTCTACACCGCCGACTACCGCTATACCAAAGGCGAGTTTGAAGACGAGATAATCGGCTTCACTTTCAACATCTATGACTCGTCGATGACCCTGCAGGGCACCGTGACCGACGATATCACCTTTGAAGAGGGTGAGACCAGGGCCCGCATGGTCGACCTTGACCCCACCGTGACAACCAAGTTTTTCAACACCGACTCCAAGCCCGAGATCGTTGTCATGTTTGCCATGAACACGGTCAGCTACACCAACAACTACTATAATAAAGTGTACACCATCGGTGGCACGAAAGAAGACGGCAAGGACGTGCCGGTGATGAAAGTGCCGGGAGTCTGCATCGACGCTGTCAACGTGGCGGCCGACAGGTGGAGCGAGGACTTCCTGCTCGCTTTTGTCGAGAATGTCCAACCCGACGACTCTGTGCTTGACGACAACACATCGCTCGTCGACTATTTAGGCATGTTTAAAGAGAAAGTGACTGTCTACAAGAAAAGCACCTACGCCTCAGGGCCCTCGGTACTCGCCACCTTTGAAGTGCCGCTGCTCAACATCCCCTACGACAACAACGACGGCGTCTATTTCCTGACAAAGGTGCACGACGGCCAGCCCTATTTTGTTGTGTCACAGTATGAGAAGAGTTTCTTTATCGACCCCACGGGCATGGCGACCGACCTCGGCACCACCCCCGACAACAATCTTCTGGTCGACGTCTACACCCGTCCCTCGAGCTATGCCACAGAGCTGACCAAAGTGTCGAGCACAAAGATTGCCGCCACCCAGGCGGGCAACGGCGATGAGATATCCTACACTTACTACGGCATCGGCTCTCTGGCCTGGGACCGCGACATCGACATGAGTGTCAACGGCACCCCCCAGGCCCCGGCCTTCCTGGTGACCCGTGGATTCAGCGCCCTGTCCGACCCCGACAACGTGACAAACAGTTTTGTCATCTACAACAACGCCGGCGAGCCCGTCAAAGTGCTTGCCGAAAACACCGATGCCGTCCTTTTGATGAGCGACATCGAGGGGCAGCAGCCTCAGGCAATGTTTATCAACGTCGACAACAACGCCTATCTTTTCTCGTTTGTCGACCTTTATAGCGGCGACCTGGTGATGAGCCTTGACCAGCAGATTGAGGGTCAGCCGATTCAGGCGATCGGCGACCGCGTTGCCTCGGGCGACAGCTACAAGTATGTCTTCATGATGAGCAACGGCGAGGTCGGCAAGGATGGCGGCGCCCTGGCCCGCGTGGCGTGGATAAACAACGACGGCACCCTTGACCACATTGACCGCGTCAACGCCGGTAAAGACGTTATCCGACTGTCAATCAACATTGCCCGCCAGGTGCTCTCCCCCTATATCTACGACACCGACAACGAGATGGAATATGCCGTGCTCGTTGGCCGCGAGACCCCCGACCGGGTTGGCACCACCCTTGAGTTTATCGTTGTCAAAGCCAACCGCGACAACTATGAGCCGCTGCTTGCCTTCAACGGCGAGCAAGGTCTTGGAGACGTGTTCTCGTTCAGCTATGTACCCGGTGCCGACAACGACCGCATCCACATGATTTACAACCAGAACGGCCAGTACAACATCAACATGTTTGATCTGCCGCTCACAGCCATGGCCGGGGGCGACGGCACCGAGGCCAACCCCTACCTGATTGCCACAGTCGGCGACTTGCAGCAAATCAAGAAAGACCCGGCGGCCCACTACCGCCTGGTGCAGGATGTCGATGCCTCCGACTTTAACTTCACGCCGATAACCAACTTTACCGGCACGCTCGACGGCGACGGCAAGTCGATCAACAACTTCAGTCTCGACACCAAAGCCTACACCGCCGGCATTTTCAGCACAGCCGCCCAGGGGGCGGTGATCAAGAACCTGCGTTTTGTCAACCCGACAGTGCAGATATCAAGCTCCAACTCACAGGTCGGCCTGATTGCCGGCTCAAGCATGGGAGCAACCCTGAGCGACATCCATCTGTTCGGGCTCAAAGCCACCGGCAACGACTTTGGCGACAGTTTCGGCGGTCTCGTAGGCCGGGCCACGTTGCTGACCGGCATCAGCAACTGCTCGGTTAGCGGTGCCGACATCAATCTGCCCCTCGGGGGCTCGATCGGAGGCCTCGTCGGCGACATCAGGACCGGTGTCACCATCAAGGCATCGGCCTTCGGCGGCAAAATCACCGGCGGATACACCACCGGTGGCATTGTTGGCGAGACAATCACCGGCGACGAGAATATCGCCGACATTCATGTCGACGCCGATATCAAGGGTCTCAATAACGTTGGCGGCGTGGTCGGACTGTCGGCACGCTCGACCATCGAGCGATGCTATGTCGAGGGCACCCTGGAGTCAACCGAGCCGGGACGTTGGAACAAGGCCTACGCCGTTGGCGGTATCGTCGGCAACCTCGAGGCCAACTACAAGACTAAAGATGACTACGGCAATCCCCTTCCCCAAACCCCTATTGTCAAAAACAACATTGTCGCCGTCAAATCGATAAAATGGGGCGACGCCGAGCTTACCGAAGACTACGCCGGCCAGACTGCAACTCAGCATCGCGTGGTCGGATTCTCGACCGGCAACGCCAAGCCCGAAATTCTGGACTATGACGCCGAGGGCAAACCGGTCTACGGCGATCCCTTAGGGGCCGAGAACTGTCTTGCCGACAACTATGCCCTTGCATCTCTCGCCCCCATAGACCCTGCGCTGGCCACAACCGCCGGCACCGAGGGGCAAAGCATCGATGCCATCACCCGCGACTTCCTGGCCGAGACTCTCGGCATGAGCTTTGGCACCGACACCACCGCCCCCTGGCATCAGTATTCCGACAGCGACCCCTGGCTCTTCTTTGAGACAGAATATTACATTGAGGCAACTCAGCTTCAAACGGTTGAAAACGAGCTCTTCAACGTTGTCCTCCACTTTACCGCCGCCCGCGAGGTCACCTTTGACGAGGTGATGGACAGCTTTATGGCCGAGTGGGACACCGAGGCTATCGAGATGACCGGCAATGCCGACATGACCGACAATGTGCTGACCATCGAGTTCCGCGCCCTCAAGGCCGGCCTGCACTCAATCGAGTTCAACATCAACAACCAAAAGGCAACAGCCTTTGTGAGAGTGCTCACCTCCGACGAGGCCGGTATCGACCAGGTCGGCGCGCCCGCGACGCTGACCATCGTCTACGATGGCGTCAGCGTAAGCGCTCCCGGCTGTGACTTGGCAATCTACACCACCGCCGGCGCCCAGGTTGCCGCCGGCCATGACAAGGTTCTCCTTGACCGCCTCGCCTCGGGAGTCTACATCGTTGCCGCAACCGATGCCTCAGGCTCGCGCGCCGTCAGGAAAATAGCGAAATAAAAATTCTGTGGCCATCCTCAAAAGGATCGGTCAACGATAAAAGCATAGCTGCCCGTCGTGTCATCGTCCGACCCGACGGGCAGCTATTCATTTATGCAGCCGGGATAATTGCTGCACCAGATGATGTGTAGATTTGAATGATTTTTGCTATTTTTGCAAAAAATTTCTATCGATGGAATACAATCATAAAGATATCGAGAGCCGCTGGCAGCAGTACTGGCGCTCAAACGGCGTGTACACAACCAAGATCGACACGTCACGTCCGAAGTATTATGTGCTCGACATGTTCCCCTACCCCTCGGGGGCCGGGCTTCACGTGGGGCATCCGTTAGGCTATATCGCCAGCGACATTGTCTCGCGCTACAAGCGCCTGCAAGGCTATAATGTGCTGCATCCCATGGGTTATGACGCATACGGCCTGCCCGCCGAGCAGTATGCCATCCAGACCGGCCAGCACCCCGAGATAACCACCAACCAAAATATCGCGCGCTACCGCTCCCAGCTCGACAAAATCGGTTTCTGCTATGACTGGAGCCGCGAGCTGAAGACATGTGACCCCGAGTATTACAAGTGGACACAGTGGGCATTCACCGAGATGTTCAACTCCTACTATGACACCGCCACCGACAAGGCCGAGCCCATCGCCAAGCTTATCGCCCACCTTGACGCACACGGCACAGAGGGGCTGACGGCGGCATGCGGCGAGGAGCTGTCGCTCACCGCCGACCAGTGGAAAGCGCTCGGCGACAAGGAGCGCAGCGATGTGCTGATGAACTACCGTCTGGCCTATCTGGGCAACACGATGGTAAACTGGTGCCCCGAGTTAGGCACAGTGCTTGCCAACGATGAGGTGAGCGAGGGGCTGTCTATCCGCGGCGGCTACCCGGTCGAGCAGAAGCTCATGTATCAGTGGTGTCTGCGTGTCAGCGCATACGCCGAGCGTCTGCTCAAGGGTCTTGACAAGCTTGACTGGACCGACTCTCTGAAAGAGACACAACGCAACTGGATTGGCCGTAGTGAGGGTGCCGAGATGCACTTCCCGGTGGCCGGCAGTGATGTGGTGCTCGACATCTTCACCACGCGCGCCGACACCATCTTTGGCGTGACATTCATGGTGCTCGCCCCCGAGAGCGAGTATGTCGACAAGGTGACCACCGTCGACCGCCGTGCAGCCGTCGACGCCTATCTGGCCGAGGTGAAACACAAGACAGAGCGCGAGCGCATGATTGACAAAAAGGTAAGCGGCGTGTTCTCAGGCTCATACGCCATCAATCCGCTGACCGGCGAGAATATCCCCATCTGGATAAGCGACTATGTGCTTGCCGGCTATGGCACCGGCGCCATCATGGCCGTCCCGGCCCACGACAGCCGCGACTATGCCTTTGCCCGTCATTTTGACCTGCCTGTCATCCCCTTGATCGAGGGGGCCGACGTGAGCGAGCAGAGCTTTGACGCCAAAAGCGGCAAAATGATAAACAGCTGTGGCCCCGAGCTCGACCTTAACGGTCTCGAGGTAAAGGATGCCATTGCCGCCACCAAGCGTTTCATCGAGCAGAAAGGGATTGGCAAGGTTAAAGTGAACTACCGCCTGCGCGACGCCATCTTCAGCCGTCAGCGCTATTGGGGCGAGCCATTCCCGGTCTACTATGTCAATGGCGTCCCCCGGGTAATGGATCTTGACAAGCTGCCGCTGCTGCTGCCGCCGGTCGACAAATATCTGCCCACCGAGACCGGCGAGCCTCCGTTGGGTCGCGCCAAAAACTGGACTACCCCCGAGGGATGGCCCATCGAGCTTAACACCATGCCTGGATTTGCCGGCTCGTCGGCCTACTACCTGCGCTACATGGACCCACGCAACCCCGACGCGCTCGTCTCGCGCCAGGCCGATGAATATTGGCGCAACGTCGACCTTTACATAGGAGGCACCGAGCATGCCACGGGCCATCTGATCTACAGCCGTTTCTGGAACAAATTCCTTTTCGACGCCGGATATGTGGTTGAAGACGAACCCTTTAAGAAACTTGTCAACCAGGGCATGATTCAGGGACGCAGCAATTTTGTCTACCGCGTCAAAAACACCAACACCTTTGTCTCGGCCGGCCTCAAGGACCAATATGAGGTGACCCCGATACATGTCGATGTCAACATTGTGAGCAACGATGTGCTCGACACCGAGCGATTCCGCGCGTGGCGTCCCGAGTTTGCCACCGCCGAGTTTATCCTCGAGGATGGCAAATACCTGTGTGGATGGGCTGTAGAGAAAATGTCCAAGTCAATGTTCAACGTTGTCAACCCCGACGACATCGTCGAGCGCTATGGCGCTGACACCCTGCGCCTTTACGAGATGTTCCTCGGACCGCTCGAGCAAAGCAAACCGTGGGACACCAACGGCATCGACGGTGTCAACCGTTTCCTCAAGAAGCTGTGGAATCTCTATTACAAGGGCGACACCTGCCTGGTTGATGACAGCGAGCCGACACCCGAGGCCCTCAAGAGCCTGCACAAACTCATCAAGAAGGTGACCGCCGACATTGACTCATTCTCATTCAACACCTCGATCAGCGCCTTCATGATATGTGTCAACGAGCTGACCCAACAAAAGTGTCACTCGCGCGCCGTGCTCGAGCAGTTGCTCATCGTGCTGGCCCCCTTCGCGCCCCACATCACCGAGGAGCTGTGGCACAGCGCCATCGGCCACGACACGACAATCGTCGACGCCCGATGGCCCCGGTGGAACGAGGAGTACCTCAAGGAGTCGACCGTGACCATGGCCGTGTCGTTTAACGGAAAGGCCCGTTTTAACATCCAGGTGCCTGTCGACATGCCGCGCCAGGAGATTGAGCAGACAGCGCTTGCCAACCCCGGTGCGGCCAAGTGGCTGGAGGGAAAAACGGTGCGCAAAGTGATTGTGGTGCCCGGCAAAATTGTCAACATAGTGGTCGGTTAACAATAAATCGCTCCACTGTCACGTTATATATTACTGATGAACGAAATAGTCTTTGCCACCAACAACAAGCACAAGTTGAGCGAAATACGCCGCATCGCCGGCCATCGCCTGACAATCCTGTCGCTCGACGACATCGGCCTGAAAGGCGACATCCCCGAGACAGCCGACACTCTTGCCGGCAACGCGCTCCAGAAGGCCCGCTGGGTCAAGGAGCACACCGGGCGCGACTGTTTTGCCGACGACACCGGCCTGATGGTCGATGCTCTCGGTGGCGCCCCGGGGGTCTACTCGGCCCGTTATGCCGGCGAGCACTGCTCTCCGGCCGACAATGTGGCCAAAATGCTGGCCCAGATGGAGGGCGAGACCGACCGTAAGGCTCATTTCTCAACCGTCATCGCCCTTATCGAGGGCGACAGGGAAACTCTCTTTGAAGGCTCGGTGGAGGGCGAGATTCTAACCGCCCCCCACGGCGACGGAGGCTTTGGATATGACCCCATATTCAAGCCCGATGAGAGCGACCGGTGCTTTGCCGCCATGAGTGACGACGAGAAAAACGCCATCTCCCACCGGGGCCGGGCAACACGCGCCTTTGTCGACTACCTCGCGTCATCAGGAAAAATTTGATAACCTTTCTCCTTATAAAACCAACATGATCAGACGTCTTTTTGTCATAACCCTGTTTTTACTCTCACTCGCCTCAGCCGCCCTCGCCCAGATGAGCGTGGGTGGATGGGAGCGCTACTCGTCGTTTTCCAACGGCGTGTCGTCAATGATCGACACCCCGACTCATCTTTACTATGTCTCAAACGGTTATCTGTTTGACTACAACAAAAACGATGACACCACGACGGCGCCAAACTCATCGACAACGCTCTCGGACAACAACATCGTGCTCATCAGCTATAACCGCGAGGGTAAATATCTCTTCATAGCCTACGAGTCGGGCAACATCGACCTGCTGCACGACGACGGGAGGGTGGTCAACATCCCCGACATCAAAGACGCCGCCCTGAGCGTCGACAAGAAAATCAACAACGTCTGGTTTGAACCTGACCGCACCTACGTCGCCACCTCTTTTGGCGTCGTGATACTCGACGGCAAGAAAAATTATGTGATCGACTCGGCCAACTATGGCAAAAGCGTCAACGGCGTCATGGTGGCCGGCGGCTGCATGCTGATTGAGATTGACAAGACGATACGCGCCATCAAGCTCGGGCGCAGCATCCGCTCGCTCGACAACTTTATCCAGGTTCATGACAACCCGATAAAATATGCCGCCAAGATCGACGACAACAATGTGGCCGTGTGCAGCGGCTATGACGTGGCAGTGTTTGACTACACAAATGCCGCCGAGGGCAAGTATGGCAACCACGGGCGCCTTAATGTCGGCTCTCCCCAGCCTTTCATCACCACTGCCGACGGCAAGGTGTATCTCGTGTCAAACAACCGTGTGATTGTGAGCGTCGACAAAGGGAGCGCCCCCAAGTCAATCAAAAGCATGCCTGTTGAGCTGAGCAGCAGCGCCGTGGCCTTTGACCAAGGTCTGTCGAGTGTGTGGATAGGCAGCAAACAGGGCGTGGCCAACTTTGATGTTTCCGGCACCTCAGTTGTCATGCTCAGCGATTACGCCATCCCCGCCGGCACCTCGAGTGTCGCCCTGCCGTTGCAGCTGTTCAGCAACCACGACGGCAGCCACATCTATGTCACAAACCGCGGCAACTCCCACCACCGCGGCAACACGGGAGTGTCGGCGCGCGGGGTCAGGCAGTATGTCGACCGCATTGACGGCGGCGTGATTAAAGATGTGACCGGCTCGGGGGCGAAACCTTTCTGTGAGGTCAAAGGGGGCATCTTTGACGACGGCAAAGGTGGCCACTTCTACTGTGACCCCCAGCGTATCGTGGAAGACCCCGACGACCCCGACACCTATTTCCAGATCTCGGGCACCGAGGGCCTCTTCAAAATCAAAGACAACAAGTTTGTGGGACAATACTCACCCGACAACTCACCGATGGTAAACCCCTGGGGCACATTCTCCTACGATGTCAACATCGACCCCGAGGGAAATCTGTGGGTATTCTCCAACTACAATATTCTCTCGGCGACACCCCACTCGGCAATCATCCTTCCGGCGGCCAAACGCCGACAGGACCCGGCAACCGTCACAACCGCCGACTGGAAAATACACCCGCTTAAAGACCAGCTCAACTATGACATCGTGTCGCTCTTTTGCCGCAAGTCAAACATGCTCATAATCTGTGACGGCGGCTATGAGACCGGCATCTACGTCATCGACACCAAGGGCACATATACCAACACGGCCGACGATGCCATTTACCACATCACAAACTTTGTGGATCAGGACGGCACGACCACAACGCCGCTCTACACCTTCTCGCTGATCGAAGATGACCGCGGCCGTGTCTGGGTCGGCACAACCTCGGGTGTGTTTGAGATAACCAATCCGGGCGCCATCAACAGCGCCAACATCACCTTCAACCGCATCAAGGTGCCCCGCAACGACGGGTCAAACTATGCCGACTATCTGTTGGGCAGCGACCAGATCTACTGGATGAGCGTCGACAACAGCAACCGCAAGTGGATTGCCACCGCCAACAGCGGCCTCTTCCTGGTGAGCGAGAACGGTGACCGCATAATCGAGAATTTCACCGCCGAAAACTCGCCCCTCCCGACCAACGAGATCATGGCCGTCGTGGCCGACCGATCGAGCAACCGTGTCTATGTCGGCACCCGCATGGGCCTGTTGTGCTACATCTCCAACTCGTCGCCCGTGGCCGACAACTTTGACAACGTTTATGCCTACCCCAACCCCGTCAGGCCCGACTATACGGGATGGATCACCATTACCGGGCTGATGGACAACTCGCTGGTCAAGATCGCCGACGCCCACGGCAATGTGCTCTACCAGACCCGCTCGGAGGGTGGTATGGCCGTGTGGGACGGATGCACCGCCTCGGGCTCGCGAGTCAAGACCGGAGTTTACTATGTGTTTGCATCAAGCGGAAGCGGCGATGACGGCAGCGGCACAACAGGAGCCGTTACCAAAATTCTTGTGGTCAACTAAACGCCGGCCCCGGGTGTTTAGATAAATAAAAAAGTCTTTTTTGAAAATGGATACACTCAGTTACCGTCACGAGGACGACCGGGCTTACGGCGTGACCGGCATGACCATCGGTCTTGTCATCTATGATGGCGAAGATATGCTTGACGGTGTCGACCTCGATGCCGACACCGATGAGATGTTGTCACTCTCAAACCAATTTTATTTCAACGGAAACCCTTCGCTGTCGGCCAAGACGGCATGGAACACCATCCTGCGCAACTTCAACCTGATGACGGCCATGGTGCTCTCAAACGCGATGTGCCGGGCCGTGGTGCAAGACGGTCATCAGCTGACGGCCGACATGCGCCGCTCGCTCCACGACGTGATCGCCGGCGAGGCCGCCGACAGTTGCTCGCTTGACACCGACGAGATGGAGCGGCTCTTTGACAAGAACTTCTCTTATCTCAACCGCGTGTTCAATCATCGCGGCGTTCAGTCGATAGCCCGAGATATGGCGGCCCACCTCAAGGAGGTGCGTCACATGTCGCGCCTCGATGTGCTTGAACAGCTCAAAGCGCTCGCCATGTTGTAACGGCGCCCCTACCCCCGGCCTGTATTAGCCGCCCCCCATTAAATCGTGAAATTTCTGCAACCCGACACAGTGCCCCACCCCATCCCGCGCCCCAACAACATGGGGGTGGTCAGGTATGCGCTCTGTTTTGGGGTATTGCTGATGCACTTTGCCGTCCTGCAAAATGTAGACTACGGTGATTTTGTTGGCGCGTTGGGCGGCATTGGCGTCGGTTGCTTTTTTGCCTTCAGCGGTTTCCTCTCGTTCGGCTCTTTCTTCAGCCGCAAAGCGAGCGCGCGCCATTTTTTTATCGACAGAATGTGGCGCCTCCTGCCGGCCTATTTCACCGTCGTGCTGTTGGCGGCATTTCTCCTATGCGCCTGCTCCACCCTGCCGGCAACACGATACTTCACCGACCCGGCATTCTGGAAATACGTCAGCGCCAACCTGTTGTTTGTAAACTTCCTGGCCACCGACCTCCCCGGCGTGTTTGACCATAATTTTATCCACGCTGTCAACGGCGCCCTCTGGACCATGAAGGTTGAAATCATGCTTGAACTGTCAATCCCCTTGGTATGGTGGATTATAAAACGGTTCAGGTGCAACCCCGGCGGCGTGTTCACCGTCATCTATCTGCTGTCGGCTCTCTATTCAATAGCTCTCAACGAGATATATCTCGCCACCGGCAACGATATATATAACATCCTGGGGCGTCAGATATTCGGCCAGCTCACCTTTTTCTACACCGGCGTCTTCCTCTATTTCTATTACAGCCGCCTGATGCGCCACAAAATGCCGGTGCTCGTTTGCTGTATCGCCCTGCTCGCCATGTCACCGCTAATCCCCGCGTTTCATCTGTGGGGACGCCCGGCCACAATGGCGACTCTCGCTATCCTGATATCGATGTGGGGCAGATGGGGTACGTGGGAAGGCTCGCGCGACAATATCTCCTACAACATCTACCTCGTTCACTTCCCCGTCATTCAAGTCGCCATCGCCACAGGCCTGACCCAACGGCTCCACCCCGCTTGGTCGCTGACGGCTGTTGTGGTCGTGTCGGTGATTATCAGCATCTTGATAAACTGCTGCATCGAGCGGCCGGTGATGCGTATTCACAAAAAGAAAAAAATTATTAGATTTGCATCATAATCTATGGAACTTCAGGTCTCGGTCATAATACCGGTCTACAACGGCGAGCGATGGGTTGGCGATGCTGTCAGGAGCATTGTTGGCGCGCGGGGTGTGACCGGGGCCGTCGAGCTGATTGTGGTTGACGACGGCTCGACCGACCGCTCGGCCGAAGTCGCCGCCGAGGCCGCCGCCGGTTTTCCGCGGTTTCAGCTCGTCAGGCAGCCCAATGCCGGGGTATCGGCCGCCCGCAACCGGGGCATTTCCCTCGCCCGTGGCCGGTATCTTTGCTTTGTCGACGCCGACGATCTGCTCCACCCCGACGCCCTGGCCATCATGCTGAAGATTGCCGGCTCTCTCCCCGAGGGTTCCATTGTCGCGTCAAGAGTGCGCCGTGACGACACCACGCCACGCCATGAGAAACTCGACAACGTTAGATATCGTCTGTTTACCGGTCTAAAAGCGGTTGAGCAGGGGTTGTATCGCCGCCGTCTTGACACATCAATGTGTGGTTCGCTCATCCCCGCGGCGCTCTTTGAAGGGACCGACAGGTTCAGGCCGGGACGCTATGAAGACCTCGACCTCTTTTACAGGATCTATGAGCAGGCACCCCGCGTGGCCGTCATCGATGTGCCGCTCTATTACTATCGGCAGAATCAGTCGAGTTTCATCAACACCGTCAGCCCGAGCCGGTTTGACGCCCTCGATGTTGTCGACCGCCTATGCTGCCATTACAGCGGCACAAAGCTGCAATCTGCCGCTCAAGACCGCGCTGTCTCTGCTTCATTCAACATGCTGCGGCTTGTCTGGACCAACCGTCTCGACGAGCCGGCCATCGAGCGGCGTTGCCTCGACAATATACGCCGATACCGGCGCCGCGTGCTTCTCAATCCTCAGGGACGCCTTCTCAACAAACCGGTGCTCGCCTTGTCGGTCCTTGGCACGGGTGTTTTAAAACTAATACTTGGCTTAAAATGGTGACAGCTTCAATTGTAACACACAAAACACCGCCCGCCCAGCTTAACAACGCGCTCCAGTGTCTGCTCGGAGCCGGGGTCCGGAAGATTTTCATCATCGACAATTCGCCCGACGACAGTCTTGCGGTAACCATGCCCCAAGACCCGAGGGTGATATATCGCCATGTTGAAAATCGGGGCTTTGGTGCCGGCCATAACCAGGCTTTACGAGAGCTTGTCGGCACAGACTCCCAGGGCTATCATCTGGTGATGAACGCCGACGTGTGGTGGGACAAGGATCCCCTCAAGCCACTTGTCGAGTATCTGGACTCACACCCCGACGTGGGGCTCGTGCAACCCAAAATCATCTATCCCGACGGCGACCTGCAATACACCTGCCGCATGCTCCCCACCCCTCTTGAGCTTATCGCCAAGCGTTTTCTACCGCGGTGTCTCACGGCAAAACTCATGGACCGCTACCTCCTTGCCAACCATGACCACGACCACAGTCTCAATTGTCCCTATCTGACCGGTAGTTTCATGTTGTTCCGGCTGTCGGCGCTTAAGCAGACCGGACTCTTCGACGAGCGATTTTTCATGTATCCTGAAGATATTGACATCACCCGCCGCCTGCATCGCTCCTACAAAACAATGTATCTGCCGATCAGCGTAATTGTGCATCAACATGCGGCGGGCTCACGCATCAATCCCCGGCTACTTAAAATACACATCGTCAACATGATAAAATATTTCAACAAATGGGGATGGCTCTTTGACCGCGAGCGTCGACGATTTAACCGGCAGCTGCGCGCCTCCATAACCCCGATTCCGAAGTCCCGACGTCCCTCCGCCCGAGGCTGACCCAAATTGAATCATTAATGACAAGCTAAACCAAAATAAAATGAAATTCCCCGACCTGTTAGGCTTCGATGCCGACAACAAAGAAGTTCGCCGTAGCGACTTTCCCGGTAAAAAATTCGTATTGTATTTCTACCCTAAAGACAACACTCCGGGCTGCTCAGCCGAGGCATGCAGCCTTAACGATGGCCTCGACTGTCTTGCCGCTGCCGGTTATCAGGTAATAGGTGTGAGCAAAGACTCAGCTGCGAGCCACCAGAAGTTCGCTGGCAAATTTGGCTTGAAATTTCCACTGGTAGCCGACACCGATACCAACCTCTGTAAACTGGCCGGAGTCTGGCAAAAGAAGAAAATGGCCGGTAGAGAATACATGGGAATAGTCCGCACCACCTTTCTGCTCTCCGAAGATGGCACGGTAGAAAAAATAATCTCCAAAGTCAACACTAAAGACGCCGCCAACCAGATTCTTAACACAATAGAGCAATAACAAAGAAACAACAACAGAAAACTGCCGCACGGGGGATGGCCCGGGCGGCAGTTTCTGTTGTTGTGCAGATAGTTGTGTGTTTTCTTTTAACCTATAACTTTCATTGAAGTTACGTAATATCCCAGCCGATCTCAGCCATG
>CAYMVS010000036.1:0-22108 GCA_964394205.1 uncultured Muribaculaceae bacterium | reverse complement strand
ACGGCGTGCTCAACTTCTCGGTGCTCGACGGATGGTGGTATGAAGGCTATCGCTTTGACGAGAAAGCCGGATGGGCTCTTACCGACAAGCGCACATTCACCGACCAGGCTCAGCAGGACAAACTCGACGCCGCCACAATCTACTCGATGCTCGAGAACGAGATTATCCCTCTCTATTTCGCTAAAAACTCAAAGGGATATTCACCCGAGTGGGTTCAGTATATCAAACGCTCGATCGGAAACATCGCGCCCCACTTCACCATGCAACGCATGATCGAGGACTATATACAGCGTTTCTACGACCCCGAGGCAAAACGTTTCAACCGTCTTGCCGCCGACGATTACAAGGAGGCCCGCGAGATTGTCGCATGGAAAGAGAAGGTGGCCGCCGCATGGGATGGCATCAAGGTGCTCGACATCAGCAACTCTTTTGAGCAGGGCGCACACGGCCTGACCGGCGATGAGTTTACAATCGACATCACTCTCGACACCAACGGTCTGGGCGACAACATCGCCATTGAAGACGTTGTTTACCGTGTTGAAGACGGCAAAACAGAATACTTCACCCGCAAGCCGTTTGAAATTGTCAAGACCGAGGGCAACATCGTCACCTACCGTCTCAATGACAAACTGCGCGAGGCCGGTGTCTACAAATATGCCTACCGTATCTATCCCAAAAACGATCTCCTGCCCCATCGTCAGGACTTCGCCTACGTTCGCTGGATTTAACAAATAGAAACAACACCACAACCACCGCGGGCGCGACTCCATACCACTGGCTCGCGCCCGCGGTTCCATTTATTGTTATGGAAACAAAGACTGAACGACAGTTTGACTCTGCTCTGCACCTTTGTCGCGAGCTGTTTGTGAAAAAGCTCATCGACTATGGGCCCTCGTGGCGCATAATGCGACCGGCCTCCATCACCGATCAGATTTTCATCAAAGCAAAACGCATACGCACCATTGACATCACCGGCGAGTCGATGGTCGGAGAGGGCATTTTGCCCGAGTTTATCGCCATTGTCAACTACGGTATCATCGGGCTGATTCAGCTTGAGCTGAACTTTGCCGACACTCCCGACATCTCGGTTGACACCGCTACCGGGCTTTACGACCGGTTTGCAACAGAGGCCCGCTCGCTGATGATAGCCAAAAATCACGACTACGGCGAGGCATGGCGCGATATGCGGATCAACTCTTACGTCGACTTCATCCTGACAAAAATCGCCCGAACAAAGCAGATTGAGGAGAACAGCGGCAACACGCTTGTATCGGAGGGGATTGACGCCAATTATATGGACATGATCAACTATGCAGTCTTTGGAATCATTAAACTTACCCAAGCCCAACAGGCCTGACGGGGAGACGACGCCTGCGGCCCCTATCTGGATGAAAATCACGGTCGCCATCATGAGACTCGTCGTTGGCGGGGCTTTCATCCTGTCGGGATGGTCAAAAGGGGTCGATGTCTGGGGCTCGGTCATTAAGATTGAAGAGTACCTGCAGGTGTGGGGATGGAATATACCGACCACAGTTGTCACCGTCGGGGCATACCTCCTGGCCGGCGCCGAGTTTGTGCTCGGCGTGCTCGTGCTGACGGGCTGTTACCGCCGGGTCGCTGTCTGGCTCACCACGGCAATCATGGCCTTTTTCCTCCCGTTGACCCTGTACATTCTGATTGAAGACCCGGTGAGCGACTGCGGTTGCTTTGGCGACCTTCTGATCTTGAGCAACCTCAACACGTTCCTGAAAAATGTGTTGCTGACGACCATGCTGATTCTCCTTATTTTATGGAACAGACGCGTTGGTTCTCTCTTTGACAAATACACCCAATGGATTGTCGGCGCCATGATGACGGTCTACATATCGATCGTTGCAGGCATAGGTCTGTACAGCCAGCCATTGGTTGACTTTCGCCGGTTTGGGGTAGATACATGCATCACTGCCGACAACCTCTCGGGCGACGACAGCGATGCACAATATACTTTCATCTATTCAAAAGACGGGGTCGAGAAACAGTTTGATGTCGACAATCTTCCCGACTCGACATGGAGCTACGTTGACCGCAAACTTATATCGGGATCGGAGACAGCAATCGATGCCTTCAACCTCTATGATGGAGACGACGATGTGGCCTCTCAACTGTTGGACGACTCTCAGGTGTTACTCATAACAGTCCCGGTGGCCACCGATGCCATTGGCTCGGCAACCATCATTGACGACATTGCCGGTAAAGCTGAGAAATGTGGCATCTCCACAGTGCTTGCCTTAGGCGATAACTCCGAGGCTGTCGACCGATACATCCAGGACATCGATCCGACATACGCCGTTGTGTCAACCGAGAGTAAACAGCTCAAAGAGCTTGCTCGCGGCAAGGTTGCGCTTACGCTGATCGACAACTGTGTTATACGCTGGAAAAGGACACTCCTGTCGGTACCCCGGTCATTTATCTATGATAGCAGTGAGTGTGACTGGGACACACTCGCCCCGTGGGGCAACCTGTTCATGATATCGCTGACGTTGGTTTTTGCCGGCGCCCTCTTTATCCTTTTCCTCGCCGACCGCGGCATCATCCACCTAAGCCGACTCAAGAGAAAAAATCTCAGTCGATAGTGGCCTGCTCGCCCGGGCGATCAAGGCAGTAGCATTTGGTTTCTCCCGGGGTCGGGCAATATTGCTCGAAATCACATGCCCGGGCTGCACTGCCGTTGATGTGCATAGGGAAGAAATTGGCGACCCTTACATGTTTCATAAAGACTGCCGCGCCACGCTGAGCGTCGCTGTGCTGACGTTCATCTACCGGAAACATCGCCACCGTGATATCGGGGTATCTCTCGGCTATGCGCCCTACAATTTTCTCAAACTTGGCGTCCATCTTTGCGACCGCGCGCTGATCGGACGTCTCGCTCCATCGCCAGACATTGAGATCACCGGCGTGAAAAACAGTTTTGCCGTCGGGTGTTTCCACAACATAGCTTACGCCTGCATCGGTCGAGTCAAAGGCTCTGACTGTAAGCGAGCCGGCGATATTCTCGATAGTGTCGCCGGGGGTCATATAGGCAACCTGCATCCCCTTTTGGATAACATGCTTTGACTCAATGTCGTCGCTTAACACAAATGTGCGCTTGCGGTTTTGAGCAAGGTCAAAGATGGTCGGGTTGAAATGGTCGGCATGATGATGTGTCACAAAAAACACTACCGGCAGGTCGGGATTTTCCTCGAGCGATTTCTTCAACACGTGTGACGGGTCACGATAATAGTCAAACACTAAGATTGCAGTTGGGACGACGACCACAAATCCACTGTGGTCCATGTAATGTACAGTAATCATTTTAAACAAATTATATGATGACAGTCATTCCGTCGACCGCTATATTGACACCTTGTGGGAGTGTCGGCTCAACGTCGGCATGAAGCCCCATGTCATGGCTCAAGTGGATGAGAAATGCCTGTCGGGGTTCTACTGCAGATATAACGTCGAGCGCCTGCTGTAAGTTCAGATGTGAAATGTGCTCTTTTTTTCTCAGTGCATTAATGACCAGTGTATCAACTCCCTTTATAAGCTGCAATGTACTGTCGGGCATTGTCTTGCAATCGGTGACGTAGGCCAGTTTCCCGATTTTGAAGCCTAATATAGGCAGTTTGAAGTGCAACACCGGCAGGGGGGTGACCTCAATGTCGCCGTCTACAATAAAAGGCTCTGTATCGACAACATGAGTGTTGAATGTCGGCACTCCGGGATAAAGATGCTGGGCAAATGAATAGGGCATGCGGCGGTGCATATCACTTATGACATAGTCTTTCCCCCACACGTCGAGACCGCCATCGGTGTGATAACAGAAAGGGCGCAAGTCGTCGGTACCGCCAACGTGGTCATAATGATGATGTGTCAACAGCACACCCCTGAGGTTTGTAAACGGATGGGAAAGGGCCTGCTGACGGAAGTCAGGACCACAGTCAATCAGTATCTGCCGACCGTCGTCAAGCTCGACTAAGGCCGATGTTCTCAATCGTTTGTCGCGTATATCTTTTGAACGACACACCTTACAGTCACACCCGATGGCCGGAACGCCGGTTGAGGTGCCGGTTCCAAGAAAGGTTAATTTCATCGTCTGTAGTCAATTAGAAGTCCATCACTGAATATCAGGTAGATACCGTTCTCATACATCCAGATCTCGCGAACGTCACTATAGCCGGCCCGGCGATCCAGATCCTTGGGCGAACCAATTGACAGTCTGCACTCGTCGCGGGTCATTCCTCTGGCCACCTGACCGTGTTTGATCAGTTCCCACGTTTCGGGTTGTATCGATTGATATCTCAAGTGAGGATCGGTTAGAGAAAACTGCCCTTCAAACGTTCGTGACCCGGCGCCCAAGCCAACCGGATTAATCATCAGGCTGCCGCTTTCCAACGGCTCAACATCAACCGTCTCAAAATCAACCCTCAGCGGATAGGTAGCCGTGCCCGGCTTGACATCTTTGACCGCGACCTCGACAAATTTGATACCCGACTTGACGTTGTCAAGCGAGTCTCGCCAGATAGGCGTCATGGTCCACAGATGTTTCCCCTTGAGCAGTTGCCGGGCTTGGCCGACAACATCAAGGTCCACTATAAATGGCACGGATCCGTTGCCGTCATTGTCGTTCATACGGTAGAGGACGGTCTCTCCCGCAGGGTCGGTGAAATAGAGCAGTCTGTTTTTTGCGCCGGTAATCGATGTCGACTCTTCTGTTTTGATAAACTCCACTAAGTCACCTCTTTTCAAGCCAGAGTATCCACCACCGGCTTTTGAAAAAACAATACCCGCCTTGTCGTCGATAACAAAAAATGACTTGCCGGGCTGCCATTGGGCTATCGGGAGGGGGACAATCATCTGAAAGAAAGCCTGCTCGTCGGTCAGCGTTGCCGCTTTCTCACGGGCCACGTCGCCCAAAGTGATTTTGGGCGTACTCTCAACACCGGTAAAGCAGCTCGTTGTCAACTGAAAACCGACAAGAGCCACTACCATTGTCAATATGTTTTTACTTATATTCAAGTGGCTTTAAACCAAGATTGTAGAAAATGAACGAATAGATATCGGCATACTCGTCGATTACCTTGCTGATGGGCTTGCCGGCGCCGTGGCCCGCCTTGCTGTCAATTCTGATCAGCTTTGGAGCTACACCGGTGTTTGCCTGCTGCAACGTCGCTGCATATTTATAGGAATGGGCCGGCACCACGCGGTCGTCATGGTCGGCGGTGGTTACCATGATTGCAGGATAGGGGGTCCCGTCATTTTTAATGTTATGGAGCGGAGAGTACCCCAACAGATAGGATGCCATCCCGGGGGAATCGGCGCTCGTGCCATAGTCGGGAGCCCAGTTCCAACCGATAGTGAACAGGTGATAACGCATCATGTCCATGACCCCAACGCGGGGAATGGCTACCGCAAACAGGTCGGGACGTTGATTAACCGTCGCGCCGACAAGGAGGCCGCCGTTGCTGCCACCCTCTATTACCAGTTTCTTGGGGTTGGTCCACCCTTCAGCTATCATATACTCGGCGGCGGCAATAAAGTCGTCAAACACATTTTGCTTATTGGTCTTGACACCCGATTGATGCCATGCCTCGCCACGCTCCGAGCCTCCGCGCAAGTTTGCCTGAGCATAAATGCCTCCGTTCTCAAGCCACAACAGGCGGTTGGCGTTGTAACCGGGAGTCAACGAGATGTTGAAACCGCCGTAGCCATACAGGTAGACAGGGTTATTGCCGTCACCTTTCAATCCCTTCTTGTAGGTGAGAAACATCGGTATCATTGTACCGTCGGCCGACGGATAATAGACCTGCTCGGTCACATAATCGTCAAAGTCAACGCCTTTGACGTGGGGACGATAGACCAGTGTAAAGTCATTATTATCAGCGTCATACTTGTAGACCGATGAGGGAGATGTAAATGAGGTGAACACCATGTATGCCTCACCGGGGTATTTGTGGGATGCCGAGAGGCCGACAGAGCCGATTCCGGGCAACTGCACGTCGCTCAACCTGCGGCCGTCGAGAGTGTAACGGCGCACCTGTGCCACCGCGTCTTTCTCGTAACTGAGCAACAGCATGTCGCCCATCAAGGTAGCGCCGGTCAAAACAGCATCTTTATCTTCAGGAACAATCTCGACCCATTGATCTGTCGCAGGATTGTCAAGGTCAAAAGCCATCAAACGGTTGTTGGGAGCATCAAGGGCGGTGAGAACGAGCATCTTGCCATTTATCTCATCAACAAGATTATGAGAAACATCCTGAACGGGAGTGATAACGGTCAGTTTGCCGTCGGGGTCGTTCAGATTCCTGACAGCAAGCGACTCGCCCGAACCTTCACCACCACCTATTATAAATAGATAGGGCTTACCCTCGGGCACGTATGCACTGTGGAAATGGAGCGGATTTGCCTTATCCTCAAAAGCGATCACGTCGTCACTTTGGGGTGTGCCGAGCTTGTGATAATAAATATTATGCCCCTCATTTGAGGCTGAAAAGTCTCTCCCACCCTCAGGGCGAGGATATGCACTGTAGAAAAAACCATCGCCGTGCCACTGGGCATCGGTGAATTTTGCCCATGTAATGTGATCGTCAAGCAACCGGCCGGTCGCCGTCTCCATTACATAAATCTCGGTCCAGTCGCTTCCGCTGCGGGAGATAGTGTAGGCGGTGTATCGTCCGTCGGGCGACGGGAAGAGGCCGGTCAGGGCCACTGTTCCATCCTCACTCAAGCCGTTTGGGTCAAGGAAAACCTCCTCGGTGTCGCCATTTTTGACCATAATGACAGCCTGGTTTTTCAGGCCGTCGTTGACCGAGTAGTAAAGCCGGCCGTCATTGCCGCGCCACGGCAACCCGTGTTTGGCATAGTTGTTCAACTCGCTCAGGCGACTGTGCAGCCGGCCGCGAAACGGAATTTTTGAAAGGTAATCGCCTGTCAGCTTGTTTTCAGCCTCAACCCAGGCTTTTGTCGCATCGCTGTTCTCATCTTCGAGCGGCCGGTAGGGGTCGGCCACCTTAACTCCGAAATATTCATCAACCGTGTTATCACTTGGAGCCGCCGGATAAACGACGTCAGCTTTCATATTAAGAGTAGCAACCGCTGCCATCACTGATATCAAAAAAATTTTATTCATAATCATCATGAAGACGTTGTAAAACACTACAAAATTACATCTTTTTCAGCAAAAAAGAGAACAGTGTTGATGAAAATGACTAATTTTGCATTTCTAAAATCACAAATGACAAAACAATCGTCATGAGACACATATACCTCACCTTGTCAATAATCTTCTTTTTAGCCCTAAATATCAGCGCAAAAGATTGGCAGTTTCCACCAGAGCTCGAAGATCTGATTGAAAAATATGAAAAAACAGCCGAGCCGGCGCTTCCCGAGGTCGACCGCATCAGACAAATCGACAACGAGTCGCTCAAATACTCAGCGGCGCCCGGCACTCTCCCTCTGATCCACAATATTATAATCAATAAGCGCGCCACCCGCCTCTATGTTGTCAATTGTTTTGGCGACACTCTGGCTCACTACCCGGTCTGTTGTGCGCGCAACCGTGGCCAGAAACAGGGCAAGGACGACTGTCGCACCCCCGAGGGCACTTTCAGCATTGCCGGAGTCTATAACTCGACCGACTGGCGCTACAAGGGCACCGGCGCAAAATGTTACGGGCCGTATTTTATTTCACTTATTACACCCGGATTTTGGGGTATAGGTATTCACGGCACCAACTCACCCGGCTCTGTCCCGGGCCGCTCATCACACGGTTGCATAAGGGTTCACAACGATAACATCGTGAAGATAAAGCCATTGGTCAACAAAGACACACGCGTCACCATACTGTCGGACGATCCCGAGAAAGAGCGTCGCGAGAATGAAAAAATCAAGGCTGCCTACGTTCCCCCGGTCAACACCTCTCTTTACAGCAAAGCCCCCGCCAAAACTCCCGTCAAAACAAAGCGGGCAAAAAAATGACATTGTAAATTATTGACAGCCAAAACAGAGGCTGATTCAAGCGATCGATTGATCCAAATTATTCAGCCGGGAGTTGGTTGAGAAATAAATCTTTTTGTTATCTTTGCAGTGTGATAAAGCTCAGTCAACATATTGAATTTTTGCTGATGACCAATGATTGTGTCATTGTGCCGGGTTGGGGTGCTCTGATCGGACACTACGAGCCGGCCCGGTTTAGCGACAATGGCACGCGCATCTCGCCCCCCCGTCGGTCGCTGACATTCAACCCCGCGCTGACCCACAACGACGGTTTGTTGGCCGGCAGCATCATGCGCCGTCACGGCATGACCTACGAGGCCGCCACCAAGGCTATCGACGACGAGGTTGACACCTTGCGTCACCAACTCTCATGCCAGGGAGAGGTCGCGCTTGAGAATGTCGGTCTATTCAGACATGTCGACACGGCTACGCCACAGTTTGAACCGGCAGCAAGCGGCCTGTCGATGGCACGTTTTCTTGCGCTTCCCTCGTTTAACGTCTGTCAAATCAAAGAGTTGGCTAAAGCCGATACCGATAGCGGCCAACCCGTCGGCAACGATGTGGCCGGCCCCGTTGTTCCCGCTTTCTCACGCTACAAATCAATCTTCCTCAGGGTCGCGGCATCGGTCGCCGTGCTCGCCTGCATTGTCAGCGCCCTTACACTCCCCGTCGGGCCTGACAAGACATCCATTGTCTCGATGGCTTCGTTGGGGCTTAATATTGAGAGCCATGAGGCGACCGGGTCGACCGAGGTTGTCGACATCGTGGAACACCGGCAAGGAGATATTTTTATCGCTCTCCCGGTTGACGACACTGACCATCATTCAAAAATCGACACTGCCCGTCGGGCAATGTATCGCGGTGTGGTCGAGTATAACAAAGCCATGGCCAAGCGCCGGGCAGCTGTCGAGTTGGCAAATGCCAAGGCTCTGTCGCCCGACAAAAAACAGACAATAAACCCGGCCAAAACCGCCATCGGGCCAAGCCGCGGGGTCAATCTGACAATCAACGACAACGACTCTTTCTGCCTTATTGTCTCGTCTCATGCCACACGCGCCGAGGCCGACAAATATATCGCCCGCCACAGCTCAACCCCGATGCGTGTGCTTGAGCAGGATGGCCGGTATCGTGTTTATATAGCGACAGGCAAATCGGGAGAAGAGGTTCGCCGGGTGATTGCCAGTCAGACCGTCCGCTCGCGCTACCCCGGTGCATGGGTCTGCCCACGTGTCCGTTAAACCGTTGACAGATAATTGGTAAAATCAGTTCTTCCAACCTTAATATTCAACTTTCGATAAACGGGAGTTGAAATTTTTATTAAAATTAATCATGGAAAATTTCCATCAACTTGTCGTTGACCGTCGCAGTATACGCCGGTACAAAGATACCGAAATCGAGCCCGAGAAGATAAAGACCATACTCGAGGCCGGCCTGCTCTCTCCAACATCAAAAAGCAAGCGCGCCTGGCAGTTTGTCGCCGTTGAAGACAAAGCGACCCTTGCAAGACTCAAAGAGTGTAAAGCAGCCGGAGCCGTTTCGTTGGGCAATTGCCAGGTAGCTGTTGTCGTGGCAGTTGACACTACCCAAAGCGACGCCTGGATTGAAGATGCCTCGGTGGCAGCCATCATCATGCAGCTTCAGGCCGAGGATCTCGGTCTTGGTTCATGCTGGGTTCAGGTGCGCGGTCGTTTCACGGCCGACGGTGTGCCTGCCGAAGATGTCGTGCAGGAGTGTCTCGGAATCCCCGAGCATGTCACCCCGGTGTGCATCGTCACCTTAGGATACAAGGATGAGGAGCGCAAACCGCAGAATGTCGAGAAGCTTAAATGGGAAAACGTGCATATTGGCACATGGCGCACCGATGCTGAATAAAATTGCTATCATCGGGGCCGGCAACGTGGCATGGTCGCTCTCAGCGGCGATTGATAACATTGACAACACAGAGGTTGTTGCCATCGCGTCGCCCACCACGTCACGGGCAACCGAGATTGCTGCAAGGCTCAGGGCCGCTGAAGCGGTCACCATCGGGGAGATGGCAAAAGTCGAGGCCGATATTTTCATCCTGGCTGTGCCCGACACTGCTGTGGCTGATGTTGCCGACGCTTTGGCCGGAACACATCGCGGCGCTATCTGGGCTCACACTTCGGGCTCGGTCGACATGTACGTGCTCAAACCTCTATCAGACAATATCGGTGTCTTTTACCCGATGCAGACATTCACGCGCGGACGGATGGTAGACATGGCGACAGTCCCCTTTTTTATCGAGGGGAGCGATGACCGGGTTGTCGCGACGCTCAAGACACTCGCCGGGAAACTGTCGCCCATGGTGACTGTCGCCCGCGGCGACGACCGGGCTTTGCTCCACGCCGCGGCCGTGTTTGCCTGCAATTTCACAAACCATCTTTGGGCTATCTCATCCCAACTTCTGCAACGGCGTGGCATACCCTTTGAGGTGATGCGGCCGTTGGTCATGGAGACGGTCAAGAAAGCATTTGAAGACACCCCCGACAGCGGCCAGACAGGCCCGGCACGGCGTGGCGACCTCGCCACCATCGGCCGTCACACAGCTATCGTTGGCAAGCCTTACGACAAAATGTATCAATTTATTTCCCAATCAATTATAGACCGTTTCAATGAGCAAAATTGATTATGATCTGACCCTTATAAAAGGGATAGTGTTTGACGTCGACGGTGTGCTGTCGCCGTCGACTGTCGCTATGGGTGAGGATGGCAAACCGATAAGGATGGCCAACCTCAAAGATGGCTACGCGATGCAACATGCCGTCAAGCAGGGTCTTAAGATAGCCATCATTACCGGAGCCGACACTCCCTCCATCATCTCTCGCTACAATATGCTCGGTATCAAGGACGTATATATCAAAGCATCACAAAAGTTGCCCATTCTGAGCGAGTGGATGCAACGACACAACCTGAAACGGAGCGAGGTGGCCTATGTCGGTGACGACATTCCCGACTTCACCTGCCTCAGGTCTGTCGGGTTGCCTGTCTGTCCCCAAGATGCCGCTCATGAAATAAAAGATATTGTCACCTATATTTCACCTGTCGAGGGGGGATATGGGGTGGCCCGCGACATCCTCGAGATGATAATGCGTGTTCAAGGAAAATGGATGACAACGGCCGATGCCTTTGGCTGGTGACATTCTTTTAAGTTTTAACTCTAATTAAATAATCTACACTACTATGTTTAAAAGAATTATACTTTTGGTTTCGGGAATTATAGTCACGCTTGGTGTCCTTTTCTCATCGTGTGGCTCATCAATAAAAAAAGTAGGTGACCAGTATTCGTTTGACACTTTTCTCGGATTGAAAAATATCCCCGTCGATCAATTGGGAGCAAAGCTGACCGAACTCGGCCTTGAGTTTGACGGGACAGACTTTTATGAGAAAGGAGACGTGAGTGTGGCCCTCAACGATCTTCAATATCAGCCCTCTGTCATTAAAGTCTCGTCAATTTATAAAGATGTTGCCCAAAAATGGGAGACAGAGCTGAAACAGGCCGGTTACGTTCTTGACCAAACCACATCGCCCGACGGTGACTTTACATGGACAAAACTGTATGTAAAGAAAGCCGATGGAAATAACGAGGTCGTGACTATCTCAGCGCTTGAAGACTCTGATGACAGCGAGTCGGGTGTTTACATGTATAAAATTTTCATCTAAGCTATCCAATAAAGCACTCTGAACCAACATTCTCCATGCTTGACAACCTGAACCGATACAACATTGTTCTCGCCAGCGCGTCGCCCCGCCGCCGCGAGCTCTTGGGTATGCTCGACGTAGAGTTTACCGTAGCCACCGGCATCGATGTCGACGAAACCTATCCTGCCAACCTCGACCCGACAGAAGTTCCACTGTTCCTCTCCCGGCTCAAGGCTGATGCTTACAAAGCGGCCATGCAGCCTGATGACCTCATCATAACGGCCGACACAGTTGTAATCATCGACGGCCGGGTCATTGGGAAACCCGACTCGCCCGAGCAGGCAAAAGAGATGATCAGGAGTCTGTCGGGACGCACCCACACGGTTGTCTCGGGAGTCACCGTCACCACCTCGCGCCGTCAGGAGTCGTTCAGCGTAGCCACAACTGTGATGTTCAGCCACTTGACCGACCAAGAGATAGATTACTACATCGCTAAATATCGACCGATGGACAAAGCCGGCGCCTACGGTATTCAGGAATGGATCGGAGCGGCAGGCATCGAGGGAATTGACGGCAGTTATTACAACGTTATGGGACTACCGGTCAATCGTTTATATCATCTGTTAAAGACATTCTGAAACAGAAACCTTGACTTGGGGGCAAAATATCGATACCCCCCTCCTCTTTACCGTTTGCCTCCCGTTCAGGAACTATCGAGAAGATCCCTACACCGGTAAACCCGAGCTTTTGCTGAATGGCCATCGCGGCCATACCCATCGTATGCCTCAGGTTCACCTCGATACATGGAGCAACCATATTTCGGCCGCTTTGGTCCCGATAGACCATCATGTCGACACCCAAAACGCCGTCATAGCCCGGAGCTATGACCCGACATATAGCCTCTCGTTGGGCCTCCATCACAACATCCAGGTTACAGCCTGAAATCTTATTGACAATCATCTGTTTGAGCACCGCCTGTGGAGCGATGTAATTACCTAAGTAGGCACAACGCTGATGAGTGGCGAATAGCGACCACCCCATGAAGTCAACACGGCCGTTTTCACAGCGGTAAAGCGCGGCAAAGTCAACAACACGGTCAAGAGCCCGCTCTATTGTCACATATCCCTGGTGCCTGACTATTCCACCTATCTGCTTTTCAATGGTCACGGCACTCATGGCCCTCAAACAAAACACCCCTCTCCCGCTCGATGACCATGGCGCCTTGACGTAACACTCCTTGCCACACAGGTCTACAAAGTTCATCGCCTCGTCGACCGAGGTGGTGACAAGCGCCCGCGAGGGCATCGGGACATCGGGCAGTCTTTGAGCTATCTGTTGGTTGATCAAGGCCGCCGTTGAGCGTCCGCTCAGTTCCCGATAGTGATTAATCCTCTCTGGGGAAGGCATGATGGACGGCGTGATGCCGTAAGCCTCAAATAATGTAACAGCATACCGGCTCCAGCCCCAGGGGCTGCAACGATTGACATTATCGGGAGAACCCGTAAAGATCTCACCCTCGAGGCCAAAACGCTCTTTCAAAGCATCAAGAGAGCGCGGCGACGAGTTTGGTGCAATCAACATATCACCACGGGCGGCCCACCAGGCCGGCAGCAACTCGCCGGCCACAGCGAGCGCTTTTGCCCGCGACGGTGGAGTGTAATGAGGCTCATCAGCGGCAAGAGCGAGGTCATTTTCAGGATTGAACAGATGCAATGTGGCCATAGGGCGGCAAAATTACAAATTTGACCATACATTTTCAAACCACACCGTGAAATTGGGGCCGGTTGAGGGCACAAAAAACAATTATAATAGGAGTTGATTGAAATATTTTAGTTAATTTTGCACGTAAATAAACACTCTTAAAGATTGAATCATGAAACAGAAATTATCTCCGTTTCTATATGTAGCCGTAGCGCTGGCCGTGCTTCTTTTGGTGGCAGTCATCATAGGTATCGCTACATTCACCAGTCAGAAGAATCAGAATCAAGAGCTTGAGCAGTCAATCGAGGAGCTTAGGCTCAACAACGAGCAGCTCAAGTTGGCAAGCGAGGTCAACGCCATCAGTGTCGAGTTTGATCAATATGAAGATCAGGCACGACGCATCGCCAACGACTCGGTCATGTCAAAATATAACGCAGCCAAAAACAAGATTGACCGGCTCACCAAAGAGCTTGCCAACGAGCGCAACCTCAGCCGTCAGCGCATCGCCGAGCTGCAAAGCGAGATAGCCACCCTGCGCGGACTGTTGCGCCACTATATAGCCCAAATCGACTCGCTGGGCAAGGAGAACGCGGGCCTTCGTGCCGAGAATGAGCAGATTCGCTCTCAAAACCAAGAGCTCAACTCACAGGTTCAGGCCCAGACCCAACGTGCCGAAAACCTGAGCCAGCGCATGACCCTGGCCGAAAAACTCAATGTAACCGGGGTGTCGTTGACGGCACTGAAAAAAGGGGGAAAGGTTGAGAAAAACGTAACAAAAGCAAAACAGCTGAAAGTCACATTCACAATACCGCAGAACAACTCGACCCCGGTGGGGCCTAAAACCATCTACCTGAGATTGACAAACCCCGAGGGTGCATTGTTGGGCAACGGCGGCTCGTTTGCGTTTGAAGGCGGCTCGGTGCCATGCACAGCCCGAAAAACAATTGAATATACCGGCGACGAGATCTCGGGAATCACCATCTACTGGGATGTCAACACCACCCTTAATCCCGGCGACTACACCGTCGAGCTGTTCACCGACGGCTACCGGTTGACCTCACGCCGTTTCACATTGCAGAAATAATGACCTGGAATCAGTTTTTACTCGACATCAACGGCACGGAGATAACCACCCTGTCGTCGTTCTACAAGCTCATCATCAGCATGATGTTGGGCTGTATCGTCGGGTTGGAACGAAAGCGCAAAGGCCAGATGGCCGGCATAAGGACCTTTGCCCTCATCTCGATGGGAGCGACCCTGGCCATGATAATAAGCATCTACATCCCACAGGAATACATGGGTCTTAAAAACGGCGACCCGGGTCGAGTGGCGGCACAGGTAATCACCGGCATCGGCTTTCTGGGCGCCGGGGCGATAATACAGATGAAGGGATCGGTCAGAGGATTGACGACCGCCGCCGGCATCTGGATGGCCGCGACAATCGGTATGGCCGTCGGCATGGGGCTGTATATCCTCGCCACGGTCGCCACCTGCCTGGTGCTGATGGTCCTGACCCAGTTTGACCGCCTGGAGCATCGTGTCCACATGGGCACCGACTCGCGCACGATCTGCATCAGGGTCAACGATATTGTGTCGGACATAAAGCCCTACAAACATGTGCTTTCGGAACACAACGTGCGCCTGAGCAACATCTATTTTGAATATGACTACAACCGGCACGTCACTCAGCTGAACCTGATTGTACTTGTCAAGGAGGCCACAAACTACATGAAACTCTTTGCGGCGCTGAAACAACTTAACCCGTCAACCACATCTTCAATATCCTTGGCCAATATCGCCTCGCTTTAACTTGAATATCAACAATCTATCGTCATGCTTCTAAACCTTATACTGGCAAATATCTCAACCGAGGCCGCCGTGCCCGTCGAGGGACTGATCTCCGACCTTGCCTTTATACTTTTGTTGGGAGCCGTTGTCACAGTGCTTTTCAAATGGCTCAAGCAGCCGGTTGTGTTAGGTTATATTGTGGCCGGCTTTCTCGCCAGTCCCAACTTTGAGTATCTTCCCTCGGTCACCACTGCCGCCAACATTGACTTTTGGGCACAGATAGGCATTGTGGTGCTACTCTTCTCGTTGGGACTTGAGTTCAGTTTCAAGAAGTTGCTTGACGCGGGTGGCTCGGCGGTGGTCACGGCAATGATTATTGTCGTCGGGATGATGTGTGTCGGCTTTGCCATAGGCCACTTCTTAGGCTTTTCCAACATCAACAGCCTCTTTTTGGGCGGCATGTTGTCAATGTCGTCGACAACAATCATCATCAAGGCGTTCAACGACCTGCACCTGAGGCACAAGAAGTTTGCCTCGCTTGTGCTTGCCGTGCTGATTGTCGAAGACCTTTTTGCGGTGTTGATGATGGTGATACTGTCGTCAATTGCCATCAACAACTCGGTCGCGGGCGGCGAGTTGCTCTACAGTGTCGGCAAGCTTATCTTCTTCCTGATAATATGGTTTCTTGTGGGCGTGTTCATGCTCCCCACGATGTTTAACAAAGCCCGCCCTTTCCTGAGCAACGAGACGTTGCTGATCGTGTCGATCGGCATGTGTTTCGGCATGGCGGTTTTCTCGGTGGGATGCGGGTTCTCCCTCGCCCTCGGGGCATTTGTGATGGGGTCAATCCTGGCAGGCACGAGCTTTGCCGAGCGCATCGAGCATGTCGTCGTTCCGGTCAAAGACCTCTTTGGCTCAGTCTTTTTCATCTCGGTCGGAATGATGGTCAACCCCCACATCATCTCGGCTTATTGGTCGCCCATTCTGCTTTTATCGGTCGTGGTGATTGTCGGCATGATCACGTTTGGCACTTTCGGTATGCTCCTGACGGGACAAAACCTGAAAGTTGCCATCGAGTCGGGCTTTTCGCTGACACAGATCGGCGAGTTTGCTTTCATCATCGCCACCTTAGGCATGCAGCTCGGGGTGCTCGACGGCACTATATACCCCATTGTGGTCGCCGTCTCGGTAATCACCACTTTTACAACGCCCTACTTCATCCGAATGGCGCCGGGGGCCTACAATGTGGTTCTCAAAATCCTGCCTCAACGGCTTCACTTCCTCATCGACCGATATTCAAATCAGGCTCAACAGGAGAGCGAGACAGGTCAGCTTTGGGCATCGCTTTTCAAGAGATACATCTGGCGCGTTGTGCTTTACTCGATACTGTTGATCGCCATCTCCATTTTGTCGCTGCAATATCTCCTGCCCTGGACAATAGGCCATTGGGGCAACTTGGGAAAATTTATCTGCGCCGGGGTCTCGCTTGTCGTGATGGCGCCGTTCCTGTTGGCTCTCTCCTACCCCGCGTCAAAGAAAACCGAGCGTGACCGCTTGATAAAAGCCAACGCCCGCTTTGACGTCCCGTTGGTTGTTCTATCGATTTTCAGGCTGCTAATAGCATTGGTTTTCATTGTCTATCTGCTCAGCCACATCTTCTCGATGACAGTTGGATGGACCTGCGGAATCGCCATTTTCCTGATCATATTGCTGGTGTTTTCAAAGCGTGTGCGTCACCGCATGCGCTCGATAGAGGCAAAATTTATGGACAACCTCAACGAGCGCGAGTTGCGTCGCAGCGGACGCAACAACAATCTGGTCAGCAATATGCACCTTGCATTCATGGTTGTTGGCTATGACTGCCCATTTGTCGGCGAAAAACTGAAAAACTCCGACCTCGGCAAAAAATATGGCGTCAACATTGCCGGTATTCAGCGTGGCGCCAACGCTATCCTTGTGCCGGGGGGAGACTCCCGCATTTTTCCGGGCGACCAACTGGCCGTGATAGGCACCGACGAGCAAATCCAGGCTCTGCTCCCCATCGTCGAGGCCTCGAGCGACACGGCAAGCAACAACGAGGCGCTGACCGACATCAAGATGCAGAACATTCAGCTGAGCGAGACGTCGCCGTTGGTCAACAAGTCAATTCAACACTCGGGCCTGAGAGATGTGTACCACACCCTATTGGTCAGCCTGCAGCGTGACAATGAATATATAAAGCCCGACGCGACGCTCACGTTCCAACCCCATGACATACTGTGGGTTGTCGGTCCCAAGAAACAAATCGCAAAACTTAGATGAAACTCGCTCGACTCACTCTATGCCTGATGGCCATGCTGCTTGGCTTAGCCCGTGGAGTTGCCGGGCAGCCCGACAGTGTCACCGTCAGCATCCTGACACTCGATGCCGGCGACATCATCTACGAGCTTGAAGGACACGCGGCTTTAAGAATCAACTCGGCGTCCCGTGGCGATTATGCCATCGACTGGGGGCGGTTTGACTTTAACTCACCAAGCTTTGTCTATCGGTTCACAGCCGGCGAAACCGACTACCGATGTGGCGTGCAGTCGACCGATCAGCTTATATGGCGGGCGAGACTCGAGGGACGACGATTAACCGAATATCAGCTGAACCTCACCCCCGGGCAGGCCGCACTTGTCATGGCCGCCGCCGACGATGCCTTACGGCCCGAAAACCGTGTCTACCGCTACAATTATGTAAAAGACAACTGCTCGACACGCGTCTTTAACCTTGTGGAAAAGGCCACCGGCGACACAATAAGCTTTGGCCCGATGCCTCAGTCAATGAGCCACCGCCCGACCTTCCGCAAGATAATGCGATATTACCACACCAATTATCCGTGGTATCAGTTTGGCATCGACTTAGCCCTGGGCAGCGGCATCGACAAGCCGATCACGACCCGCCAGAGCGCGTTTGCCCCGGTGCTTTTGGAGAGACTGCTTGAGGGGTCGACCATAGATGGCAAGCCGTTGGTGTCACACGTCAGTGTTCTTGAGCCGGGACACCCAGGCGGCGTTGTCGAGCCGCCGACTCCACTTTGGCTAACGCCCTTGGCGGCGACCCTTTCCATTCTGATTATTGTCGCGGCCTTCACCTATTACGATGTCAAAAAAGGGAAACGGTCGAGATGGCTCGACAGTGTGCTCTACGGCCTGTTTACATTGCTTGGGCTCATGCTGACATTTCTGATTTTCGTTTCGGTCCACGAGGCCACGTCGCCCAACTGGATGTATCTTTGGCTTAACCCGCTGAATATAATCGGCGCGGTGGGCGTTTGGTTAAAAAGCATGAAACGCATTGTATTTTGGTGGCAAATTGTTAACTTTGCATTACTGTTTGCTCTACTGATCATTGGCATTACCGGAGTTCAATCGCTTAACGCGTCTTTCTACCCTCTCATTCTTGCCGATGCCATCCGGGCAATATTTACAATAAAGACACATGCAGTCAAAAGCAAATAAAGATAAAAACTTAACGTCACGCCTGGTCGGTATACTCGTGGCCTCATTGGTCACCATGGGAGTGACGGCCCACAGCGCCACCAAGCGGCCGCAACTGGTTGTCGGCATAATGGTCGAGGGGCTCAATGACGATTATCTCGAGCTGCTGCGCGACCACTTTGGCGAAAACGGGTTCAAGCTACTGATTGACAAGAGCCTGAAGCTCGACAACGTGGAGTTTGGTTATGGCATAGACCCAACGGCGGCGACAGCGATGGTCATGACCGGCACAACGCCGTCGGTCAACGGAATAGTCGGAGCGACAATCTACAACCCTGAGACCCGTAAGGCAATTCCCATTTTGCACGACAAAGACTTTGTTGGCAATTTCACCACCGAGACCTACTCGCCAAACCGCCTGACGGTGTCGACGCTCTCCGACGAGGTTCGCATCAGCGATGCCGGTGTTGGCCATGTATATGCCATCGCTCCCGACCCCCAGTCGGCCATCATCATGGCCGGTCATGCCGGCAACAGCGGTGTATGGATAAACGACGTTGACGGAAAATGGTCGACGACAACCTTTTATAAGGATATGCCCCCCATCCTGTCGCGACGCAACTACTCGATGCCACTGTCGACACGCCTTGACACACTGTCATGGCGGCCGTCGCTCGCGCTCGACAGGTATCCCGACCTGCCCGAGCACAAAAAGATGTATCCCTTCAACCATCGGTTTGGACGCAACGACCGCGACCGCTACCGCGCCTTCAAGCGCTCGGCGAGCGTCAACACCGAGGTTACCGATGTGGCGACCGACTATCTGACCGCCCAAAAGCTGGGCACCAGAGGGGTCACCGACATGCTCAATATCTACTACACGCTGACCCCCTATCAATACACACGCGATGCCGACAACCGCATCGAGACTCAAGATGCCTACATAAAGCTCGACGGTCAGCTTGCCCGCCTCTTTAAAGCGATCAAAGAGGGAGCCGGGTTGGACAACACAGTGGTGTTTCTGACCGGAATCCCCTCTACCCCGTCATATACTCGCGACGACCCCAAGTGGAACATCCCCTACGGAGAATTTTCACCCCGCAAGGCCATCTCGCTGGTCAATATGTATCTTATCGCCCTTCATGGAAACGGCGAGTGGGTTAGCGGCTACCATGCCGGTCACTTCTATCTCAATCAGAAACTGATCAAAGAGCGCGACCTGAACATGCAGCAGATAAGAACCGAGGCAGCCGAGTTTATCGGCCGCATGAGCGGCATCTCACGCATCTACACCATCGACGACATCCTTGCAGGTCGCATCGACCAGGCCGACACGAGCCTGCGCCGCAACACATCTTTAGGGAGCGCCGGCGATATCATCATCAGGGTAGCCCCGGGATGGGAAGTTGTTGAGGATGATAGCATTGACCCAAACGACAAGGGGTATGTCGGACAGGTGTCACGCCTTGCCGCCCCCGCGTCGACAGCCTTCATCATGGCGCCGGGTGTGGCCGCAAACACTGTCACGACACCTGTCGATGCCTGTGTGATAGCGCCGACAGTAGCCCGCATATTACGCATACGGTCGCCAAACGGAGCTTCCATGACTCCGATGGGACTGCGATAAACACAAATTAAAGCGATTTTTTCAATAAATTTAACTATCTTTGCAGTCGCCATCACCCATAACCGACGGGTAGTGGCGTATTGCTATATCATAATGAAATAAAAAACAACAACATAAATGTCACTCAACTCATTTTTAAGCAAAATTTTCGGCAACAAGTCACAGCGTGACTTGAAAGAAATCAAGCCGATTGTAGACCGCATCAAGGCTCTCGGGCCTCAGATGAAGGAGTATGACAATGACCAACTTAGAGGTGTCATAAGCGACGTGCGCGCCGACATCAAAGCCGCCACCAAGGCCGATGAAGACGCCATTGCCGCCACCAAAGAGCGCATCGAGGAGCTTCCCTTTGACGAGCGTCAGCCGCTGTGGGATGCTATCGACAAGCACGAGAAAAACATTCTTGACACCATTGAAGATAAACTCAACGAGCATCTGCCCGTGGTGTTTGCAGCCATCCGCGAGACTGCCGCGCGCTTTGCCGCCGGCGACATCGTGGTGACCGCCAACCAGATGGATCGCGATTTGGCAGCCAAAGGTCACGACTTTGTCTCGATTGAAGACGACAAAGCCATCTACAAGAACCATTGGGTGGCCGGTGGCAACGAGATTCACTGGGACATGATCCACTATGACGTGCAGCTCATCGGTGGTGTCGTGCTCCATCAGGGTAAGATTGCCGAGATGGCCACCGGCGAGGGTAAGACTCTTGTCGCCACGCTTCCCGTTTTCCTCCGCTCGCTTTCGGGCAGGGGGGTACATGTGGTGACTGTCAACGACTATCTGTCAAAACGTGACTCGGAATGGATGGGTCCGCTCTACATGTTCCACGGGTCGACAGTCGACTGCATCGACAAGCATCAGCCAAACACAGCCGCCCGCCGCGCGGCCTATAACTGTGACATCACCTTTGGTACCAACAACGAGTTTGGCTTTGACTACCTGCGCGACAACATGGCAATGGCTCCCGGCGACATGGTGCAGCGCAAACACTACTATGCGATTGTCGACGAGGTCGACTCGGTGTTGATTGACGATGCCCGGACACCGCTCATCATCTCTGGTCCCGTACCCAAAGGTGACGACCAGTTATTTAACGAATATCGCCCAAATGTGCAGAAGGTTGTCGACGTGCAACGCCGCCTGGTCACCAAGCTGTTGTCGGAGGCCAAGACAAAAATTGCATCCGACGACAAGGAGATTCGCAAAGAGGGAGCGCTTCAGCTCTTCCGTGCATTTAAGGGTCTCCCCAAAAACGGCGCTCTGATCAAATTCCTCTCTCAGGAGGGCATGAAAAACCTTCTGCTCGAGACCGAGGCCTACTATCTGCAGGACAATGCCCGCGAGATGCCTAAGGCAACCGAGCCCCTCTACTTTGTAATCGACGAGAAAAACCGCAGCGTGGAGCTGACCGACAAGGGCATCGCCGAGCTGACCGGAACCACCAACGACCCCAACTTCTTTGTATTGCCCGACATAGCGTCGCTGCTCAGCGAGGCCGAGACCATCGAGGATGCTGCCCAACGCCAGGAGCGCAAAGACGCCTTGATGCAAGACTATGCCATCAAGGCCGAGCGTGTCCACACCGTCACCCAGCTGCTCAAAGCCTACACTCTCTTTGAGAAAGATGTGGAATATGTGATCGACGACGACAAAATCAAAATCGTCGACGAGCAGACGGGCCGCATCATGGAGGGTCGCCGCTATAGTGACGGTCTGCATCAGGCCATCGAGGCAAAAGAGGGTGTCAAGGTCGAGGCTGCCACACAGACATTTGCAACCATCACGCTGCAGAACTACTTCCGAATGTATCACAAGCTGGCCGGTATGACCGGTACGGCCGAGACCGAGGCCGGCGAGC
>CAYMVS010000035.1:0-22559 GCA_964394205.1 uncultured Muribaculaceae bacterium | reverse complement strand
CCAACTTGAGGCTCTCGGAATACCTGTTACGTAATCCCCTTGCCGAATTATGGATTAAAGATTTTGGTAGCTGCGGCCGCCGGCCACCGCGATATCCTGCTTTCAACAAAATGCAACATCGGCTACAACCCTCAAAAGTTGTAGCCGATGTTGCATTTGTTGGAGACAAGACCCGCGTTGGGTTAGTACTCTCTATTATTTTACTGTTTTGAGTATCTCTTCTTTGATCGACTCGGCAAGGGCGTTAGCCTTGTCGAGGGTGGCAGCCTCGCTGTAGATGCGTATGATCGGCTCGGTGTTGCTCTTACGCAGGTGGACCCAGCTGTCGGCAAAATCAATCTTCACGCCGTCAATGTCGGTTATCTGCTCGCCGGCATAGCGCTGCTTGACAGCCTCGAGAATGGCATCAACATCAATGTCGGGGGTCAGCTCGACTTTGTTTTTGGAGATAGAGTAGGCCGGGTAGGTTTTCTTCAGCCCGGTCATAGTCTTGCCGCTCTTTGCCAGAAGAGTCAGGAACAGAGCGATGCCTACCATGGCGTCGCGTCCATAGTGGGCAGCGGGGTAGATGACACCACCGTTGCCTTCACCGCCAATCACGGCGCCGGTCTCTTTCATCAGAGCGGTCACATTGACCTCACCGACAGCCGACGCGTTGTATTGACAGCCATGAGCGTTGGTGACATCACGCAGCGCCCGCGACGAGCTGAGGTTGCTGACAGTCGAGCCGGGTGTCTGACTCAATATGTAGTCGGCCACCGATACTAAAGTGTATTCCTCGACAAACATCTCGCCGTTTTCCATCACCAATGCCAGGCGGTCAACGTCGGGATCGACAACAATTCCCACATCAATACCACCGTCGGCCATAAGGCTGGATATCTGATAGAGATTTTCGGGAATAGGCTCGGGGGTGTGGGCAAATTTGCCGCTCGGGTCACAGTTGAGCTCAACGATTTTTTTCACACCGAGGGCACGAAGGAGTTCAGGCACAATGACACCGCCAACCGAGTTGACAGCATCGACGGCCACTGTGAAATCAGCTTTTCTGATGGCCTCCACGTCAACCAAATCGAGACCCAAAACCATCTCGATGTGACGGCGGACGTAGGTTGTGTTATCGGTCACTGTGCCAAGATTGTCAACCTCGGCCCAGTTGAACTCACTCTTTTCGGCAATTGCAAGCACCTCTTGTCCCTGGGCGCTGTCGAGAAACTCACCGTTGCTGTTGAGCAGCTTGAGCGCGTTCCACTGGCGGGGATTGTGGCTTGCCGTCAAAATGATACCACCGGCGGCTTTCTCGCCGGTGACGGCAATCTCGGTGGTTGGGGTGGAGGCGGGCCCGATATTGACCACGTCCATACCCATGGCCTGAAGTGTGCCGATAACTATTTTTTCAAACATCGGTCCCGACAGACGCGCGTCGCGACCTACCACAATCACGCGGCGACCCGACAGCCCGACCGGTGTGTTGTTGGCGATATAAGTGGCGTAGGCCGCTGTAAACTTCACGATGTCGAGAGGGGAAAGCCCTTCACCCTGAGCACCGCCTATGGTGCCGCGAATGCCCGAAATTGATTTAATGAGAGACATGTTGTGGTCAAATTTGAGGTTTGTAGTATGTGAGGGTGTAGAGATAGGGGACAACGGTTGTTTCCTCGTTTGTCAGGCCGCTGCGTGATTTGACAATGAGATTGACTTTTGCATTCCATCCCAAAAAGCGCATCGGCATCTGCAACCCCACGCCCCATTGGGAGCTTGCGGTGCTTGAATAGTTGTTGAAAAGGAAGTAGGTCGGCCCGATGGCTCCGGGTGCCACATTGTCGGCATTACCCGAGCCGGTCATTGTCTCTCCCTCTTTATAATAGTTGAGATTGTAGCGGATGAAACGGAAGTAGACGCGGTCGTTGGTCACGGGACGCTCTTTGTCGCCAACTTCCAGCACCTGCATGTAGACGGTGGCATCGTCGTCAAGCCTGTAGTAGGGGGCATTCTCGCCAACCTCAAAGACTGAGTCGGCGGGAATCTGGTCAATGACAATCTGGTTTACCAGATATCGGTTGACACTTTTGTCCTCCTCATCAAGCAACTCGGCATAACTGCGATCGTCATTGCAACCTGTCAGAGTGGCCGACGCAATCACAAAAAGTGATGACAAAGACATGATATTTAAAAGAAACCTTTTCATTATCAGTAGATTATTTATATCTTATTATCATTTTCGCCCCACGGGTAACAGCGGGTCTTCATAAGTGTCAACAGGCGGTCGACAGCCTCGTCGAGCGAGCCGTTCCACTCGCCGCCGGCTGCATTGAGATGGCCACCCCCGCCAAAATAGCGCTCGCAGGCCACGTTGACGGCAAAATCGCCTTTAGACCGGGTCGAGATTTTGACATACTCGGGTTGGTCCTGACGCATGAATACCGAGCAAACAACACCGGGAATACTAAGCGGCACGTTCACAAGGCCTTCAGTGTACCCTTTCTCATACTCAAACTCTTCAAGCTCCTTTTGGGAGAGGGTTATCAGGGCCGTTTTATGCTCGGGAAAAATCTCAAGTCGTTTGTAAAGGGCATATCCATGCAGGCGCACCTGTTTCTCGCTCGTGGTGTTGTAGACGCGGGTGTAGATGTCGTCTTTATCAACACCCCGGCCAACGAGGTCGCCAACAATCGGGTAGAGATTAGGGTCTGTTGAATTGTAGGAGAAATTGCCCGTGTCGGTCATCATCCCGGTGAAGATGCAGCTTGCAGCATCGGTGTCCAACAGGTCGGTCAGGCCGAGCTCGTTGATCACCCTGTAGACGATTGAACTTGTCGATGACAGCTCGGGGTGAGAAACAACCACATCGGCGTCTACCTTTGGGTCGAGATGATGGTCCATCAAAACTTTGGGCGCTGTCGAGCCGGCAATGTGTTGTGCAAACTTGTCGAGCCGCTGATAGTCGTTGAAGTCGAGGCAGAAAATCAGGTCGGCATTTCTGACAATGTTGGCCACGCGACCTTGGTGGTAGGAAGCAATCTGGATGTCGGCTATACCCGGAAGAAATGAGAGCTGCCGCGGGGGCGCGTCGGGCGTGATGACCACAGTGTTTTTTCCAATTGCCTTAAGCACCGACGATAGCCCTAACGTAGAGCCGATGGCATCGCCATCGGGCGACACATGGCAGGTCAGGACGATGTTTTGAGCGCCCTCAATCAGTTGACCGAGGAGCTCAGCCGTTGGCTTGTCGAGCAGTGGGGGCAGATTGAGCTTCATTTGACAAAGTTACAAAGAAATTTGTTCAATTCAATCAACCTTGTGTAAATCATGCCCCATACGCTCCTTTTTTGTGTGCATATAGCGCAGGTTGTACTTGTTTGGAGCAACCTCGATAGGGACGTTTTCAACCACGTTAAGCCCGTAGCCCTCGAGGCCGACGCGCTTGACAGGGTTGTTGGTCATAAGTCTCATTTTGCTGACACCGAGATTGTGAAGTATTTGAGCGCCTACGCCATAGTCGCGCTCGTCGGCCTTGTGACCTAAGTGAAGGTTGGCATCGACCGTGTCGAGACCCTCCTCCTGCAGCTTGTAGGCGCGTATCTTCTCCATCAGGCCGATCCCGCGACCCTCCTGGTTGAGATAAACGATGACACCTTTTCCCTCTTTTTCGATCATTTCCATCGCTTTGTGCAGCTGCTCGCCACAGTCACAGCGCTTTGAGGCAAAGATATCGCCCGTCGAGCATGACGAGTGCACTCTCACTAGCACCTCCTCGTCGCGCTTTATGTCACCTTTTACAAGAGCGATGTGCTCCAGGCCGTTGTCGGTCTGACGGAAAGGGATGAGTTTGAAATGACCGTAGGCGGTTGGCATATCCACACATTCGCCTCGCTCGATGATTGACTCGTGCATGAGACGGTAGGCGATAAGGTCTTGAATGGAAATCAGTTTCAGCCCCCACTCATCGGCCTTTTGGCGCAGTTGGGGCAGGCGGGCCATGGTTCCGTCTTCGTTCAATATCTCGATGAGAGTTGCCGATGGGTGCAGCCCGGCCAGTCGGGCCAGGTCAATCGCCGCCTCTGTGTGGCCGGCACGTTTGAGAACTCCGAGGTCTTGAGCATAGAGAGGATGCACATGGCCGGGACGACCAAAGGTCGAGGGGGTGGTCGATGGGTCGGCCAGGGCACGTATTGTCGCGGCGCGGTCGGCTGCCGATACCCCCGTCGTGCAACCCTCGAGTTTATCAATCGTGACGGTGAAAGGGGTGGTCAGAAGCGAGGTGTTTTCCTCAACCTGGTGGGTCAGACCCAACTCTTTGCACCTTGATATGGTGGTCGGGGCACACAGCTCGCCGCGGGCATTGGTGATCATGAAATTGACATGGTCGGCCGTGACTTTCTCGGCGGCCATTATAAGGTCACCCTCATTCTCACGGTTTTCATCATCGACAACGATGACAAATTTTCCCGCTGCAAAGTCTTTTATCGCATCTTCTATATTATCAAGCTTGATTGACTGCATGTTGGTTTGATTCAATTTCTGCTATGGATGAATTAATTTTTTTCATTAAAGAGACTATTGTCGTCAACTCATGGCGCAACCGTTTCTGTTGACGACGGCCAATATAATATAACGGCAATCCTATGGGGAATATTGTTATAAAGACCCATGCCAACACTTTATTGTCGACCGGGTGGTAAAGGAACAGGCTCCTGATGACCGGCAGCTCATTAAGCATCATGACGATGTCGCGCTTTCTCGCGCCGGCAAGATATTCAACGGTGTTGTTAAGCGCTGCCGAAAGTTTGTGGAGCGAGGCGCGGTCATATCCACCGGTCCAGAACCTGATATATCCCGGCGCGGCCACAAAAGAGTCAAGCATAGACTCACAGTCTGCAATAATCCCATTGCAGGCGGCAATGGCCCGGTCTGGAATAAAATCATCCATGACAAACTCTTTCATGACCACGTTGCGAGCCTCGCGACGTCCAAGCAACCGGTTGAAAAACAGCTTGTAGGCATCGCTGTTAAACAGGGCGCTGTCGTTGACGGCCTTGTAGGTGAAGAAGATGCCCAGGGGCAGGAGGACCGCCGAGCTGAGCCACATGCCTTGCCAGACGGCCAGGTGCCCTTCACGGGCCATCTTGTAGCCGGTGTTGTCGATAATGTAGTAGAAAATAAAGAGGAACACCGAGATAACGAGCGGCATGCCCAGACCACCTTTCCTAATAATCGCTCCGAGAGGTGCGCCGATGAAAAAGAAGATGATGCAGGCCATCGACAGTGTGAATTTTTTCTGTAGCTCTATGGCATGGCGTCTTATGGTCTTTGTGTCTTCATCAACCACAAAGCTTTTGTATTCAAAATCCTGGCGGTTACGTTTGGCAATGGTGAGAGCCTGGTTGATTATGTTGGTCATCTCGCCGGTATTGGCCCCTTTGAAAACCGAGTCGACATTGAGCGGCCGGTCCATCTTGACCTCGGGTGCCACTTCATTGGTCATTTTGCTGCCGTTTATGACAGGCCGGTAACGGTTGACCCCGACAAAGTTGGTCGAGCGTATCGTTGTCGCATAGTTGGTGCCGATGCTGTCAAGGCGTTGATTGACCGAGTCGATGGTGTGCTGAAGCTCAGCGATGTTTTTGCCGACATATTGGTTGCGCATGCCCTGCTCGTCCATGCGGTTGAAGTTTGCATCAAACTTGATAATAATATCTTTTTTATCAAATGTCTCGCGACGGTAGGGCACATTTGCGGCATTAACGCCTGCCTGACGCAGATTTTCAAACAGCTCTCCCTGCCACAGCAACAGGTAGAGATGGGTCTGGTCTTCCGAGAAAGCAAGTTTGCCCGAGTCGGCAAGAATGATGCGGGCATTGTCAAAACCGCTCGACATGTCATAGATCATCATCTCGTAGAGCGTGCCGTTATCGCGGTTTTTACCGTCGACAAATAGGTTGAAGCCGGGAATCTGATCGTAAAACACCCCCTCCGGAATCTCAAGCTCGGGCGATTTCTGCCTCATGGAGTAGAGGAGGGTCCACATCTTGGTCTGGGCGATGGGGAGAGCGTTGTTCTGGAAAAAGAAGGCACCGATGGCGATAAAAATCATCAGTATGATGAGCGGTTTCATCGTTTTTATCAATGAGATACCACCCGCTTTCATTGCTGTCAGCTCAAAGCGCTCGCCCAGATTTCCGAATGTCATCAGCGATGCCAGAAGGATGGCCAACGGCAACGCCAACGGAATCATTGTCAACGCTGCATAAAAGAAGAGCTCGGCGATGACATCCACTCCGAGACCTTTACCGACAAGGTCGTCGATGTATCGCCAAAGGAACTGCATCAAGACGATAAACAGGCAAATGAAAAACGTCATCAGGAACAGCGGCAGGAAACTCTGCAGCATGAAGATGTATAGCCGTTTGATTTTAAACATTTTTGCCTATTTTCTTTACGTTTGCTTATTTAGGGTGCAAAGATAAGAAATTTTGGTTAGATAACCTCGATGTCGCTTGAGTTTATCCACGCGCGGTGGTTGTTGTCAAATTCAACCTCCATCCAACGGGTCTTGACGCTGTCGGCGCCGGTGGTGGTGACCGAGTCAAGTATCTTCAGCAGCGCTCCCTCATGCAGTTTCATCGCTTCCTCGTCGGCTTTGGACGGCACGCGGGGAGAGGTGCTGAGTATGGTAGAGGGTACGACGACCACGGCTCGGTCGCGAGCGGTCACGAGCGAGGCGCTCTTCAATGACAATATCAGGGTCGCCACACAGATAATCAGCATTACTGCACCACCAAAAAAGCCAGCCTTACGAGCCGTAACATTGGAAGTGAAAAAGTAGAGCAGAACGCCGCCGGCGACACAAAGGAATGAGAGAGCGGCAATCCATGCCCAGGCGTCGGGTGTCAGCAGGCCTGCTACGCTTTCATAGAGGTTGGTGATGAAAGAACCACGTTCGCCGGGGCGGTCAACAAGACGCGAGTTGATAAAGTCAAGATTGGTTTTTGCATCTTTGTTGGCCGGATTAAGCAGAAGGGCGCGCTGATATTCAACGACCGCCTTTCCCGGTTTGCTGAGGCGATAATAGCAGTTGCCAAGATTGTAATGAAGATCGGACGACGGGCCGACCGAGTCAATCTCAGCCTGATACAGGTTGATGGCCTCCACATAGTTCTTACCATAGTAGGCCGAGTCGGCAACCGACAGATTGTCGCCCGCGTCGGCTGAAGCAGTGATGCCAACCAAAGATATAAAGAGCGAAAAAATCAATTTCTTAATCATCAGTTTCAGCTTTTGTGTTGTTTAGACATAGTCTCAAGGCTGTCGATAGCTTCAGCCGAGCGGTCATAGACTTCGTTCATGCGCGCGCCGCTGTCGGGGGTGTATCGGGCCATCTCACAGTCGTCAAGTATGTTTATTATCGCGTTGATGACATCTTGGTTGGCCCCGAATGTTGTCAGCTCGGCTGAAATGTTGTCACGAGACAGTTTTGACACCGGTATGGTCAGTTTGTCGGACAGATAGCCCCAGAGCGCGCGCAGCATTTCCTGGTAGAACTCCTCGTTGTTCCCTTTTTGCATGAGGATGCGGGCTGTTTTGAGGCGGCGACGTGCCACCTTGCCGGCGCGGGCGAGTTTGCGGCCGGTGACATCGGCGACTTGCCTGATGTGACGGCGGTAGAGTGACAGTATCACCAACACGGCAATTATGAAGATCGGGTAGATTACCCAGTAGCCGATGCTGTAAATCACCGGGCGCGACGCTTTTTTGCCGACCGCGTTATGGTGAAGCGCCAGGATGTCGGTGATTTTGGGTTTGACAGCGCCCCCCGTGGCCTTGGCCTCGCTGCCTTTCGCTACACTGAGCGTGTGGGCCTCTATGGAAAGGGTAACATACTCACGGCTGTCGGGGTTGAAGTAAACAAATTTTCCTGCCGGGATTGTGAATTTGCCGACACTTTCCGGCACAAAGGTATAATCAATTGTCATCGTTCCGGTTACATTGTTGCCCGAAACAGCCGCTTTAGCCTCGGCTTTAGGAGTGTACTGTTCAAACTCGGCCGGAAAATCGACTGCCGGCTCATGGAGATATTTCACGTTGCCCGTGCCGGTGATTGTATAAATCAGCGTCGCGGGGTCGTTTGTCTTGAAATTGTTTCCAACCAGGCGAGAGTCAATCTTGAACGTGCCGACAGCTCCGTTGAACCCGGCGGGGCGGGGCTCAGGGAGCGGCTTTATTTCAATCGAGGCGCTGTTTGAGCTCACTTTGAGCTGACGCTCGTGAGGGTCTCTTACCTGAAAAAATCCCATATTCACATGGTCATACTGAACCACATTGAGGTCATATTCACCCGAGCTGATTGTCAGTTTTCCTGACTTCTGGGGGAAAAGGATGCAGCGTTTCAAGACGGCTGTCATGTAGTTTTGACCGTTGTAGCTCTCCATCTGACCGATGGCGTTGGTCATGTCAACCTCTTCAACGAGAAATCCGTCAAAGGCGGGCTGTTTGGTTGGCAGAAATGATGAAATGGAGTATTTTGTGTAGAGCTTGATTGTGCACTCTATCGCTTCCTGTTCGTATGCCGTCGACTTGTTGAGGATGATGCGGACAAACAGATCGTTGGCATTGACGGCACGGTCGATTGTCTGGGTGTCGGGATCATTGACGTCAACCGATTGCCGACCCGATGAGGCCGGTGTCTGGGAGGAAGAGGAGACAACAACGATGGTCGTCGCCGATGTCGAGAGGGTTTTCCCCTGGACTTTTATTGTAGCCGCCGGGATGGTAAATGTTCCGGCCGACTCGGCCCGGTAGGTAAACGAGTAGTCGGTGCTCGCCGATGAGCTCATGCGGCCGTTGACCACTGAGTAAGACTCCGAGTGTGCCACAGCCGGGCCGTAAATATATTTGCAGCCGTTGATTCTTGGCGCTTTCAGGTCGGTTCCCTCGGCACCATCGAGCGAGTAGGTGACGGTGAATTTTTCGCCAACAGGAACCTGTCGTGGGGCTTTGACTGAAAATGATGCCGCTATGGAGCTTGTTGCCCATAGCGTCATCATAAATAATATCATCGTTAACTTTTTCATAGACATTCTTTTTACCAAGGATTGCCCGTTGCTCGGCCTGCACCGGCACCTCTTTGACCCTGTTTCTGGATGCGGCGCCTGGTGGCGGTCTCCTCATTTTCCATCGTCTTGAGAATTTGGTTTATGCTCTCGTCCGAGATGCTTCCCTGCTGTTGTTGGGGCTGCTGAGGCTGATCCTTCTTCTCGTCGGGTTTGGGCGGCTGTTGCTGGTCTTTATCCTGATCTTTCTCTTTGTCTTGATCTTTCTCCTTTTCTTTGTCCTTGTCCTTGTTCTGATTCTGGTCTTGCTGCTGTTGTTTGAGTTTGAGCTGGGCAAGACGCAGGTTTTCACGGGCCTGATTATTTGCCGGGTTTATCCTCAAGGCACCTTTATACATCTCTATCGCCTGCTTGTAATCTTGAGTCTCGTAGGCGAGATTGCCGAGATTGTAAAAAGATTTTTCAATCAGTTCGGGCAAAATTGTGGAGTTTTTGGGGTCGGCTGTCATCGACTGAAATGTCTTTGCGGCGCGACCGGTCGAGCTCGACGGGTCTTTGAGGTCGTCTGGACGCCCTTGACGCAGCAGTGCCGAGGCAAGATTGAACTGTGCCACCTGTGATGTTGGGTCGGCCTCGAGAGCCTTTTGATATTTTACCTCGGCCTCGGCCCAGCGGCCTTTTTCAAACAGTTTGTTGCCCTCGATAATCAGATTGCGACACAGGCGCGAGTCGCGGGCGGCACAGCTTGCCTCAGGCGCAAGACCCACTGCCGTTGCAATGAATATAAATATCGTTATGAAGAGTCTCATTTTCATTTGCGGGTAAAGAATGTGTACTGTGTCAGCCATGACACTTTACGATTGAGGAAACATGCATCGACAACAAGCAGAAGGAGCGCGATCCATGCAAAGACGGGGAACTGTTGGCTCTGAGGTGTCGCGGTGCGCTTGACATATTCGGTCTGTGCCAGTTGCGACAGCTGCTCGTCAAGATCGTTGACAGCATTTCCCGAGGCCCCGTCGACAAAAATTCCATTGCCGGCACGTGCAATCTTTTCAGCATTTTCGGCATCGAGAGCCGAGCGCGCTATCTGGCCGTTGCCATCGTTCATATACTCGTCGCGACGACTCTCCGACACCGGTATGGGCATCGGTTTACCACTTCCGATGCCGATCACATCAACCTGGATTCCCGAGCCGGCCGCTTTCTTGGCCATTGCCACGGCATCGTCCTCAAAGTTTTCACCATCGGTTATCAGCACGATTGCTTTCTGGAATTTGTCATCGGGCGAGAACGCGCTCATCGCCATCTCGATCGCCGCGCCAATGGCTGTTCCCTGAGTCGGCACCATCTCGGTCGAGATCGAGTTGATAAACATTTTTGCCGAGATGTAGTCGCTGGTAATTGGCAGCTGAAGATAGGCATTGCCGGCAAACACTATCAGTCCGACCTTGTCGTCATTCATCTTGTTGACCAACCTCTCAAGGATGTATTTGGCTCTTTTGAGACGGTCGATGCCGTCGGGGTCGTCGGTCGACGAGGCGAGCATCGAGCGCGACACGTCAAGGCATATCATCACCTCGATGCCTCGTGTTTTAGTCTCGGTCGGGTCGCCGGCGCCTCCCGAGGCCTTGGCCACCGGTCTTGCCAAAGCGATGACAAGCATGGTCAGCGCTGCTATTACAAGAGAAAACTTTATCCAGGGAACATATTTTGAAGAGTCTGGCATCAGTTTGTCGACCAACACCGGGTTTCCAAACTTGGCGATACGCCTCTGTCTTAAAAACCGGGCCCACACAAAGAGCAATACCGCAACCGGGACCAGCAACAGCAAGAACAGGAGCTCAGGATAGGCAAATGTTATCATTATCTTGTTTAAATCAAATTGTTAATGGTGGGGGTGTGGATTAAGGGATTGTTCTCATCACGGTCAGTCTCAACAGCAGTTGCAGCATTATCAAAATGATTGCCGCGACGGCCCAGGGCACAATGTCGTCTTCGGTATGAGAAAAATTCTGCACATCCATGCGCGTCTTTTCAAGAGCGTTTATCTCGTTGAACACGTTGTCGAGCACACGGTTGCCGGTGGCACGGAAATACTTGCCGCCGGTCATTGAGGCTATCTTACTGAGAGTTGACTCGTCAATTTCAACAGGGCGGTTGACAAACGTGATGCGTCCGAACTGGTCTTGCTGAGGGTAGGGGGCGATGCCGTTTGTGCCGACACCGATTGTATAGACCTTGATGCCGAGCTTGGCCGCGATCTCGGCAGCCGTAAGGGGGGCTACGATACCGGTGTTGTTGGTGCCGTCGGTCAGCAGAATGATGCTTTTGCTTTTGGCTTTGCCATCCTTTATGCGGTTGATGGCTGTCGCAAGACCGTCGCCAATCGCGGTGCCGTCTTCAAGCACACCCATACTGATCTCGTTGATATAGTTTGTCACAAGGGCGCGATCGTTGGTCAGCGGCACTCCGGTGAAACTTTCACCGGCAAAAATCACCAGACCGATGTTGTCGTTCTCGCGACCGGCGACAAACTTGGTGGCGACATCTTTTGCCGCCTCAAAACGGTCGGGCTTGAAATCTTTTGCAAGCATACTCGACGAGATGTCAAGGGCAAGAACGATGTCGGTGCCCTCGGTCGATGCCGTGCTCCAGGTGTCACGCGTCTGGGGGCGGCACAGTATGATGATGACGGCCGCGATGGTCAGCACTTTATGGCCAAACAGCACATCTGGCATATATTCTTTCCATGAGTGTGGCAACCTGTTGACCGCAGCAAGGGTCGACACTCCCAAAGTGGCATGGTAGCGTCGGCGTTTCACTACATACCACGCCACGATAGGGATAAGGATGAGCAATAGCCATAATAGATAGGGATGTGCAAACAACATATTATCCGGTAGATGGTAAAGAATTTTTTATTTAATTACTTTAGTGTCTCTTGACGCCGGTTGTGCCGGGTTTTCCTCTTCAGGCTTTTCAACCGGCTTGGTGTCTTCGACAAACTTGATGGCTTGAGCGAGCGATTTTATGTTGTCTTCAGGCAGAGGGCGCGCTTTTGCAAATTTGACAAAGTCGGCCATGCGGAGTATGCGTTCGACAAGCTCTTTGTTGGGATTTGTCTCTTCATTACGATGTATCGCCTCGATGATCTGGGTCGAGGTCATCTCCATTGCATAGATGTTAAACCGACGCTCGAGATACGTGCGCAAGATGTCGGTGAGGCGGGTGTAAAACTCTTTTTCCTGACCTTTTTCACAAAGATGCTCGTCGCCAAGTATCTTGAACTGACGCATAGCGGCCTCGTAGGGGGGCTCGACTTTCTTTGCTTTAGGCTTACGGCCGGGACGGAGCCAGCGGAAGTAAACAAATATCGCCGCCGCTATCAATGCTGCGCCAAGAAGAATCCACCATCCATAGCTGATGACCCACTGAGGCACGTAGTCCGATAACTTACGCTCCACGGTGCTTACATCTGCATAGGGGTGAATGTTGCTCAGCGTGTCAACCGGCACGGGAAATACTTTCAGCGTGACATGGTTGGAAAGGATCGTGTCACCCGAGGGACCGACCAACTGAAGCGGTGGTATGATATAGACACCTGAATCAAACGACTGTAATACAATCTCTTTCTTGATCTCGATGCGGTTATTGCCAAGCGATGTCGTGTCGCCGTCGTTCTCGCTGTGTTTCTCGACGCCCTCGACAATCATGTCGGGGAGGTCGACAAGGCGGGCCGGACGGTTGGCATCGGTGACAATATTTACATGCATCCTGGTCACCTGGCCCATGAATATCTGCATGGAGTCAATCTCGACTTTGATTGTTGAGGTCGCCCCCTTTATCGAGCCGAGGGACAGTAACAGACAGAGGGTTGACAGAAATAGTCGATACATATAATTTACAGATTGTTAATGAGTGACAGCACGTCGGCGGAAGAGTTCCATCAACGCTTTGACGTAATCTTCATCGGTGGCGACCGAGACAATATCAACTTTGCACCGTTGCATTGTCTGGTTCATAACCTGTCGCCGCTCATACCACCATTTATTATAAGCGCGTCTGACGCGTGAAGACGATGTGTTTATCCATCGGTCAAGACCGGTCTCGAGGTCTTTGGCATGGATTAGCCCGACCGACGGCATCTCGGCATCACGGCGGTCATAGACCTGCAGGGCGATCATGTCGTGTTTGCGCGAGGCGATGGCCAACGGGCGGCTATAGTCGTGCTCGTCAATGAAGTCACTGATGAGAAATGTTGTGCAATGTTTCTTGATCGCATCGGTGAAATACTTGAGCGCGACAGCGATGTCAGTGCCGGGACTTGAGGGAGTGAAGTCGAGCAATTCGCGTATAATCAACAAGATGTGATGTTTGCCCTTCTTGGGAGGGATAAACTTTTCAAGCTTGTCGGTGAAAAATATCGCGCCGACCTTGTCGTTGTTGCGCGTTGCCGAGAAAGCGATGGTGGCCGCAATCTCGGCAATCATCTCCCGTTTCTGAACCCCGACGGCGCCAAACAATCCGCTGCGCGACATGTCGACAAGGAGCATCACTGTCAGCTCGCGCTCCTCCTCATAGACCTTGACGTAGGGCTTGTTGTGGCGGGCTGTGACATTCCAGTCGATGTCGCGTATGTCGTCGCCATACTGATATTCCCTCACCTCTGCAAAGGTCATACCCCTGCCTTTGAAAGCCGAGTGGTACTCACCGGCAAAAATATCATTTGACAGCGACCGTGACTTTATCTCGATACTACGGACCTTTTTTAACAGTTCGTTAGCGTCCATGTTTCAAGCTGTTTTGTTAGGGTACCTCAACCTTGTCAAGAATAGAGGTGACAATCTCATCGGCCGAGATGTTGTTGGCTTCAGCCTCGTAGGACAGACCGATGCGGTGACGCAGCACGTCGTGGGCCACGGCGCGAACATCTTCGGGTATCACATAGCCGCGTCCGCGTAAGAAAGCGTAGGCACGCGAGGCCCGTCCAAGAGCGATCGATGCACGGGGCGACGCGCCAAAAGAGATGATGCTCTTGAGGTCGGGAAGACCGGCCTCCTCGGGATAACGGGTTGCAAAAACAATGTCGACGATGTATCGCTCGATTTTCTCGTCAAGATAAATCTGCTCTACAATACGTTGTGCCTCAATGATTTCTTCAGGACGTACAACCGGGTTGACCTCAACATACCGTTGGGTGATGCTTTGACGTACAATCTCGCGCTCCTCGTTCTTTGTGGGATAGCCGATGATGACCTTCAGCAGGAAACGGTCAACCTGAGCCTCGGGCAGCGGGTAGGTACCCTCTTGCTCTACCGGGTTTTGGGTCGCCATCACCAGGAAAGGCTCGTCGAGGGCAAAAGTGCGGTCGCCAATTGTCACCTGACGCTCCTGCATGGCCTCGAGCAGTGCACTCTGCACTTTTGCCGGGGCGCGGTTGATCTCGTCGGCAAGAACAAAGTTGGCAAATATCGGGCCGCGTTTGATCTGGAACTGCTCGTTTTTGACAGAGTAAATCATGGTGCCTATAACATCGGCCGGCAAAAGGTCGGGTGTAAACTGAATACGGCTGTATTTGGCATCGATGAGCTGTGACAATGTTTTGATTGCAAGGGTCTTGGCAAGACCGGGAACACCCTCGAGCAGTACATGCCCGTTGCTGAGCAGGGCAATCAAAAGGGAGTCGACAAGGTGTTTCTGGCCCACAATGACGCGTGACATCCCTGAGGTGATGAGATTGACAAAGTTACTTTTGGAGGCAACTAAATCATTGAGTTCTCTGATATTAACTGATTCGCTCATTTTGTAAACTTGTTTATGTTGTTGGTTGGCTCCTTGTCGGTGCCTCTATTTTATCGCGCAAAATTAACTATTACAACAAATATGACAGCGTTAACGAAGTGTTAAAATTGCAAAACTAAATTAAAAATCGGTCGGTTCGGGTGCCGGCAGCTCGACTGTGGCAGTGTCGGTTGTCATTGAAGGCAGCTCGGTTGATGGCCCTTTGTAAAACTCAGTCTGCATGAACATAAACACAGCAAAAGCTCCTATTGCAATTCCAATTATCAATCCAATCAGAATACCAAGACCAAATCCCGGCGACTTGCGCTCTTCAATCTCTTCCTGGTATTCCTGGTATTCCTGGTCTTCCTGTTCAGGTTCATCCTTATCCTCTTCCTCAACAATTGACTCTTTGACGGTACTCTCCCGACGGAAAGGTGGAGGAGCGGGAACAGCTTGTCTATCAGCTTTTTCCTCTACTACTTCGTTCTCTGCCACTTCTTCTTTTTCCTCTTCTGTTTCCTCATCATCAGGCTCGGATTCATTTTCAATCACAATCTCGGCCGTTGGCATAGAGGTGGGTATTTCAGTTACAGCTTCATCTTCAATGCTTTCAATCGTCTCCTCATGCAGGGCCGGCTCAACCTGATTGTCGACAACCGCATCAAGCATTTGGGCCGAAACGGCCTCATGCAGTTCTTCGGGCTCAAACATGGCAAAGGGAGCGTTGACACTCTCGGCAAGTTCACGCGACGGCTGATAGCTGACGGGAGATTCATCGTTATCCGAACGGGAGAACGTGCCCAACTTTTTGATTGACACTTTCTCCCCGATAACGATACGGTCGCCTATCGTTCCAAAAAATTCCTTGAGAAAGCTCTCGGCGGTTGCTGTTGATATGCCGGCGTCTTCGGCGATCATCGCCGCGAGACGGTTAAATGGTATCTTGGTGTTCATGACTGTTTCAGTTTTTTGCGTAGCACGACACTCTCTTTAAATGTCAGTCTGATTGCCGGAGGCATCAGCATGCGTTTTCCATCGGGAGTAGTCACTATCTTTTCTTCCTCCTTTACCGGTTGGAATGTGCCGAACCCAGGCACGGCGATCGAGTCGCCATCGGCAGCGATGCGGCTGAATGTGTCGACCAGAGTATCAACGAGTCGGGTTGTCTCTTTTGCGTCAATGTCGAGACGTTGAGAAAGGTGGCTTACAAACGATTTATTATCCATTATTAGTCAATTAATTTGTCGGCAATCTCAAATCGGGGGCGATTTTTGACTTCCACAAAAATTTTTGAAATATATTCACCAACGATACCCACGGCCATCAGAATCACACTGCCCAAAAACCAGACCGAGAGCATCAATGAGGGCCATCCATGGTCGTAATTATGGCCGAAGTAGCTTATAAACACATAGATGGCGACGGCGATGTCGAGTATCAGCAGGAACAGGCCAAAGAAAAATATGAACCTGATTGGCCGGGCGGTGAAAGATGTTATTCCATCGATTGAGAATGAAAGCATCTTTGACAGGGGGTATTTGGACTCCCCGGCCACTCGGCCGGCTCTCTCGTAGGTGACGATGGCGGTCTTAAGGCCGATCTGCGGTATGATGCCGCGTAAGAAAAGGTTGCTCTCGTGATAATGGCTCAGGAGCCCTAACGCGCGGTTGCTCATCAGCCGATAGTCGGCATGATCAAATATTGTGTCGAGTCCCATCCATTTCTGGAATTTGTAGAACCCGTGGGCACTGACACGTTTGAACCATGAGTCGGTCTGACGGCTCGAGCGGACGCCATAAACAATCTCGGCCCCGTTGTTGAAGTCTTTTACCATGTCGACGATAGCCTGGGGGTCGTCTTGCAAGTCGGCATCGATAGACACCGCCGCGTCACAATGGTCAAGCACAGTCATCAGGCCCGCGAGCAGTGCATATTGATGGCCGCGGTTGTGGGCCAGCGAGATACCTTTTATGCGCGGGTCCCGGCGGTGGAGCTGCTCAATCACCTGCCATGTGTTGTCGCGGCTGCCATCGTTGCTGCACAAAATGTAGCTGTCCTTGCTTATTAGACCATCGGCCGTCATTTGATCGAGCAGCTCGAGAAGACGGCGCGAGGAGATGGGCAGGGCTTCCTCTTCATTATAGCAGGGGATGACGATGGCGAGATGGATCGGTTTCACTTGAGTAGTTTTTTATTGTGGGCAAGATCAATCATTTTGGGGCCCGGAATGAGATATATCTCAACGCGACGGTTAAGCTCGCGCCCCGAGCGGGTATTGTTTGGAGCGATAGGGTCGGCGTCGCCCATGCTGTAAGGGATGACAAGCAGCTCGGGGTCAGCATTTTTTTCAAACCACTCGTTGAGAGAGTCCTGACGGGCATCGCTGAGCATTGCATTGTAGGCCTCGCTGCCGGTGTTGTCACTGTTGACCGAGAAGATGACCTTAAATAAATCGGGATCTGAAAACAACGGCTTGAGCGGGTCGAGAAGCCGTGATGCCTGACCGCTCCATAAAAGAGTGTCGTTGGGCAGAAAAAGGCGCGAGCAGGGCAGGGTGATCACCGCTACCTCTCCGTTGCGCTCGGCTTCTACCGAGTAGTTGCGCTTCTTGAGGTCGTCAATGATGTTTTTCATGTATTTGCGTATGTCCTTACGCTCGCCAACACCAATCTCGGGCACATTTATATTATCGTCAAGGTCAAGATCCCAATGGTCTATCTCATCATATTCCTTGTAAGGATCGGTGTAGGGCTTGGCCGCCGACACCGTAAACGAGCAACCGGCCAGGGTCATGACCATCACAATTATTGACAGGACATAAAATCTTCTGCTCACAGTTGTAATATTGTTAATTGACGTTCAACTAATCACAAATTTCATCCTCATAGTCGAGCTCGGCTACGACCACAGGCTCAACATAGTCGATGGGGAATGACGCTCCAGGGTCTTTTTTGAGCATCTTTTCAACGTAGGCGACCAGTTGTCTGACCAGCTCCTCGCGGTCGTTGTCAAGGTCGTCATCCTCAACATCGACATCGGTCAGTCCATTCTCTTCCATCCAGTCCATTATCATGTCGAGTATGTTGAGAAACTCATCGTTGTCAAGTGTCGAGGCTACCTCGGTCGGTATCGAGGCTCTCATTCTTTTTACTGCCTCGTTTTCGTCAAATATCTCCATATTTTTACTGTTATAGATTCAAAAGTCCGTCGGGAAGATCCATCCCGACAGTGTGGTTGTCGGTGTCTATCATCGAGATGAGGCTGTCGGCGATGGGGATGTAGAGAGGCTTGTCGCTGTCGGGACGTCTGACGATAAACAGGGCATTGTCAGTCGAATCTTCGATATCGACAATCTCACCTACTGTCAAGCCATTGTCGACCACATTGTATCCAATCATGTCGGTGGCATAGAGACCATCCTCGCGGTCGGAACGGGTCATGTCGGCAACCTCTTCGGCCAAGGCCGACACGCTCTTGTTTGACAATTCTTTGGCAGCTATCTCGTTGTCCACGCCATCGATCTTCACCAGAATGTTGTCGCCGTTTTTGGCTCGCCATCTTTCAATGAAAAATGGGACATTGATGCCGTCGATATCCATCACCACACAACGCAGATTGTCGGGCGTCAAGCCACAGTCGACAAATTCCTCGTCAAGCAACAGATTAAGCTCACCGTTGATACCGTGAGGCTTACCGGTTCTGCCGATATGGGCAAGCATCGGGTCGGTGATCATTTTTTCTTCTTCTTTTTACCGTTGGCAGGCGCCGGCATAACCTTGAATTTATGAAGCTTGACAGTCTCGGGGTCGAGTAAAATTTTCCCTCGGCTGTAGTCGGCAAGGTCGCGGAATATGCGTGCATCGTCAACCCCGTCTTTATTGACCTGAAGCATCAGTTTTTTCATCTGGTTGGCGATATAGAATATAAGTGCATCACGCTCCTCACCCTCATCCATGGCCGCGGCCTTGGCTATCATGCGCTCGATTATGCCGCCGTAGTGACGGAAGTGGATGAATGTCGACGGGTATGGGACAGCGTCGGGCTCGGATGTGAATGACTCGGCGGTGGCGACTTCACAGGGAAAGTCGACATCAAGCTCAAAGTTACTCATAATCACAAGGTGGTCCCACAGCTTTTTGTTGTTGTCACCGTCTTTGAGGGCAGGAAACAGGATTCCCATAGCCTTGACGACAGCATGGGCACACTCGGTGCGCTCACCGCGATCCTCGATGGTCAGACAGTGATCAACCATTTGCTGTATGTTACGCCCATACTCGGGCAAAATCAGTCGCTTAAGTTGTGTGTTGTAAGTCAACATAATTTTATATATGATGAAAATCAACTCCAAAGGTAGCAACTTTATGTGACATGACAAAACAAGAGGTGATTAATTGGAAAAATTAAATCTCTCCGGGCGCTAAACACTCCGCTTATTTAACATATATTATGTGACAGGCTCTTAATCTTTTTTTGAATGATCGATGTTGTAACATTATAAGAGTATAAACAATAAATACAGAAGATATGGATAAATATGTTTGCGACGTGTGTGGTTGGGAGTATGACCCCGCTGTAGGAGATCCTGAAAATGGCATTGCCCCAGGTACAAAATTTGAAGATTTGCCCGACGATTTTGTTTGCCCTCTGTGTGGCGTCGGTAAAGACCAGTTCTCCAAAGAAGACTGATCGGGCAGTTTAAGGTTAATCGCCCCTCTCGGACAATGTGAGGGGCTAATTTTTTGTCGATGTAATCAAAAAATATTCTAATTTTGCATTGACAAAAGTAAAATAATGAACATTCTTTTATCAGTATTTCTTGGAGGCGGGCTTGGCAGCCTGTTGCGTTATGGTGTTCAGCAGCTCGTGCAAGATAGAGTCGGCGCGGCCTGTTACCCCTGGTCTACATTTTTGATAAACGTGTCGGGCAGTTTTCTTATTGGATTGTTTTATGCTGTCTCGGAGCGGCTGAACCTGTCGGCCGAGACAAGGCTATTTCTGACCATGGGGCTTTGTGGCGGTTTCACCACATTTTCCACCTTCAGCAACGAGAGCTTGCTGATGTTAAAGCAAGGGGATTGGTTTATATGTCTGGTTTACATTATTTTTAGTGTTGTTGTCGGAATATCGGCTTGTTTTGCGGGTGGTTGGATGGGTAAGTCGATGCTGTGACAACCAAAGATTTCGCTTTTCAGGCAAATAAATCAAAGACAATTTGTATATAATAAAAATTCATTATACCTTTGCATACACAAAGGAGAGGTGCTCGAGTGGCTGAAGAGGTTCGCCTGGAAAGCGGATATAGGCCAAAAGCCTATCGCGGGTTCGAATCCCGCTCTCTCCGCGCTGTAAAATGCTGACAATCAAGTGTGATGTAAAAATAGCTTGATTGTCAGCGTTTTATTATTTAAGACATTGAGCTTATACCGGGAAGTCAATGACATTTTCAGAGTTTGACGGGTGGGGATTGTTTGGGTGTAATCAAGATTTTTGTAATTTTGCGTTGTAGATGTTCTGCCGTTTGGGACATCAAGACTCATGATTATGAAAAAAATTAAGGTCACATTACTTGGACGCATCGGTATTGCGATAGCTTTGGGTATAGCAACCGGTTTTGTTGTGCCCGGTTGGGGTGCCTCCCTGATGGCCACCTTCAACGCTATCTTCAGCTCATTTTTAGGCTTTTTGATACCGCTGATTATCATTGGATTTGTTACCCCTGCAATATCAGCTATCGGCTCAAAAGCGGGCAAACTGCTTGTATTCACCGCTTTGCTGGCCTACGCCGCCACGTTGCTTGCCGGTTTGATTTCCTATTTCACAGGAGTGCTGACTTTCCCGACGCTTATTACCGGCGAGGCCGGCGCGGTCATGGCTGAGAGCGATGTGCCCGAGGTCAAGCCATTTTTTACAATAGATATACCGGCGATGATACCGGTGATGACCTCGCTGGTATTGTCTTTCATGCTTGGTTTGGGAATAGCCTATACCCGTTCCAAAACGATGGACTCGTTCTTTCTGGAGTTTCGCGAGATTGTGCTCAAGACGATTTATGCAGTCGTTCTGCCTCTTCTCCCTGTCTACATTTTCGGAATATTCATGAACATGACCTACACCGGTGAGGTCGGGACGGTTCTTACCGCCTTTGCAAAAATTATCGTGGTGATTTTTTTGTTGCACATCTTTATACTTGTTTTGCAGTACTGCATAGCGGGCATTTTCAGTGGTCGCAATCCATTCAAGATGTTGCGAGTCATGATGCCGGCCTATTTCACAGCGCTTGGCACCCAATCGTCGGCGGCTACCATTCCGGTGACTCTTGAGCGTACCATCAAGATGGGTGTAAGCGAGAATATTGCAGGGTTTGTGATACCGCTCTGTGCCACTATCCACATGTCGGGCAGCACATTGAAGATTGTGGCGTGTGCCCTGGCTTTGATGGTGATGCAGGGCATGAGCTATGATTTCACCATGTTCATGCACTTCATCATGATGCTTGGCATAACAATAATCGCCGCCCCCGGCATTCCGGGAGGAGCGATTATGGCGAGCTTGGGTCTGCTGTCATCTATCTTAGGCTTCAGTGCCGAGCAAAATGCATTGATGATAGCGCTCTATATAGCGATGGATAGCTTTGGCACGGCCTGCAATGTGACAGGCGACGGTGCTTTGGCAACCATAGTTGATCGTTTCTTTGGCTCAAAAGAGAGCATAGACTAAGTCAAGGTCGGCCAGCGATTTGTTTTCAAACGAAACCTTGGGGCCACGCGGGGTTGACTCGAGTGAGGTGGCCGCACTGACTCCGTCAAAACATGCAAGCTCTTCAAAAGCGCGTCTCGACATTTCGCCTTGTAACAGAGCAACCGGGAGGGTCTGACCCTCGGGTGCCACGACTTTCATCATATAACCCTGAGCATCAAAGTCGATGACTGTGCCGTTATTCATTGTCACCTGGTAGGTTTTGGGAATGTAGCTCTCGGTCATGGTGCTCACATCGATGCCGGGATAGTAGGTGTCAATAAAATTGAGGGCTCGGTTTGGCAACGCGGCTACAGCGATTGATGTTGACTCGATCGGACCGTGGTTAGGGTTTACAAATCCCGAGCATTGGGCCATTGCTACGGCTCCAACTGCAAGCATAGATGCTACGATGAATGAACGAATGTGTGTCATAGTGGTAAGTTTAAAATAAAGTTGTCTTTACCACTATAACATCCCGAAGATGATATTAGTTCAGACTGTCGACATCGTTAAGCCAAAGAGTGACCGACGCGTCGGAGGGCATGCGCCAGTCGCCGCGCGGCGAGAGGCAAACACTGCCGACCTTAGGGCCGTCGGGCATACATGAGCGCTTGAACTGTTGGGTGAAAAAGCGGCGATAGAACACTTTCATCCATTTTAGTATAGTCTCACGGTCAAAGGAGCCGTCAAACGCCTTCATGGCCATTTTGAAAACACGGTCGGGCCTGAAACCGTATCTCAACATGTAATACAGGAAAAAGTCGTGCAGCTCGTATGGCCCTACAAGATCTTCGGTCTTTTGAACAATATTCCCCTTTGAGTCGGCGGGTATAAGCTCGGGGCTGATTGGGGTGTCGATGATGTCGAGGAGAGTATGGGCCAGAACCTTATCGGCAGCATCGCGGGCAAAGAACCGAACGAGATACTTGACCAACGTTTTGGGCACGCCCGCGTTCACTCCGTACATTGACATATGGTCGCCGT
>CAYMVS010000034.1:0-23120 GCA_964394205.1 uncultured Muribaculaceae bacterium | reverse complement strand
ATGAAACTGAACCATATCTCGCATACGATTTAAAGAATCTCATAATGAAACCTCTATCCAAACTAAATTTGACAGTTATCCCGGGAAACGCATGGATGACCAAGAAACCGTATATTCGACATCAAAGCGAGATCACAAATCAATAATTCTTATTTTTTATCCTTGCCAATGACGGAGATTAACTTATTATAGAACTATATCTTATCGGCAAATAATCGGGTTGATTGGCGATGGTTTACGGTTAAAGGTGATGGCTGTTATCGAGGTTCCCATTAGATGTTTGATTACTGACAATTTGGATTGTAAACAATTTGCGCGCTGGCAGAGCGTATGAAATTACAGCGATGACTGACATTATGACACCGGGGCAAAGGAGCCGCTGCATGGCGGCGATCAAGGGTAGGGATACCAAGCCGGAGATGATTGTGAGGAAGTATCTTTTCTCTCGGGGTCTGCGCTATCGTGTCAATAACCGGAATCTGCCGGGATCTCCTGATATCGTTCTGAAGAAGTACAAGACGGTTGTCTTTATTGATGGCTGTTTCTGGCATGGCCATGACGGATGCAAGTTCTTCAGGCTGCCCAAATCAAATGTTTATTTCTGGAAGCATAAGATAACAATGAACATCGCCCGCGACTATGCCAACGGAGTCGATCTCCGTCTTGCCGGATGGAAGGTGATCAGAATATGGGAATGTGACATCAAGACTAAAGCGAAACGCGTCGAGACGCTCTATCGTCTCTATAATGAGATAGTGGGAATTGGGCTTAATGACTCTTACATGTCTTCTCCCGGCGGCCTTCCGGTTGCTGCTGAACCGGGCTTGCCATACGGTGATAGGAAAACGTCAGGTCGGGATAAATAGCAATTTCCAAACTATTTATCCCGACCTGACGTTTGTTGGGGTAGGCGGCTACTTGCGCAGTTTTGCTGCAAGGCCGTCGGCGGCATCGGCGGCTTTCTCGGCGGCGTCGGCGGCAAACCCTTTGAGCTTGTCGCTCAGGCCTCCCAATTTCTCAGCTGCCTGTGCCTTAAATTCGTTTACTTTAGACTGGGCGACCTCTTTGGCTGCCTGTGTCTTGTCTTCTACTGCTACTGCTGCGGCCGAGGCACTTACCTGGGCGGCTTGACGCGAGATGGCGGCAGCGTCGGCTGCCTGTTGATTGAGTGTGTTCATAGTCGTATAATCTCTGATGTTTTTGTGTTATTCTTACTATACAACACACCGGGGTCGGGAATTGTTCTCAGATGCGGTCAAGAACGGTGCCGATCAGGTCGTGGATGGCGGTCTTGTAGTTGGGCGTGGCGTCGTGGCGCATGCGGTTGGCGATGATCGAGCAGACGGTCATCGCGCTGTGCCCCATCAAGAGGCTGAGGCCCTGCAGGGGCGCGCTTTCCATCTCATAGTTTGTCACCCGGCGCCCCTTGTGCTCAAACTCCTCGATGTGACGGTTAAGGTCGGGGTTGGCCAGCCGCAGCCGGAGCTCGCGTCCTTGCGGACCATAAAAACCTACGGCCGAGATCGTGTTGCCGCGCACCATGTCGTCGCGCCCTATCATCTCAACCAACCCGGGGTCGGCATCGACAACGTATGGTTTGGCCCATAGCGGGTTCCAGCCCACGCTGTCACAGAAGTCGTGTTCAAAGTCGAGGTCGGAGACGTCATTACGGCCGGCATAATAATTCAACACACCGTCAAAGCCAATCGATTTTTCGGCAATCACCGGTGTGCCGAGCTTCAGCTCGGGCTGAAGGGCGCCCGAAGTGCCGATGCGCACCATCGTCAGCCGGCGGTGGTTGTCGCGCACCTCGCGTGTGCTGAAATCGATATTGGCCAGTGCGTCAAGCTCGTTGACAACGATGTCGATGTTGTCGGGGCCGATGCCATGTGACAGGCACATAATCGGCTTGCCTCTGTATGTGCCACCGATGGTGTGAAACTCGCGGGCGGTGACTTCAAATGTCTTTGTGTCAAAAAAACTTGCCACGAGGTCGACACGCGCCGGGTCGCCAACGAGGATAACGCGGTCGGTCAGCATGTCGGGGTGAAGATGCAGGTGGAAGATTGTTCCGTCGGGGTTGATAATCATTTCCGACGGGGCGATGATTCTTTTGGTCATGAGTTTTATGGTTTTAAATTTAGAGTGGTAAGTAATTAAGTAATAATAAGGTATAACAACGCGGCGGCGGTGTTTGTTGGGTCACTTCACGCGAAAATGGCCTCCGGGGAGCTTCATCACAATGTCACAGAACTCCATGTCGGTCATCTTTGCGATGAATGTGTGAAAGGGGATTTTCCCATCGAGCCGGTCAAAAATCGCGCTTTGGTGCATATCTCCATTGACGGTCAGCATCTCATAGATAAGGGTCTGGATGGGGTCAAGCTCGGGAAACAGGCTCTTTTGCACCGGTTGGTCGGCCACCTGGGTCAACGGCCATCCGGCGAGCTGAATGATATCCTCGGCGTCTCTCACCATCGCCGCCTGTTGTTTGACAATCAAGTCGTTGCAACCTCGGCTATAGCGGTCGCCGGTGCGTCCCGGCACGGCTCCGACCTGTCGGTTATAGTCGGCGGCGAGACGGGCTGTGCAGAGAGCGCCGCCGCGCAAGTCGCTCTCAACCACAATCGTGACATCGGCCATCCCGGCCACTATGCGGTTGCGGGCCAGGAAGTTGCCCCGATGAACGGCATCGGACGACCGATATTCGGTGATCAACATGCCGCCATGCTCGATGATGCGCGCCGCGTCGTTGCGGTGACACGCCGGGTAGATATTATTGAGCGGAGTCGCCATGATGGCGGCTGTAGGCGCTCCCGATTTCAGGGAAGCCCGGTGGGCCGAGATGTCAATACCAAGCGCCAATCCACTTATGATCAGAGGTTTTTGAGCGAGCCTTTCAGTCAGCTCTGCGACAGCGCGGTCAACAAAATCGACCCCGTAGGCCGTAGCGCGGCGCGTCCCGACAATCGAGATCACAGCGGGCCTGTCCGGGTCGCAGTCGCCTAAAGCATAGATGCATATCGGGGCATCGTCACACTCCCTTAACCGCCGGGGATAAAGCTCACTCCACCGCCCTATCACTCTCACACGATTCTTGTCGGCCCATTTCAGTTCAAGCTCGGCCTCGGCAAGGGCTTTGTCACGCGAGTGTCGGCTCAAGGCCTGAGGCAGCGCGCCCCCCAGAGCCGCCCTTAGCGCCTCATCGCCATGAGTGAAGACGCTCGCCGGCGTGAAACCGGGCATACGCTCGGCAAGCTCGGTGGCCCGGGCCGGTGTCATCCTGTCGAGCAGCCCTAAGGCAATGTCATATAGTCGATTGTCGGTATGGGTCATAAATCATCAGATATAATCTTCAAACGCCCGGGCAAGCTCATCGCCACGGTCAAGACGGCCATCCTTCAAGGAGACTATGGTCACGCGTCCTTTCACAACCGGCCTGCCGTCGTCGGCGCGATAAATGTCTTGAATGAAGATGAACCGCGCCCCGTCACGCTCGAGCGACAGCTTGCTGACCATGCTGTCGCCCAAACCGAGCGACGACAGATAGGTCACCTCGACCTGGCGCACAACCGGCGTCAACCCGCGGGCGGTCATCTCGCGAAACGACAGCCCGGCCTTTTCACAGAACTCATGGCGCGTGTGCTCCATGTAATGCAAATAGTTGGCATTATTGACAATCCCCTCGGCGTCGACCTCATAGTCGCGCACCTTCAAGGGCAGCTCAAAGATATATTCTCTTTCTTTTTTCATCACCTACAAAGTTATAACAGTTAATTAAATTTCACTCCAATGGGTTGAAAATAAATGGATTGATTAACAAAATTTAGCACAATCCAAACACTCAACCGGTTGATCTACAACCTTTTCAGCACACAATCCATGTCCACCTCCCCTTTTGCCCGACCAATAGTCGCGACCATCAACCGGCAGCTGCACCGGGCAACGGCCAAAAAAATTGCATGCAACAGCGGGTTGCCCACGTCAGTAAAATTTGTTATTTTTGCAAAACATGAAGTTTAGCGATATACCCGGTCACGAGTCGGTCAAGCGCCAATTGCTCAATCTGGTTGCCGACGACAATATTCCTCACGCGCTGTTGTTTGAGGGCCCCCAAGGTGTTGGCAAATTGATGATGGCCCGCGCCTTCGCTCAGTATATTCACTGCACCGACCGCCGCGACGGCGAGCCGTGCGGCAAGTGTCCGTCATGTCTTCAGCATCAGTCGTTCAACCACATAGACACCTATTTTGTGTACCCGGTGGTAAAGGGCGACCGCAACACGGCGCCCGTGTCGGCCGACTTTGCAAGTGAATGGAAAGAATTTCTGAATCTCGACCCCTACGCCTCTCCCGAGCGATGGACAACCTTTTTTGACAAGAAGAATGCCCAGCCAACCATCTATGTCTCCGAAAGCAACGAGCTGGTGAGGGTGCTCAACTACACGACCCACGGGGCGCGTTTCAAGATTGTCATCATCTGGCTGCCTGAAAAGATGGAGGAAGCCACAGCCAACAAGTTGCTCAAGATACTTGAAGAGCCCTATCCCGACACCCTGTTTCTATTGACCTCCAACAACCCGGCCAACATCCTGCCGACCATCTACTCGCGCCTGCGCCGAGTGGAGATGAGACGGCTCGGCGACGACACCGTGGCGAGCTATCTCGCCACCACCCAGGCTGTCAACGAGGCCGATGCCAAAGTGATAGCCCACATTGCCGAGGGGAGTGTCACCGCCGCCCTCGGGCAGCTCAAGGTTGCCGCCGGCGACTCGGGCGAGTTTCTCGACCTGTTCATGCAGCTGATGAGAAACGCCTATCAACGCAAGGTCAAAGACCTGCGCGACTGGGCCAACAGGCTTGACTCACTGGGGCGCGAGCGTGAAGTGAAATTCTATGAATACGCCCAGCGGCTCGTTCGCGAGAACTTTATATATAATTTCGGAGACCCGTCGCTTGTGTATCTCAATCGCCCCGAGGCCGCTTTCAGCACACGTTTTGCCCGCTTCATCCATGAGCGCAACGCCGAGGCCCTGTGTCGGGTGATGAACGATGCCATGACCGACATTGCCGGCAACGCCAACAGCAAGATTGTCAACCTTGACCTGGCGATCAAAGTCATCTTATTATTAAAGAATTGATATGCAACAGTTTCTAAAGCTCGTCGCCGATGTCTACTGTCGACATGAGCGCGAAAACCTGCTTGACTATTGCTTCATTTTCCCCAATAAGCGCAGCAGCACTTTTTTCACCGACTACCTCAGGCAAGCCATGAGAGGAGCGCCCTTCATCATGCCCCAGATCATGTCGATGACCGACTTTGTGGCCTCGTTCAGCGACCTGATCGAGGCCTCGCGATATGAGCAGCTGTTTACCCTCTACCGTTGCTATGACCGCCTGTCACAGGAGATTGCCGACTTTGACAAATTTCTCTTCTGGGGCGAGATGCTGCTGAACGACTTCAACGATGTCGACAGCTATATGGTCGACCCTGAACGGCTCTTTGTCAACGTCAAGCGTCTCAAGGAGATTAATGCCAACTATTTCACCCCCGAGCAAATCGACATCATAAAACGATACTGGGGCGAGCTGCCCGAGGGTTATGACCCCGAGGTGTTCTGGACCCACATCGGGGTTGACAAAGAGGTCAAGGCCGGCGAGCGTTTCCTCAAACTATGGCAAATCCTCTACCCGCTCTACAACGACTTTCACGCGTCGCTTGAAAAGGAGGGACTGACCAACCGCGGCCGTCTGTACCGTCATGCCGCCGGCGAGGTGGCCCGCTGTGAGTCGTTCCACTACAAGCGTTACATCTTTGTGGGATTCAACGTGCTTTCGACCTCGGAGTTTGCCATCTTTGAGCGGCTCAAAGCGCGCGGCGTGGCCGATTTTTACTGGGACTATGCCTCGCCGGCTTTTGAGGTGAAAGGGAATCGGGCGAGCCGGTTCATGGCCCGCAATGTCGAGTTGTTTCCCTCGCGGTTTGAGATTGAGCAGCAGGAGCCGTCGGTGCCCGAAATTGAGATTGTCGGCATCCCGTCGCGTGTGGGACAGGCTAAATTTGCCGGCAATGTGCTCTCCCGGTGGGTCGAGGAGGGGGTCATTTCCAAGCCCGACGACGCCATCAACACCGCTGTCGTGCTGCCCGACGAGTATCTCTTCATCCCCCTGATCCACTCGCTGCCCGAGACCATCGACAAGGTAAACATAACCATGGGCTATCCCATGAAACACACGCCGATAGCCGCCCTGCTCAGCTCGATAGTGTCGATGCACCTCAACTCACGCTTTGTCGACGGCGATGTGAAATATTTCTATGAGGACATCCTCAAGGTTGTCACCCACCCCATCATCCTCTCGGTCTTTGAAAAAGAGGCGGTCAACATCTCCTCGACCCTCACCGCAAAAAGGCTGTTCACAGTAAGCTCAGGCGAGCTCGCCGCTCTCGGGCCATCACTGAAAGCCGTGTTTGCCCAAGTCAAAGACAGCCACAACTTTGACCAGGTCTATAACTACACCGTCGCGCTGCTCGGACTGTTGTCAAGAGCGCTCACCGACAACACGCCGCTCGAGCGAATGTTTCTCGAGAGCTGCCTGACGGCCCTGGCCACCCTGCGCGAGGCGGTCGGACGCTACGGTATAACGATGCGCGAAAGCACCTTCTTTCAACTGCTTGAGCGGGCACTCGCCGGCGAGAGCGTGCGCTTTGAGGGGGAGCCCCTCAAAGGGCTGCAGATCATGGGAGTCCTTGAAACCCGATCGCTCGATTTTGACAACATCATCTTTCTGTCGATGAACGAGCGAATCTTTCCGCGCAAACACTTTTCACGCTCGTTCATCCCCGAGACTCTGCGCCGTGCCTACGGCCTGTCGACCACCGACTTTCAAGAGTCGATATATGCCTATCTTTTCTACCGCCTCATCACACGGGCCAAGCGGGTGACCCTGGTCTATGACGGCCGCAACATAGGCGGCAAAAGCAGCGAGATGTCGCGCTATCTCACCCAGCTGCTCTACATCTACAACCGGGGCAACGTGAGCCATGCCATCTACAACTATCAGCAGTCGGCTTTCACGCCACCCACGATTGATGTCGTCAAGTCACCCCAAATCATGAAAAAGCTCGAGCGGTACACCGTTGCCAAGTCGGGCAAAAACCTCTCGGCCTCGTCAATCAACGATTACATCAACTGTCCGCTCAACTTCTATTTGAAGTATGTCGAGGGATACAACCCTGACAACGAGCTGGTTGACTATATGGACTTCTCGACCTACGGAACGGTGCTCCACGAGGTTGCCGAGCATCTTTACCGCTCAAAACTCGCCCCCGGCGCTCCCATCCCCCCCGAAGGCATCCTAATAACCGACGATGACATTGACCGTTTCCTGAAAACGCCCACCCTCATCGACTCACTGATAGTCAAGTCAATAAACAAAAACTATTTCAACCGTGGCGACAGCGACACAACCCCTCTGCACGGCGAGACCGAGGTGTTGGGGCGCGTCATGAAGATGTTTGTCGTCAATATGCTTGAACTTGAACGCGAGTTCACCCCCATGATGTTTATCGCCGCCGAGCATGAGATTGAGACACAGATGAAAGTCAACGACACGCTTAGGGTCAACATCAAGCAATTCATCGACCGCGTCGACCGGGTGAACATCGACCGTCAGGACGGCGGTCTGCTAAGGCTCGTCGACTACAAGACCGGCAGCGACAAACTGGATGCCAAAAGTTTTGACGAGCTCTTTGACCCGACAATCAAAGACCGGCGCAAAGCCATGCTTCAGCTGTTTTTCTACTGCAACGCCTATACCGGTTTCGCCACCCCTCCGGGACCCGTGCAGCCCATCATCTACTCGTTCAACCAGATGAAGAAATTCAACAAAATCGAGCCCCTGAAGATGGATGGAACGGCCATAACCGACTACCGCCCGCTCAACGACGGGTTTAAAGAGCGGTTTATGCAAGTTGTCGAGGAGATTTTTGACCCTGATGTACCCTTCAGCCAGGGGAAAAACGCCCATGCATGCACTTTCTGCAACTTCAAGCAAATCTGTTCACGACCCGAGAGTTAACCCAATGGCCGGCATCTATATTCATGTTCCGTTCTGTCACTCAAAATGTTACTACTGTGACTTCTACTCGATAGGTAGCCGTGGCGGCAAGGAGGGCGCCGACCGCGCGCTAAGATTTGTCGACTGCATCAAAGCCGAGTATGACAGGCGCCGCGCCGAGCTTGCCGGCGCCGGGGTGTCGACGGTCTATATTGGCGGGGGCACCCCCTCCTCACTCCCTGCAGCGGCGCTCGAGGCCCTTCTTTCGTTTGCCGACACACTCATCGGCACCCGGCACTATGAATTTACTCTCGAGGTCAACCCCGAGGATGTCACCCCTGAGTTTTGCAGCCTAATCTGCAGTCATCGCGTCAATCGGGTCTCGATGGGGATCCAGACATTCAACGACACTATTCTCAAGGCCATTGGCCGACGCCACACCGCCGCCGGGGCGATCAGCGCCATCGACCGGCTAAGGCAGAGCGGCATCTCCAATATCTCGGGCGACCTGATTTTCGGGCTCCCCGGCGACACACTGAAAGGATGGACCGACACGCTCGAGCAGTTCATGCAGCTTGGTTTGCCTCACCTGTCGGCCTACCTTCTATCCTACGAGCCTGGCACACGCCTGAGTGTCATGAGAGACCGCGGCAAAGTTGTCGAGACGACCGACGACACCATCTACCTGATGTATGACAAACTGCTGCAGATGACCCGCCAGGCCGGCTACCGGCATTATGAAATATCCAACTATGCCAAAGAGTCGATGCACTCACGTCACAACTCATCTTATTGGGACTCAACACCATATCTTGGATTAGGCCCCGGCGCGCACAGTTTTGACGGACTCACCCGGCGCCTGAACCCACCCTCGCTCAAAGACTACCTCGCCGCGGGGGGTGTTGACTTTTTTGAGACCGAGCCTCTCGCTCCCACCGACCGCGTCAACGACATCATAATCACCGCGTTGCGCACTGCTACCGGCCTCGACACCGGTCCTCGCTCGCCTTTGGCCCAAAATGTTGTGAAATCGGTGCTGGAGGCCGCCGGGCCACATCTTGACATTCATAATCTTGAGCTCACAGCCCAGGGGCGTCTCGTGATTCCCGAAGATAGATGGCTCATAAGCGACTCGATTTTGGTCGACCTGATTCAATCGTGATGATAAGGCTCGCCTCTGAGGATGGTCATCGCCCGGTAGACCTGCTCGACAAAAATGAGACGTATCATCTCGTGGGTAAACGTCATCGACGAGAGCGACAACATCGCGTTGGCACGGTCATAGACCGCCGGTGAAAACCCGTAGGGCCCCCCAATGGCAAAGACAACCCTCTTCAGCCCGCGGTTCATCAACCGCCCCGTCTCGACGGCAAACTCACGCGACGAGAGTTGCTTGCCCCGCTCGTCGAGCAAAACGAGATGGTCGCCGGGTTGGAGAGCCGCCAGGATCTGCTCCCCCTCCTTGACTTTCTGGACATCGGCCGTCAGCGAGCGCGTCGACTTGAGGTCGGGTATAGCCTGGAGCTCGATGGTGATGTAGTGTTTGAGCCGGTCGAGATAATGGCTGATACCCTTTTGAATATAGTCGGTTGAGGTTTTACCGACAGCCAGTATTGTAATTTTCATTTGTTTGATTGAGGCATATTTGTTAACTTTGTCAAAAATACAAAAAAATCATGGAAATTCGCGATAAATTAATAGATGACCTATTGACATTAGCCTTTGCCGAAGATATTGGCGACGGCGACCACACCACTCTCAGCACCATCCCGGCCACCGAGACCGGCGCCCAGCAGCTCATAGTGAAAGAGGAGGGCATCCTGGCCGGTGTCGAGATTGCCCGTAAAGTGTTTGAGAAATTTGACCCGTCGCTCAAGATGACAGTGTTTATCAACGACGGCGCCAGGGTAAAGCCCGGCGATGTGGCCTTCAAGGTGGAAGGGTCGGTGCGCTCGCTGTTGCAAACCGAGCGCACGATGCTCAACATAATGCAGCGCATGAGCGGCATCGCCACCATGACAGCAAAATATCAGGAGCGCCTCAAAGGGCTCAAAGCCAAGGTGCTCGACACGCGCAAGACAACACCGGGTATGCGCATGCTCGAGAAAGAGGCCGTGAAAATAGGTGGCGGCAAAAACCATCGCATCGGTCTGTTTGACATGATTCTGATCAAAGACAACCATGTCGACTTTGCCGGCGGTATCGCCCAGGCTGTAGCCGCGGCAAAACAATATCTCAAGGAGAAAGGGAAAGACCTCAGGATCGAAGTCGAGGTGCGCAACACCGATGAGATCGACCAGGCGCTCGCGGCCGGCGTTGACCGCATCATGCTTGACAATTTCACACCGGCCCAGACCCGCGAGGCTGTCGGGCACATCAACGGCCGTGTCGAGATCGAGTCGTCGGGAGGCATCACCCTCGACACCCTGCGCGCCTACGGCGAGGCCGGCGTCGACTACATCTCGGTTGGCGCGCTGACCCACTCTGTCAAAGGCCTCGACATGAGCTTCAAGGCTTGCTGAAAACTCCACTCTCAACCCCACGTTTCTTCATTATACACCATGATAACCAAACTAACCCAGCTTGTTGATGAAGCACGCGCCCGCGGCACCCGACGCCTCGCCGTGGCCTGTGCAGCCGATGCCCACACTCTTGATGCCGTGGCTGCGGCCGCCTCAGAGCGACTTGTCGCGCCCTTCCTTTTTGGTGACCGGAAAAAGATAGAAGAGATTGCCGCAAGCGAAGGGATTGATATAGCAAACTTTACCATCATTGACGAGCCCGACGACCTCAAGGCTTTGCAAAAGGCCGTGGCCGCCGTGGCCACCGGCGAGGCCGATGTGTTGATGAAAGGACTGGTGTCGACCGACAAATATATGCGTGCCATCCTCAACAAGGAGGCCGGCCTTTTTCCACCCAAAGGGACACTGAGCCACGTGTCGGTGGTCGAGCTGCCCGGGCGTGACAAACTGCTCTCTATCAGCGACGTCGCCGTCATCCCGTTGCCCGACTTCAAGCAAAAGACAATCCTTGTCAAATACCTTAAACAGATTGCAAACTCGCTTGGGGTCAAGACACCCAAGATTGCCGCCATCGCCCCGTCGGAGCTTGTGCTCCCCTCGGTGGTGTCGTCAACCGATGCCGCGATTTTGGCCAAGATGGCCGACCGCGGTCAGCTTGGCGACGTGATTGTCGACGGGCCCCTGTCGCTCGACACAGCGCTCTATCCCGACGTGGTTGAGGAGAAACACGTCAAAGGCTCGCGCGTGGCCGGCGATGCCGACTGCCTGCTCTTTCCCAACATCGAGTCGGGCAACGTGTTTTTCAAGTCGGCAACACACATGGCCGATGCCCCGATAGCCGCCATTGTGGTCGGCACAAACGTGCCCTGTGTGCTGACATCGCGTGGCGACACGCCGGCCACAAAACTCTTCTCCATCGCCCTCGCCTGTCTCCAAGTTAAATAACGATCACGCCATAAGAAATGCCATACAAAATATTAGCGATCAACCCGGGGTCAACCTCAACCAAAATTGCAGTTTATACCGACGATGTCGCCACGTTTAACACCTCCATCGACCACACCCCCGACGAGTTGGCCGCTTTCCCTGAGGTAATCGACCAGTTTCAGTGGCGCAAGGAGCTGATTGAGAAAGTCTTGATTGAGAGCGGTCACCGGTTGGAGGATTTTGATGCCGTGATTGGCCGCGGTGGCATTGTCAGCCCCATCGAGAGCGGCGTCTATGAGGTGAACGACGACCTGCGTTACGACCTGATGCACGCGCGCATGCAGCATGCCTCAAACCTTGGCGGACTCATCGCCCGCGACATCGCCGACGAGATTGGGGTCAAGTCGTATATCGCCGACCCGGTGGTGGTCGACGAAATGATGCCCTACGCGCGCATCTCGGGCATCCCCGAGCTCCCGCGCGAGTCGGTGTTCCACGCCCTCAATCAGAAGGCTGTCGCGCGCCTTTATGCCAAAGAGTGCAACCGACGGTATGAAGACCTCAACCTGATCGTCTGCCACATGGGGGGAGGATGCACCGTCAGCGCCCATCGGCGCGGACGCGTGATCGACACCACAAACGCCCTCGACGGCTGTGGTCCGTTCTCACCCGAGCGATCGGGCTCACTGCCCCCCGGGCCACTCATCAAACTCTGTTTCTCAGGGAAATACACCCAAGATGAACTCATCAAGATGGTTCACGGCAAAGGTGGACTGATGGCTCATCTGGGCACAACCTCGGTTCCTGAGGTGCTTGACCGCATCCTGGCTCACGACCTTCACGCCATGTTGGTGCTCAGGGCGATGTGTTACACAATCTGCAAGGAGATTGGAGCAATGACCGTCGCCCTCAAAGGCGATGTCGATGCCATCCTGCTCACCGGAGGCATTGCCCACAGCAAGCGCGTGACCGACTTTATTGCCGACCATGTCGACTTTATCGCCCCGATATATGTCTACCCCGGCGAAAACGAGCTCAGGGCTCTGGCCGAGAATGCCCTCGCGGTGTTGCGTGGAGAGCGCGTGGCAAAAGTGTATCGCAGTGAGGAGTATGACGACCCCTCAAAAATCAACGACGAGCAGCGCCCGTCAAAACTGCGCGAATGGCTATTGTCGGCCATCACCCCTCAGCATCCCCCCAAGCCCGGCACAGCCATCCGCCAATACCTCAAAAAATGGTATCGCTACCGCCGCTGAAACCCATCGGGTAGTGCGAAGAAATGACTGTCCGGTAAAGGCTTTGTTACCAATAGCCTTTACCGGACAGGTGTTTTTTTCGGGCCGTCAAGTGTCAAGCGTCACTTGGCGCTGTCGATATCGTTGAGCAGCGTCTCGACAGCCACGCGCAGCTGATCGTCAACGCCCTTGACAATCTGTGACGGGTCGTTGAGAACCAGGATGTCGGGCTCGAGCTGAGTGTTCTCCAGGTAGCTTCCGTCGGGCAGCTGATAGCCGATAACGGGTATTCCGAAATAGAGGCTGGGATCTTGAAGTGTGATCCAGTTGACCGATGTCATGGTGCCCGGCACGGGAGCGCCGACGAGCTTTCCAAGACCCTGGTGCTTGTAGACCCAGGGGGTGCCGTGGGCGTTGCTGTAATTGGCCTCACACTGTATCATGATGGAGGGTTTGTTCCAACGGCGAGAGGGCATGTCACACCCCTTTTGGCCACGTATCACCTGAGTGAAATATTTGTTGCCGCTGAAGAGAATCTCGATATCCTCATGCAGGCGGCCGCCACCGTTCCAACGGGTGTCGATGACGATACCGTCGCGCGTGGTGTATTTGCCGAGTATCTTTGAGTAGATATCACGGAAAGAGTCGTCATCCATCGACTCTATGTGCACATATCCCAATCGTCCGCCCGAGAGCGAGTCGACGATGGCCTCGTTGCGGGCCACCCAACGCTTGTACAGCAGGTCGCTCATACGGCCGTTTGAGATGGGGAGCACGACGACGCTTTGCTCCGCTCCACTGCCTGAGGGCCTGTAGCCGACGAGTGTTTTGCGACCGATGGTGTTATACATCAGCGAGTCGACATTGGTTGTCGGCACGAGCTTGATGCCGTTGATAGAGGTTATGACATCGCCGGCCTTGAGCGAGAGAGTGGCATGGTCAAAGGGACCGTCGGCCACCACCTCGTCGACCTTCAGGCCGGGGCCCGTGTAGGTCATGTCGTAGAGCAGACCGAGGTTGCCCACCTGATTGTCGGCGCCGGGGCCGCGATAGCCCGAACCGGTGTGTGACACGTTGAGCTCGCCGAGCATCTCGCTGAGCATCTCGGCAAAATCATAGTTGTTGTTTATGTGGGGCAGGAAGCGGCGGTAGTTGGCGGTCATAGCCGGCCAGTCGACGCCGTGCATCGTGGGGGTGTAGAACATCTCGCGCTCCTGCATGACAACCTCGTCAAACATGGCGTCGCGCTCGGCCTGGGCATCCAGACGGGCGCTGCCGCTCAGCGAGATTGTCTTCAGCTTGTCGCTTGAGGTGTTCAGGCTCTTGAGCGACGACGACCCCAACAGGTAGATTTTCCCCTTTGAGTCGGTCTCAAAGCTCATACGCCCGGCGTCGAGCTTGCTGATAATCTCGGTGTCACCCTCGCGCAGGTCAAGTTTCCACAGGTCATAGCCCTGCTCGATGGCCGAGAGATAATAGAGATTGTCGCCGTCAATGATGGCGTCACAGATGTCGGACGAGTTGGGAGTCAGGCGCACGATGCGATTCTCGATACCCTTAAGCTCAACATTGATTTTTTTTGAGTCCTCCTTCTCGTTGACAGGAGTCTCTTTCTTTTTCTTGTCTTTCTTTTTGGGGTCGGGAGTCTCTTTCTTTTTCTCGGGGCGCGACTTCTCCACCTCCTTGAGCAGAGCGTAGTCTTCATCGTTGAGGCGGTAGCGGTCGTAGGCGTCACGGTTGAGGAAAACCAGCATGACGTCGCTCAGCGACCCCCACGAGGCGTGGTTGCGCATTCCGTAACGCTCGCTGAGGAAAAGAATCGCGTTGCCATCCATCACAAAGCGGGGGCTCTCGTCAAAGTAACCGCTTTGAGTGATATTGGCTGTCTCGCCGGTCTCGGCGTTGATGAGAATGATATCGGTGTAGGGGTCGCGGTGACTGCCGATGAGCTCGGCCACGATCCAACGGCTGTCGGGCGACCATGAGAAGTTGATTCCGGCATCGCGGCGGGGATAGAGAGTTGAGTCGGTCAGCGTCTTGATCTCGCGGTTGGCCAGATTCATGACCCTTATCCGATTGCGGTTTTCAATGAAGGCCATCTTCTTGCCGTCGGGCGACAGCCGGGGCATCTCGCGGTCGACCGTCGGGTTGTCAAACAGCGGCTCCTCGGCAATGATTGTGGCCAGCGAGAATGTCGGGTCATCCTTACGCTCCATTGTGGCGACATAAATGTTGCGCTTGCCGTCGCGCTGTGAGGTGTAATAGAGAGTGCGGTTATCGTCGCCCCAGCAAAGGTCGGCCTCGGGGGCGCCGGTGTTTGTGACGCGTTTCACCGACGAGTGCTCGATTGAGCCCACAAAGATATCACCGCGGCGGATGACCGCCATCTGCTTGCCGTCGGGCGACACAGCAGCGTCGCTGTAGCCGCGACCGAGCGAGATGCTAATCGGCTCGTCGGTCTCGTCGATGGTCAGCGCGACCTCGACCTTTGCCGGGGTGCCACCGGGCTTGAGGGTGTAAATCTCGCCATTGTAGCCCATGGCCAAGGTACCGTCGCCAGCCGCCGTCAGGAAACGCACCGGGTGTGGACCAAAGTCGGTCAACGCCTTGACGCCCGACGGGTTGTCGACGCTCATGGCATAGACATTGATCGGCTTGCCGTCGCGCTCGCTCAAAAAGTAGACCGTCTTGCCGTCGGCGCTCACCGCCGGGTCGAGGTCCTCGCCGGGATGGGACGTGAGGTTGGTGTGGCGACCGGTAGCGCTGTCATAAAGCCAGATGTCGCGGGTGACCGACGACGTGTGGTGTTTGCGCCACACGTTTTCCATTCCCTTTACATCATAATATAAGAAAGAGCCATCGGGCAAGTACTTCACACCACGGGCGGGGCTGGCGAGAATCTGACGTGCCGCGCCGGGATTGTCAATATCGACGCTGTAAAGCTCGACCAGTCGTCCAGAGGGGAAAAGGAGGCTCGACGCCGGGTCTTGAATAGCCGCCGAGAAGATTACCGACTTGCCATCGGGCGAGAAACTCTCGGGAGTCTCGGCCGCCGAGTGGAAAGTGAGCCGCGTGGCGGTGCCACCGGTGGCCGGCATCACATACACGTCGGAGCCCCCATTGCGGTCGCTCGCAAAGGCAATCATCCGACCGTCGGGCGACCACACCGGCAGCTGCTCATAGCTCGGCAGGGTGGTGAGCCGCGTGGCGGCGCCACCGGTGGTTGGTACGGTGAAAATATCGCCCTTATAGGTGAAGGCAATCGATTGGCCATCGGGCGAGATGGCAATGTCGCGCATCCATAGCGGGGCTGTTGTGGCTGCATGAGCGCCAACCGTCGCTGCGATGACAGTGGCAAGGGTGGCAAAGAGTTTCATAATCAATGATATAAATGATTGGTAATGGTGGTGTTTAATCAAAAGAGCGGTCCCAGTCTTTCCAGACGGGTTCATAGCCCAAGGCATGGATTTGGGCCGCTACCTGGAGGGGAGTCCGGGCATCGGTGATGGTGAACTGCTCCAGGGCATGGTCGTCGGGATGCAGCTCGGCATCGACATATCCTCCCGGCTCGGTGTGAGAGCCCGCCGACATTGAGGTCACGCCGAGCGACATCATGTTGGCGCGGAAGTCGGAGGCCTCGCGTGTCGAGTAGGAGATGTCGACGTCGTGGTCAAAGATTCGGAAAGCGAAGGTGAGCTGTGCCAACTCGCGGTCGGTCATCGGCATATTGGGCTGAAATCCCCCCTCGGCGGGGCAGAGCCGCGGGAAGTTGACACTGTATTTTGTTTTCCAATAATGACGGCGCAGGTAGCGCAGGTGGCGGGCAAGCATGGTGATGTCGGTGCGCCAATCCTCGAGGCCGATGAGCACTCCCATACCGATTTTGTGGACACCGGCGGCGCCCATGCGGTCAAAGCCGTTGACGCGCCACTCAAAGATTGACTTCATGCCCCGCGGGTGATACTTGTTATAGTTTGCCTCGTTGTAGGTCTCCTGAAAGCAGACCACCCCGTTCAACCCACTGCCGACAAGGCGCTCATAGTCACGCTGTTTCATCGGCATGACCTCGATGGTCAGGTTGTTGAAATAGGGGCGCGCCACCTTCAGCACCTGCTCCAGGTAGTTGACACCGTTGACCGAGGGAAACTCGCCCGACACTATCAACAGGTTTTCAAAGGGACCCAGGCGGCGTATGGCCTCACACTCCTGTCGGACCCGCTCCAGGCTCAGCGTGACCCTCTCGAGGGGATTGCTGTGGTTGAAACCGCAGTAGACACAGTGGTTTGTGCACGCGTTTGACACATACAGCGGGATGTACATGGAGATTGTCTTGCCAAAGCGCGAAAGGGTCAGCCGGCGCGACAGTTGGGCCATCTGCTCGAGGCGTTGAGCGCCCGCCGGCGAGATCAGCGCCATGAAGTCGTCAATGTCGAGCTGACGTTTGGCCAGGGCGCGGTCAACGTCGGCCAGCGTCTTGGCAGCGATGGCCTCGGTTGTCGCCTCCCACGAATATTTCTTTAACTCGTCGTAAAACATTTGTTTAACTCAGTGGTTATTACTTCGCACACTCGTCGATGACCTTTTGACTGATGCGCATAGCACAGAAGTTGGGGCCACACATGGTGCAGAAACGGTCGTCGTCGGGACGGCTCTCGACATAGTATTGACGGGCGCGTTCAGGGTCGAGCGATAGGTTGAACTGGTCTTTCCAACGGAAGTCGAAACGCGCTTTGCTCATGGCGTTGTCGCGCACCTCGGCACCGGGGAAACCCTTGGCCATGTCGGCGGCATGGGCAGCTATCTTGTAGGTAACCACACCGTTGCGCACATCCTCAAGGTTTGGCAATGCCAAATGCTCTTTGGGGGTCACATAGCAGATCATGGCTGTTCCCAACCAGGCAATCTGAGCGGCGCCGATAGCCGAGGTGATGTGGTCATAACCGGGGGCGATGTCGGTGGTCAACGGGCCGAGGGTGTAGAAAGGAGCCTCGTGACACGCCTCCAACTGGCGCTCCATGTTCTCCTTGATTTTGTGCATGGGCACATGACCGGGGCCCTCGATGAGCACCTGCACGTTGTGGCGCCAGGCAATCTCGGTCAGCTCGCCGAGCACGTCAAGCTCCATGAACTGGCTGCGGTCGTTGGCATCATGTATCGAGCCCGGGCGCAACCCGTCGCCAAGCGAGACAGCAACGTCATATTGGGCCAGGATTTCACAAATCTCATCAAAGTGGGTGTAGAGGAAGTTCTCGCTGTCGTGGAGCACAGCCCAGCGGGTCATGATGGAGCCACCGCGCGAGACGATGCCGGTCAGACGCTCCTGCACCATATCGGCATGGGCTCTCAGCGCGCCGGCATGGATGGTGAAATAGTCGACACCCTGCTGGGCCTGCTCGATGAGTGTGTCACGGTAGATCTCCCAGGTGAGGTCTTCCACCTTGCCGTCAACCTTCTCGAGCGCCTGATAGACCGGCACGGTGCCTACCGGCACCGGGCAGTTGCGTATAATCCACTCGCGTGTCTCGTGGATGTGGTTGCCTGTCGAGAGGTCCATCAATGTGTCGCCTCCCCAATAGCAGCTCCACACCGCTTTCTGTATCTCCTCCTCGATGCCCGACGACAAGGCCGAGTTGCCTATGTTGGTGTTGAGCTTGACCGAGAAGTTGCGGCCAATAATCATGGGCTCGGCCTCGGGGTGGTTGATGTTGGCCGGTATCATGGCGCGGCCCGCGGCAATCTCGTCGCGCACAAACTCGGGCGTGATGTGACTCTCGATGCCGAGCTCGGCGTTGTTAAGGTTCTCGCGGATGGCCACATACTCCATCTCGGGGGTGATGACGCCCCGGCGGGCAAGTGCCATCTGGGTGATTTGTCTCCCCTCCTTGGCGCGCAACGGCTTGTAACGCCTGGGGAAACGTATCTCGTCGAGCGCCGGGTCATTGAGGCGCGCCAACCCATAGTCGGAGGTTATCTCGGGGAGCTGCTCGAGGTCGTCGCGCCGCATGGTCCAGCTCTCGCGCAGGCGCGGCAGGCCCTTGTTGATGTCAATCTCCACCGACGGGTCGGTGTAGACACCGCTCGTGTCATAGATATAGACCGAGCCATTGTCGCGGCTTAGACGCTCGCCGTCAACTATCTTGACTGTGGGGGTCAGGTTGACTTTTCTCATGCCAACCTTTATGTCGTGGATTTTGCCGGCTACATACACTTTTTCCGAGCCGGGATAGCCTGTCAAATCAATATTGTTTACTTCCATGGTCTGAAATTTTTAATCGAGGAAAGATGTTAAAGGTGAAGAGGCCTCGGCCACGGTTGAGGTGGCGCCGAGTCCGGCCAGATAGCCGCGGCGACCGGCCTTGACAGCCTCGTCAAAGGCGATGGCCATCTCGACGGGATTACCGGCGACGGCAATCGCGGTGTTGACCAGCACGGCGTCGGCGCCAATCTCCATCGCCTGAGCTGCATGGGAGGGCGCCCCGATACCGGCATCGACAACCACCGGCACGCGGCTCTCGGCAATGATGATTTGCAGCAGGTCAAGTGTGCGCAGGCCCATGTTGGTTCCGATGGGCGCGCCCAAGGGCATCACCGCCGCGGTGCCGACCTCCTCGAGTCGCTTGCACAACACAGGGTCGGCCTGGATGTAGGGAAGCACCTTAAATCCCTCTTTGGCAAGCACCTCGGTGGCCTTTAGGGTCTCCACCGGGTCGGGGAGAAGGTATTTGGGGTCGGGGTGTATCTCGAGTTTGATAAAGTCGGTGCCAAAGCAGTCACGGCTCAGGCGCGCGGCGAGGATAGCCTCGTCGGCATCGCGCACACCCGACGTGTTGGGCAACAGCTGCACGTGCTCGCGGTTTATGTGACAGAGCATGTGGTCGCTTTGGGTGTCGTCAAGGTCAACCCGGCGCATGGCCACGGTGACCATCTCGCTCTTGCTCGCCAATATGGCCTTGAGCATTATCTCGTCACTGGCAAACTTGCCCGTGCCGACAAACAGGCGGCTCTTGAATTGGCGACCGCCAAGGGTAAATATATCTTCTGCCATTGTCATCTGTCAGTTAATAGTTTCAATATTTTTTGAGTTTCAGCCACCGGGTCGTCGGCGTTGATGATGGTTCCAGAGAGGGCAATGCCGTTGACACCGACTGCCATGAGCGGTTTTATGTCGGCCTCCACAATGCCGCCTATTGCCACGATGGGGGTGTCGATGCCGGCAGCGCGGGCGGCGCCGACAATCTCGCGATACCCCTCCAAGCCCAGGGGCGTGGCATGATTTTTCTTGGTCGACGTGGGTTTGAACGGCCCCAAGCCAATATAGTCAATGTCGATGCCGCGGGTGGCAAGGATATCATCGACACAGTGGGCTGTGACCCCGATGATTGCGCCCGGCCCCAACAGCTCGCGGGCCTCGGCCGGCGGCATGTCATTCTTGCCCAGATGAACGCCGTGCACATGCATCTCGCGTGTCAGCTCCACACGGTCGTCAAACACCAGAAACGCCCCGGCCTCCTCACAGAGGGGGATAATCTCGGCTGCCACCTGGCGAAACTCCTCGTCGGTGGCCTCCTTCAGGCGCAGTTGGATCCAGCGGCAGCCCCCTTCAAGAGCCATCTGGACCTCTTCGGAGATGCTGAATCGTGTTGACGGATGGGTTATAAATTGTACCATTATTCAAATTCTTTTGCTTTTGCAATAAGTTTTTTTTCCGATGCCTCCCAGGGTAACGAGCCCAAAACGGCATATCCGGCAAAACCGGCCATTGCCAGAGCCGGCACCCGCGACGGTGTGACCCCCCCGAGGGCTATGACGTCGACCCCGGTAGAGGCCACTTCAAGGTGGTCAAGGTCAAAAGACGCGCGATAGCCGGGTTTTGACACGCTGTCAAACACCGGGCTGAGCGTCACATAGTCGGGCGATATCTCTGCGGCCACCCTTTCGACCTCCTCCACCGAGTGACAGGACACACTGAGAGACCTTATATAGTCACGCGGCACCATAAGCCGGCGGTGTCGCCAGTTGAGCTGCACCCCTGTGCCATAGCTTGCCGCCACCCCCTGATGATCATGGAGAGTGAGCCGCGTCCATAGCTCAGGGTCTATACAGGAGATGACATCGGCCGTCTGCCGTGCCGTAGCCTCGGGTAGCCTCAGGTGCACACGGCTCCAACGGGCCTCGACAAGCAACGCCTCGATGGCGGCTGCAAGGCGCGCCGGCCCCAGATGGACCAAAGCGGCGGGGGGCGTGACGGCAATCCTTATCATCCGCCGTAAAAAGCTGTGATTACAACCACATTGTCGCCCTCGTTGAGCGTTGTCACGTCGCGCAGTTTTGCCGGGACAACCTGACCGTTGACAGCGGTTGCCACCCCCTGGGGCTTGATATTGTGGTCACTGAGCAGAGTGGCGACCGTGGTACCCAGGTCAACCTCAACGGCCCGTTTGTTGAGAATAACTTTCATCATGGAAAACGTCAAAAGATGTAGCGCGTCGTGCGCGGTTTAAATGTATGATTGACCGGACCGTGACCATGGCCGAGCTCAATATCGGCGCCGGCTATCAGCGCGCGCGTTATATAGCTTTTGCCGGCCTTGACCGCATCTATGAGAGGAAAGCCCAGAGCGAGAAATGACGCGATGGCCGATGACAGGGTGCATCCCGTGCCGTGAGTGTTGGTCGTCTTGACGCGATCGGCTTTCAGCTCCATCATCTTGTCATTGTCGGCCAGATAGAGCAGGTCGGTCGAGTAGTCCTTGTTGTCACTGTCGCCACCGGTTGTCAGCACGGCCCTGACACCACGCGATGCAAGCATCCTCATGCGGTCTTCGACGGTCGCGCCGGCGGGAGCCTGTGCCGTCAGGGCCATAAGCTCGCGGGTGTTGGGAGTGATGACGGCAGCCTGAGGGATGAGTTGCTCGACAATCACCTTGACAGCATCATCGCTCAACAGACTGTGCCCCGAGGTCGAAACCATCACCGGGTCGAGCACCACAGGAATCCCCGCGGCCCTCCGGCCCAACGTCTCGGCAATTGCCAGGGCGTTGGCGCTGTCGGCCACCATGCCGATCTTTATGGCGCGCGGCGTGATGTCATCGAGCACAGCCTCGAGCTGCCCCTTGACCAAGCCGGCGTCGACCGGCGTCGACGAGACAACGCCACAGGTGTTCTGCACCGTAAGGGCCGTGATGACACTCATGCCGTAACATCCGGTCGAGGCAATCGTCTTCAAATCGGCCTGTATACCGGCACCCCCGCTGGGGTCACTCCCCGCGATGGTAAGCACCGGTGTGTACTTTCGTTTACTCATATCTCATTAAGCAACGCCGGCCCGCGGGGTGGCGGGCCGGGCGGTGGAATGTTTGTATCTTTTATCGGTTGTCAAGCCTTGATGCGCTCTACGTAAGAACCGTCGCGAGTGTCGATGCGCACCTTGTCGCCAATGTTGCAGAACAGAGGCACACGCACCTCGGCTCCCGTCTCCACAGTGGCAGGCTTGAGGGTATTGGTGGCGGTGTCACCCTTGATGCCGGGCTCGGTGTAGGTAATCTCAAGAACAACGCTGGTGGGCATCTCACAGGTCAGAATGGTCTCGGAAGCCGCGTGAACCATCGCCTCACAGATGTCACCCTCTTTGAGAAATTGAACACCCTCGATGCTCTCGCCGGGAAGAGCCACCTGCTCAAAAGTCTCGGTGTGCATGAAATTATATCCCATATCATCTTTGTAGAGATACTGGTAGGGGCGGCGCTCGATACGCACCTCCTCAACCTTCACCCCCGAGTTCCATGTCTTGTCTATCACACGACCGGTCTTGACGTTTTTCAGCTTTGTGCGCACAAAAGCGGGGCCTTTGCCCGGTTTTACATGGAGAAATTCAACAATAAAGAAGTAGTTACCATCGATGTCGAGGCACATACCGTTCTTAAAATCTGCTGTAGTTGCCATTTCTTAAAAAATATGATTGAGTTTTTAAATTATAATCAATTGATATTCAGCGCCACCAACAGACGACGCCACCTATACCCACCCGTCGGGGCACTATAGGCGACACAAAAGTACAAAATTTCTTCAAACAACCCAAAATTTCCCCACAATCTCCCCGCAGCGCAGATTAAACAAGGAATCGAACTCGTCCATAGTTACTTTGCTGAGGTCATAGCGTCGATAAGGTCTTGGTAGCAAGTAACCTTATGATACTTGACGTTGTCGGTTGAGATTTCGCTGAACAGTTGAGTGCAGCAGTCAATCTTGGCATTTTCTATTGCGTTAAGCTGCATTGACAGAAGCGAGCCTTTGGTTTCGGCAATGAAGAAAATGTGTTTGACTGCGCCTTTCTGCATCGCTATCGCCCAGTCGGGGGCATAGTTGCCTACCGGTGTGGGG
>CAYMVS010000033.1:0-23447 GCA_964394205.1 uncultured Muribaculaceae bacterium | reverse complement strand
GGACCAAGAAGATCAAACACCCCAGCGAGTTCACCCAGATCGGTGCCGACATCGATGTCCAGGTTCTTGAGATCGACAAAGACAACCGTCGTCTCTCGCTCGGTCACAAGCAGCTCGAGGAGAATCCTTGGGACGTATTCGAGACCATCTTCACCATCGGTTCTATCCACGAGGGTACAATCGTAGAGATGGTTGAGAAGGGCGCCGTCATCGCTCTGCCCTACGGCGTAGAGGGCTTTGCCACTCCCAAACACCTTGTTAAGGAAGATGGCAGCCACGCCAAGGTTGACGAGAAGCTCAACTTCAAGGTTATCGAGTTTAACAAAGACAGCAAGCGCATCATCCTCAGCCACAGCCGCATCTTTGAGGACGAGCAGCGTGCCGAGCGCGGCGAGGCTCCCCGCAAGGGCAACGCCAAGCGTGGCGGCTCCAAGCGTGCTGCCAAAGAGGCTCACGAGGAGACACCCATGCTCTCAACTCCCGTTGAGAAAACAACTCTCGGCGACCTCGAGGCTCTCGCTCGCCTGAAAGAGGAACTCTCAAAGTAAAAACTTCTTTGTCAAACCGTTAAATATACACGACAATGAAAAGAACATTTCAACCTTCAAACCGTAAGCGCGTCAACAAGCATGGCTTCCGCGCACGCATGGCAACCCCCGAGGGCCGCAAGGTGCTCGCCCGCCGTCGCGCCAAAGGCCGCCTGCGTCTGACCGTCAGCTGCTCTATCGCAAGCAAATAATCAGCGACCGATATTTATATCACATCCATAACCAGGAGGCTGTGTCAAAATTAGACACAGCCTCCTTTTTCACGAATATACAACAGCGCTGCCCACCAACCGGCAAAGCGCCGGCGCTATGCCGCAACCCCATCGGGCCAGCTGACAGGGCCTGGTTAAGGTCTTTCTTTGGCATAACTTTGGCGCAAAATGAATTTAATGTGTATCTTTGTGGCAAAATCTAATATTTGACCATGGAACTGAAAGAGAAGATAAACAGGAAATTTGAGGAGAGATTTGGCAATGGCGGTGATATTTATGCCTCGGCGGGACGCATAAATCTGATTGGCGAACACACCGACTACAATGGCGGCTTTGTCTTTCCGGGAGCCATCGACAAGGTGATCATGGCGCGCATCAAGCCCAACGGCACCGACCGCGCCCGCGTTGTTTCGATCGACATGGACAGCGAGGCGACATTTGGCTTTGCCGAGGCCGACGCTCCCGCGGCCCACTGGGCCCGATATATCTTTGGCGTGTGTCGTGAGATCATCAAGCGCCAGGGACGGGTCGAGGGTTTTGACGCCGTGTTTGCAGGCAACATCCCTCTTGGAGCCGGCCTGAGCTCGTCGGCGGCACTCGAGAGCTGTTTTGCATTTGCCCTCAACGACCTGTTTAACGACAACAGCATCGACAAGTTTGAGCTGGCTCGTATTGGCCAGTCAACCGAGCACAACTACTGTGGTGTCAACTGTGGCATCATGGACCAGTTTGCCTCGGTGATGGGCCGCAAAGGCAATCTGATCAGGCTCGACTGCCGCTCGCTTGAGTTTGAATATTATCCATTTGACCCTAAAGGATATACATTGGTTTTGCTCGACTCGGCGGTGAAACACGAGCTGGTCGACTCGCCCTACAACAAGCGCCGGCAGTCGTGTGAGCGCGTCGCCGCCCGTCTGGGTGTCGACACCCTGCGTGACGCCACGATGGAGATGCTCGAGGGTGCCCGCGCCGACCTCTCGGCCGAAGATTTTGCGCGCGCCAAGTTTGTGATCGAAGAGAAAGAGAGGGTGCTCGCCGTTTGTGACGCCCTCATGGCGGGCGACTATGAGACGGTCGGACGGTTGATGTATGAGACACACCGCGGGCTGTCGCGTGACTATGAGGTGAGCTGTGAGGAGCTTGACTATCTGAATGAGATTGCGCTTGAGTGTGGAGTCACCGGGTCACGCATCATGGGTGGCGGTTTCGGCGGATGCACCATCAATCTGGTTAAAGACGAGCTGCTCGACAGTTTCATAGCCACGGCGCGCTCCAAATTCAAAGCCCGCTATGGCCATGAGCCGAAGGTTTATCCCGTGGTGATAAGCGACGGCGCCCACAAAGAGCCGGCCGCCAAGTGCTGATTTTATAAAAATTTTAACTATCTTTGCGGTCGCTAATAATAATTGATGTCTCAACGACGTTATGATTAAAGGTTGAATTGTGTCACTCCATGCATGAGAGTGGCGCGTCGGCTGTGAATTATAGTCAACATCTTTCATGAAAAATTCTTTGCTTTTGATATGCAGCGCGTTGCTACTTTTAGTCAGCTCGTGCTCAACGCCCAAGCCCACGTTATCAATGTTTACCGATACCCGCGGGACTTCCGACGAGTTTATTGGGCTTGGAGAGACCAACATCAAGATACGCCCCAACGATGAGCTGTTGATCACCGTCACCTCATCACAGCCCGAGGCTACAGCCTACTATAACCTGCCGCTTGCCAACCCGGCCAAACGAGATGTCATCACGCTCTCGTCTCAACCCCAAATCCAGACCTACATTGTTGACACAAAGGGAAATATAGATTTCCCCATACTCGGCTCGCTCCATGTCGAGGGGCTCACCACGACTCAGCTTAAAGAAGAGCTGACCCGCCGCATATCGGCCGATGTCAAAGACCCGGTGGTCAGGGTAGAGCTGGTCAACTTCACGGTCAACGTAATCGGCGAGGTGGCCCACCCGGGGCGCGTGCCGGTTCACAACGAGCGTTTCTCGATACTTGACGCGCTGTCCTCGGCCGGCTCGCTGACCGAATTTGGCGACCGCACCAATGTGCTTCTGATACGCGAGGAGGACGGGAAAGCTCAATATCACTATATTGACCTGACAAAAAGCGATGTGGTTTCCTCACCCTACTACTACCTGCAGCAAAACGACGTTGTGATGGTTTCACCGTCGGCGACACGCGAGTCAAACGCCCGATATGACACCAACAACAGCTACAAGATCCAAGTTGTATCGGCCATCGTGAGCGGTGCCTCGGTCATCGCCTCCCTGATTATCGCCCTGACGGTTAAATAAACCTCTATCCCACAATCAATCATTGAAAATGGAAGTAAACAAGAAAAACAAATCGGCCGACATGATAGACGTCGCGGGTATTGCCAAGCAATATGCCGCCAAATGGTATGTGTTTGTCATCTCGATTGTTATATGTGTATCACTGGCATTCCTGTACACCCGCATCTCCAATCCCAAGTATATTGTCAAAGCCAACGTGCTTGTGGCACAGACCGACGACCCGATCGCCTCGACAGCGGGCGGTCTGGGCAGCCTTCTGACCGGCTCTAACGGCTATGTTGAAGATGAAGTTTTTGTTGTTTCCTCTCACACGGTGCTCACCGAGGTGGTCAAGAAAAACGAGCTCAACCGCATGCACTATGTCAAGGACGGGTTGCGCAACGAGCTGGCCTACAAAGACTATCCGGTTGATTTGTTTTGCGACCCCTCCATCCCCGACACCATCTCGGTTGGTCTGACCTTTAAAGTGAAAGTCAACGACAACGGCAAGGTGAACGTGAGTGTCAAGAAAAAATTCTCAACCATCGCCGAGGTGAAAGACGCCACATTCCCCGTGACGATATCGACCCCCTACGGCAAGTATATACTCAACAAGACAAAGTTCTTCCCCAAAGACGGCAAAGGGCTCAAGACCACCATCAAGTTTTGCAGCTACAACGCCGCGGCCGAGGCGTTGGCCAAAGATATCGTGATCGACATTGCCTCACGCAAATCAAATGTCATCACCCTTGACATGAAAACGACCAACATCGACTATGCCAAGGATATCCTCAACTCGGTCATCGCCGAGTATAACATCCAAGGGGTAGCCGATAAAAACGTGCGCAACACAAAGACGCTTGAATTTATCGACTCGCGCCTGGCCCTGCTTGGCGGTGACCTGTCCGAGAGCGAGATGTCGATAGAGAACTACAAGAAACGCCAAGGCATCACCGATGTCGCCGCCGAGGCCACCTACCAGATGACAAAGCGCGGCCAGCTCGAGCAAGACCTCATCACAACCGAGACCGAGCTTAAAGTCATCCAGATAATACGCGAGTTTCTCAACAATCCCGCCCACAAATATGACCTGGTGCCGGGCACATTGACCGATCCTCGCGAGCAAGGCCCTCTGTCGGCCTACAACGACCTGCTGCTCAAGCGCATCGGGCTTATGCAGAACGCCCGCGAGGGTAATGCCGGCCTGGCGGCTCTCGACGAACAGATTGACGCGATGCGTAAAAACGTCATTTCATCGATCAACCGCAGCCACGAGTCGGCGTTGGTGGCATTGCGCAAACTTCAAGACGAGATGAACTCGGCCGAGTCGCGCTTGGGCAACATCCCGACACAAGAGCGTGAGTTCCGCGACATCAAGCGCCAGCAAGCCATCAAGGAGCAACTCTACATCTTCCTGCTCCAGCGCCGCGAGGAGACATCGATGCTCCTTGCCAACACCCAGCCCAAAGGACAGATTGTCGACGCGGCCTACGCCCTGAGCGAGCCAGTCTCGCTCGGCACCTCGATCGTGCTCGCGCTCGGGCTGCTGATGGGTCTGCTCTTTGCAATGCTCTACATCTACATCTCAAAACTGTTCCGAAACAAGTTTGACTCCCGCGAGGAGGCCGAGAAACTTATCGACGCTCCCATCTTGGGCGAGGTTTGCACGAGCAAGAGGGAGGAGACGATGGTGGTGCGCGACGGCGGTTCCACCTCGGCTGCCGAGCTGTTCCGTCTGATCAGGACCAACCTCCAGTTTATATTAGGCAACGAGGACCACAGCGTCATCATGGTGACGTCGACCGTGTCGGGCGAGGGAAAATCGTTTGTATCGATCAACCTGGCCTCATCGCTCGCCCTGCTTGGCAAGCGGGTGCTGTTGATGGGTCTTGACATACGCAACCCCAAGTTGGCCGAATATCTCAACCTGCCCCCCTGCAAAGGCTTTACCGACTATATCGCCAACCCGGCAGTGCATATTGACGAGATTGTCAGGGTAGCACCCCTGATGGCCAATCTCGACATCATCACCTCGGGCCCCGTGCCCCCCAACCCCTCCGAGCTGTTAAGCAGTCATCGCGTCGACGACCTCTTCGCCCGACTGCGCCAGACCTACGACTACATCATCATGGACACCGCTCCGGTCGGCATGGTGAGCGACACATTCTCGCTTGTGAGAGTGAGCGACGCCACTGTCTACGTTTGCCGCGCCAACTTCAGCACCCACCGCGAGATACATTTTATCAACGACCTGTATCGCGACAAGCGTGTCAAACGCCTGAGCGTGGTTGTCAACGGCACAAAGGCACGTCAAGGTTACGGTTACGGTCAAAAAGGCACCGTCTCCTGATCTCCCCCTCTCCCCATTATGAGCCAACTTCCCCTGACCGGCGATGATAAACAGATATAAGCTATATCTCTACACGTTTTTAATCACATTCTGGGTCTACTCAGGGTTTGGTTTCTTTGCCTCCGACGTTTTGCCCGGGCTCGCCGTCATGCAAGGCTTTGTCATGGTGGTTTGTGACGCCGTGTTTGCTGTGTTGGGACTGTGCACGATAAGAAAACGCAGCGACATCATCTTTGCTGTCACATTTGTCATCCTCGGACTTGTGTCGACATGCATCCTCGGGCGCGAGAGCCCTTTTCATTTCTTCAACGGCTCGCGCGACTTCCTGGGACTGATATTTGCCGTCCCGATACTGCGTTGGTTCTTCCTCAACAGCGACCCCGGCGAGTTCAGGCGACAGATGGACAGGCAGCTGCAATGGTGGCTCTATCTCCAGGCTTTCTGCATCACCGTCCAGTTTATCATGTATGGTGCCAACGACCATGGCGGCGGCACCATGGGCATGGGTGCGTCGGGATTGATGTCGCTGACAATCTACATCATCTCGTTCTATCTGGTGACCCGCAACTGGGACAGCGACAACTATATGGGTAGCCTGTGGAAAAACCGTGTCAACATCTTGCTGCTTTATCCCACATTTCTCAACGAGACAAAGGTCAGTTTCCTGCTGTTTGCGCTCTACTTCATCCTACTGATAAAGTATGACCGCGCGGTCATGCTTAAACTGATCTACATCATCCCCCTTACAATCGTCGCCGTCGGTGGAGTGCTGTCGCTCTATCTGTCGACAGTCAAGCAAGATTTTGATGAAATCTTCAGCGAAGACAACATGACCGACTACTTTGTCGGCGTCGACCTTGACCGCAACATCGAGGTCGCGATGATGATACAGGACGGCACCATGGATATCGACCCGCGCGACGTTTGGAGTGTCGACATACCGCGTTTTGCCAAGATTTTGCTCGTCCTTCCCGAGATGAGGGATACCCCCGGCGGCTACACCTTTGGTGTCGGCCTGGGTCAGTTCAAAGGACTGACAAAATCGACACCGCCGCGTTTTGCCCGCATCAACGCCTGGCTGTTGGTCGGCTCACGCCCGTGGTTTTTCATGGTGTTTCTCCAGTTGGGCTTTTTAGGCCTGATATGGTACTTCACCTACATGGGCTATACTCTGTACAACAAACACAGCCTGTACCCCTCGGCAGCCAAAATCACCGTCATGTTGTGGTTTGTCATTCTCATCATGCTGTTTTACAACGAGGCTCAACGCAGTTTCAACTTTTGTGTCATCCTATTCTACATAGCCCTGTCACTCAGATACTACACACCCGAGACCGACGAAAACACCGAGAGCATCACGTCGGCCGACCACTCTTTTTGACACACAGCTTTCTCAGACCGTCAACCATCGGGCGCTCAGGTTTGTTTACATCTTATCACCAAACAGACCTTTAGCTATGAAATTCATTACCCAAACCGACAGGATTTATGCAACCGACGGCAATGGCCGCCTGGTGGCCGAGGTGACTTTTCCCACCGTCGACTCAGTCTCCTACATCAACCACACCTTTGTTGACCCATCGCTGAGAGGCCAGGGTATCGCCGCCAAACTGGTCAAAGCTGCCGCCGACAAGATTTTGGCCGACGGTAACACCATAGCCGCCACCTGCCCATACGCTGTCGTCTGGTTTGAGAAACATCCAGACACCTATCCCAATGTGCAATTGCCCATATAACACTGAAAGACTAAGGCAAGCCCGGCTCTTAAGCCATGCTTGCCTTAGTCCAAGATTTGGGGTGATGAAATCACAAAACGACCTTCATCGTGGTTTCTCCTTTTGTGGTTTTGACTGTTACGATGTGCATCCCCTTGAGGTTGGTGACAATGTTGCCGGCCCGGGTGTCAATATATTTTTCCATCACCCGCGAGCCGGTCAGATCATAAACCGACAGAATGGCCGGGTCACAAACGTTGTCATACCTGATGCAACCGCCCTGTGAGGCAATCACAATCTCATTGCGATCGGTTGCCACCGCGGCAATACCCCCCTGGTTGTTGCCCGGGGTCAAAACCCACCCGTTGAGCAGGCCCACCGAGGTGGGAGCATCGGCAAAGGCGGTGACCGCCTCGGTCGCCTTGGCGTTGGCAAAGACTCTGACCGATGTCGCCCAGGTGTCGTTGACAAAGATGTCGATGACAGAATGGTCAAAGAACAGATTCAGCTTGACGGTTTGACCTTTGGCGAGCTGCCGGGGGAGGACACTGTGGTAATAGCCGTCAAACACGCCTGAATCGTTGATCAGCCGGTCAACACCACGGGTGTCGACAACCACCTCATTGGTGGCTCCGTCATAGTAAATCTTTATGGAGGAGACCCCGTCGTCAAGCAGTGTGAAGCCACATTTACCCGAGGTGACCGTAAACTCGCCGAGCAGCTCGACACAGCGTCCGGCGACATCGTCGATGTTCAGGGTGCCGTCGAGCGTAAAGTTTGACTTATTGAAACCTTGAGGGGCGCGCATGGCAGTCAGGCCAGCGTATGGTTTCTGGCAGAGGTTACCCTCGCTGTCGAGGCTCCATTCCCTTGGCAAAGAATAGGTGTGGGCATATCCCAAGCTGTGATTGGCCTGCCCCGGCAACATGTCGGGAACGATGCCCAGGGCAATCGTCCTTCCGTCTTTCTGACAGATGGTCGGTGAAAGCATCCCGTATCCGTCGCGGGCAAACCCGGGCAGCTCGATGCAGGAGGGGACGTTTCGGTCGGGGCTGAACGTCCCGTCGGCGTTTATCTTGCCGACCCAATAGAGGGCTGCGACCCCTTTTGAAGTGTTTTGAGGCGTGGCCGTAAAAAGCCATTTGTCGCCAAGACGGGTGACATTGGGCATTTCCCAAAATGTGCCGCATGAGGCGGCGTCGGTCCCGGTAAAGAAAGTTCTCCCGTCGTTGCTCCAGCTTTTGGCGACAGGGTTATAGGCATGCAGCGTGGTCGTCCCTACCCCACCCTTGCTCGAGCCGACAATGATGAACGCGCCATCGTCGGAACGGAAGAAATAGGGATCGCGGAAGTCGTCGGACAACCCGGCGGGGCGGCCGTTGATTATCGGCATCGAGCCCTTTTCCCAAGCCACGAGGTCGTCGGCCACAGGGGTTGCCTGAGCGATGACAGCCTTGGCATAGTCGACGCCGGTATAGATGATCGAGGGCTTGCCTTGGGTTATCTCATTGTCGGTGAACACACATCCCGACCAACACCCTTTGACATCATAGCCGGCACCCGGAGTCAGAGCGATCTGCTCCTCGGTCCAGTCATAAAGGTTGTCGCTTGAGAGGTGACCCCAGTGGAGACGCGACATGTAGGGGCCGTTGGCATTTTTCTGGAAGAACAGGTGATAACGGCCGTCGCTGAAGGTCATGCCGTGGGGCTCGTTGGTCCAGTTAGCCCCCGGCATACCGTGAAACACCGGGCGCATCGGGTCGTCGGCAAATCGTGATGCCGGCACCGTCAGGTCGGCCTCGTTTTCAGGCTTCCATGACGAGATGGTCTGGGCGGTGAGAGCCTCGTCCCAAACGGCGATGTCGTCGATCAAGCCATTGAAAGATGTGAGGCAGAAAGGGCCGGCAAAGCGCTCGCTGAAGCTGCGGCCTATTCTCATGGTGGTGTTGCCGGCAGCGATGGTGCCGTTTGACTTTGACGAGGCAACCACCTCGCCGTTGTTGTAAAGTGTCGCCGTTTTGGCCTCGTTGTCAATGACCGCGGTCAGGTTGATCCACTGATACTGCTTGAGCGGGACGTCAACCTTCATCTCAAGAGGCCAACCGCCAATATATGTCTTGAACGAATATCGGCCGTCAAAACCGACGAAAAAGCCAAAACCGGTCTTGTCGCTCTCGTTGAGACACGACGCGACAGCAACCTGCTCGGAGGTGTTGACATCGATCTCGACAATGGGATAGGTCTCGAGGGCAAACCACACCGAGGCGGTCATTTTCTTTGAGCCGGCAGGGATGAGCTCGCCAACGGTGGCATCGATATAGGTTGAATAGCCGTCAAAACGCAGGGCGTTGCCAACCGCGCCGGCGACATTCTCGGCCTGACGGACGCTGTTGACGGCAAACTTGTTTCCACTGACTGTCTCGGTGATTTTGTCTGCACTATTCTCCATCGGGAATCGGGCGACCTCACGCGACAGTGACACGGGCGTCAGAAAAACAGCCAGTGCCGGGATGCCAATAAGGCTAAGAAGAGACTTTTTTATCATTTTGTCCACGTGGTATTAAATCTTTTTCAAGTGTACCATCGGCGACATCTTAAAGGACATCGCCGATGGCATTTACAAAGTTATACAGTTTATATAAGAACAGCAAAAATGTTATGATTTATTAGCAAACATGCTTAAGCAATCGGGCACATCCTGACAATAATCCTAAAGTCTTGGGATGAAGAAGATGATGATAAAAAAGGAGTGTCGCGCGGATGAGCTTAATCACAGGCGCATCCGCACGACACACCACTCAAAATAAATAAAGAATCATCATTAAACCAAAAAAGCAATCTTTTAACCTTAAAACCAAAAACCTATTATCTGACGATTCTTTGAAATGATAATTATTTCAAGTAATTCAGGATGTTAGCGGTAAGTTGCTCAATGTTGTGCTGATAGGGGTTGACGCCCGAGTTCTGATTCCACTCATAGGCGGCCAAACCGTTGGCAACACATCGGCCATGCTGAGCGTTTGAGTAGAACTCAACCAATCCGGCCACACAGTGGTCGCGCACGTGTCCCCATGTGGCGAGAACGAGCGAGTTGGTTGTCACCTCAAAGTTTCTGATGACGTCGGGCTGATTGCCTTTGCCATAGATATTGCAGTCCCACATGCAGTTGTGGTCTTCGCGCTGACCCGGGCCGATGAGAGGCAGGTTCATGTAACCGTAGTTGTTGGGGTCTTCAAGGGTGAGACCTTTGAAGATCTCATGAGAGGTGCGGTCATAGAAACCCTGGTCGGAACCGTTGCGGAAGTCCCAGCCGAGGTAGGGATTGATAACCCATACATCATCGCCGCTTCCACCATCGCCGTTGCCAAACACGGTGGGCGCCATGTTGTCGGGCACGAAACCTAAGGGCACGGTAAGCTGAGTCGCCATATTGGCCAGATAGAGGCTGCCGCCGTTGGCCGAATACTGCTTCAGGGCAGCGATAGTGGCATCGTTGACAACTGCCGCGGGGAGGTTCTCCCAACCCAAAGCCAGGCCAACACGGTCAATCTCAATCCAGAGCACCGGGTAGATGTCGGCATCGAGGTCGGCCAACCGGGCGGGTGTGACAAACTCGGCATTCTGCTGAGCGGCAAACCAAGTGGCGGCAGCGCGCTCGTCGTCGTCGGGCAGACCTGAGATTGACTCAGCCAAAAGCAGGTAAGCCATCTTGGGGGTGATGTAGGGCACCTTGACAGTGACATTTGAGGCCACCGAGGGGTAGTAGGTATCATAGAGAGCCTCGACGGTGTAGGTCATCTCCTTATCCATGGGCTGACCCTTGAGCTCAAATGATGTCGCTTTGCCCTCGACCACGGTGGCGGCATTGACATCACCGTCGCGAATGATGCGAACACCGGTGATACCGTCGCTCGTCGGGAGCACCCACGACAGGGTGACGGTTCGGCCCGATACATTGGCTTTCAGGTTGGTGACACCGGCCAGCTGCTCGACGGGGAGCACTGAAGTCACCGAGACACCTTCCGACACATAACCGCCCTCATACATCACTTTTACCGTGTAGAGATACTCCTCGCCCATGGGCTGACCCTCGATGGTGTAATGGTCAACGCGGCCCTGGAGGGTGATGGCGGCATCGTTATTGCCGTTGGTGATAAGTCTTACTCCGATGACATCATTGTCGGCGGGGAGCACCCACGACAGGTTCACTCTGTGGGCCGCAACGTCGGCCTTGAGCTCGGTTGCTTTGGCGAGATAGGGAAGCTCGGGCAGCCCTGTCGGTTCAAAATCGGAGCAGGCGCCAAGGATGCTGCATAACAGGATTGACAGCAAGCCAAGACTATATGAATAAATCTTTTTCATTTTCTTGATAATTGATTGGTTGTTTACTTATAAAGGTCACCGGCGTTGTCAACCTGATTGACAGGTATCGGGAAGTAGATCTCGTTTTCGGTGAGATTGGCACCTTGATAGTAGGTTCTGATTTTGCCCTCGGAGATGTAGTAATTGTTGATTGTCTCAACAACATTGCCCCAGCGCACGAGGTCAAACCATCTCAGACCCTCCATGGCGAGCTCGAGGCGACGCTCCATGCGCACAGCCTTGCGTGCATACTCCTGGTTCCAACCGGTGGCGGGATATTCCTGGACAGCATAGTTGGCAATCATCGGGTTGCAGTCGACAGGCTCGTAGGAGGGATCGACCGAGCGGGCGGCCTTGCAGCGGATGTCGTTGATCAGCCCGCGGGCCTCATCGAGGTTCTTGCCCTGCTCGATCAATGCCTCGGCTTTCATGAGCATGACGTCGGCATATCGTATCAGGATGCAGTTGAGCGAAGATGCGCCCCAGGGCACGATACCGGTCTTGACGTAGGGCGACTCGGGTGCCGGATAAGGCTTCTTGCTTGAATACTGACCATAGAGCTCCAGGTTGCGGCACCATTTCTCATTGTAAATGTGTGAGCGCCAGGGCATACCGATGCGGCCCAATGTGAAGTCGAGACGAGGGTCGACATTGCCGGCATAGTCGGCTTTGTCCACGTTCTCGCTGTTGTAAGACCCGTCAAGGAACGGCAGGCCGTTGGCATCGGTTCGGAAGGCGTTGACCAGGTTTTGAGACGCCAGATAGAAGTCGTCGCCGTTGCCATAGAGGTTATCCTCCGACCATGTGCAGTTCAAGCAGTTGCAGAAGTTGAATTGGTCGGGAGAGTTGGCCGACGAGAATTGAACGGCCATCACTGACTCAAACTGGTTGTTGAACTCAGGCTTTGACATGTCGAGGAAGTTGTTGTAGAGCTGATACTTACCGCTTGAGATAACATAGCCGGCATATTTTTCAGCCTCAGCCCAGTCGCTGGTGAACAGATCGACGCGGGCCAGCAGGGCGGCAGCGACATATTTGTTGAAGCGGCCCGGCTTCTCCTGTGACTCGGGAAGGGCCTCATAGCTGTCGCGCAGGTCTTGCTTGATGAAACCTACAATCTCGTCGCGTGTGTACTGGTCGGCGCGGCACTCGCTGGGATTGGTCACTTTCTCGTCAAAGTAAGGGAACATCTTGAAGATACGGTACATGTCAAAGTAATAGTAGGCACGCAGTGTCTTCATCTCGGCGATAAACGACGCTTTCTTGTCGGGTGAGATCGCCTCGGCATTTTCAATACCCTTGATGGCGGTGTTGCAGCGGCTTATCGAGTAGTAGTTGTTGCGCCACTTGAAATTGGCCACATCGTTGTCACTCTGCACATTTCCGACTTCAAGCTGATGCATGTAGCCCTCCATCGTCACGCCGTCGCCACCCTTGAGGGCATCGTCGGAGCGGACGTCAAAGACCCAGTTGTTGATCGGGCCGGCAAACGACTCGTTGTTGCCGAAATAATGGCACAGGAGGGTGGCGTAGGCCGCTGTCATGAGGTCAACAGCCTCGTCGTCGCCAATCTGCTCGTCGGTGAATACGCCCTGAGGCTTGGTGTCGAGCAAGTCATCACACGATGTCGTGGCCAACGTCATCGATGCTATGGCGGTCACGCATATTGCGTTCTTTATGATGTTCTTTAGATTTTTCATTTTCTGAATTTGTAATGATTACTAATTCTTGGGTTGGCTTAGAACTGAAGGTTAAGACCGATGGTGAAGGTGCGGGGACGGGGATAGGCACCGTTGTCGATGTGTGCACCATATTCACCGGGAAGAATCTCGGGATCGAGACCGGTATATTTTGTGATCGTGAACAGGTTCTCGACCTGACCGTAAACATCGAGGGTCGACGCGCCGATCTTGCTGACGAGTCGCTTGGGCAGAGTGTAAGACAGCTTGAGATATTTCATCTTCATGTAAGAGCCGTCTTCAACATAGTAGGTTGAGAAGCGTGACTCGTTGTTGTCGTCGGTCAAAGAGAGCGCCGGGATGTCGGTGTTGGTGTTGGCCGGAGTCCAGGCGTTGAGGATGCCGGCACCGCGGTTGGTGGCAAGGTTACCGTAGTTCATCGAGTAGAGCTGACGTTTCATGTGGTTCTGGATGTCAAAGCCAAAGTCGCCGGCAAAGAACATGTCGAGAGAGAACGCTTTGTAGCGCAGGCCCAGGTTGATACCCATCGACAGGTCGGGATTGGGGTCGCCGATGATGCAGCGGTCGTTGTCGTCGATCACACCGTTGCCGTCGAGGTCGCGGAAGATGAGACGGCCGGGAGCGGCACCGGTCTGCACGGCGTGGTTGGCAACCTCTTCATTTGTCTGGAAAATACCGTCACAAACATAACCGAAGTAAACACCCATCGGCTGGCCGGGAATGAGGCGCTGGTCGCCGCCAATGAATTTCTGGCGAGAGTTGAGGGTGACAAGTTTATTCTTGTACTGTGACAGGTTCACTGAACCGTTCCATGAGAAGTCGCCATACTGCGGGCTGCGGTAAGCGATCGTCACTTCCCAACCGGTGTTTTTCATATCGCCGGTGTTGAGCCAGATGGCAGCGTTCTCGCCCGCTACGTCGAGGGCCGGCGGGATGGTGAGCATGTCTTTGGTTTTCTTGATGTAGTAGTCGGCGCTGACGTTGAGCGAGCCGTTGAAGAGCGACAGGTCAACACCGATGTTGTTCTGATAGGTAGTCTCCCATTTCAGCTCGGGATTGCCGGTGCTGGCAAGGGTGATACCGGCGGTGGTTGAAGAGTTTGTGCCGGCCAGGTCGTAGGAACCGTTGCCGGTGTTGAAGATGTAGGTCGAATAGGCAGGATAGAGCGAGGGGATGTTGGCGTTACCATTCTGGCCCCAAGAGTAACGTATCTTCAGGTCGTTGAGAATATCATTCTGGGGGAAGAACGCCTCCTGGGTGGGACGCCATGCCAAAGAGAAAGCGGGGAACACGCCGGCGCGGAAGCCTTTGGCGAAACGTGAGTTCTCGTCGCGACGCATTGTGAACGATACCAGATAACGGTTGTCAAAGTTGTAGTCGGCCTTGCCGAAGAGCGAGAACACGGCCCATTGTGTCTTGCCGCCACCATTGTTGCGGGTGCCGGTGCCCGAGCCGATCTGCATGAAGTCGGCGTCTTCAAAGGCATAACCCTCGCGCGATGCCGACAGGTCACGGAATGTGTATCCGATAGCCTCGGTGCCGACCAGAACAGTGAGATGATGTTTCTCGGCAAAGGTTTTGTTATAGTTGGCGGTGTTGGTCCATGTCCATGTGTCGCCCTGACCATAGACGCTCGACATGCTGTTGACGTCGCCGGGGTTGACCGCGCGGCCAAGGGTGTTGTTGAAATACTGGCTGTGCTCGATACCGATATTTGTTTTCAGCGACAGGCCATCGATGGGCTTGACCTCAAGATAGGCATTGCCAAGTATTCGCCATGAGGCAAGGTCGTTGTCGCGGGCGTTGGCAATCAGTTGCACGGGGTTGGCAAGGTCGGAACCGATCAGGCCCATAGGGAGAGTCCAGTCGCCGTTGAGACCGCGCACAGGGAGCGCCGGGTGCTGGCTCATTGCCGTGAAGGGGATGCCACGGTCGCCGGCAACGTCGACGCCACGGTTTTTCCAGCGGGCAATCATCAGGTTCTCGCCAACGGTGATGTATTTGTTGAAATCATAGCGCGAGTTGACGCGTATTGAGTAGCGCTCGTAGAATGTCTCCTTAATGTTACCGTTTTGATTGATGTAGTTCAACGAGAGCATCATCGAGCTCTTCTCGGTGTTGTTGGAGATGGAGGCGGTCAGGTTGTTGGTCCACGCTGTGCGGTAAACCTGATCCTGCCAGTCGGTGTTGGTTGTCGGGAAATTGGGATTTCCGTCGACAAACTGCTGGAGCACGGGTGTAGCCCCCGAGCCGTAAAGCACATGGGACGGTGCAATATTTGAGTTGGCCGAGGCAGCCCAGTAGGCCACGCCCCACTGCTCGGCGCTGAGCATGTCATATCGCTTGGCTATAGTCTGGGCGCTGGCTGCATAATTGACATTGATGGTCATGCGGTCGCCCTTACCCTGCTTTGTGGTGATGATCACAACACCGTTGGCAGCGCGCGAGCCATAAATAGAGGCCGATGCTGCATCCTTGAGCACCTGCATTGACTCGATGTCGGACGGGTTGATGCAGTTGATATTGTCGGTGGGCACACCGTCTATAATATAAAGAGGGTCGTTGCTCGAATTGGCTGTCGACATACCGCGAACGCGGATTGAGCCCGTACCGCCGGGAGCGGCATCGGGAATGACGTTGACGCCGGGAAGCTTGCCGGCCATCGAGTTCATGATGTTTCCTGAGTTTTCGCTCAGAGGCTCCTTCATGTCCATCACAGAGACCGCTCCGGTCAGGTCGGCCTTACGAACAGTCTGATAGCCCACAACCACAACCTCATCAAGAAGCTCGGCGTCTTCTTCAAGAGTGACCGTCAGCTGGCTCTGGGCCTGAACGGTCTTGGGTTTGTAGCCTACATAAGATACGGTTAAGCTGGAACCGGCGGGAACAGTGATTACGAAATTTCCGTCAATGTCGGTGGAGGCTCCCGTCAGTCCCTTGACATCGGAAATAACGCTTGCGCCGATCAGCGGCTCGCCGTCCGACGCCGAAACAACGGTCCCATGCACAGTGAGATCCTGGGCTTGTGCTACGATTGCCACCAAGAGTAGCAACAAGGCACTGAGAATTGTTTTTTTCATGTTATTTGTTTTTGGGTTGAAAGTTCTGCCACAAATTTATGAATGGATAATTCCCAGTTGTTAACACACTTGTTGCATCGACTATAAAAATTTATGCAATGCTCAAAATTTGTTATAGAATGCAATATTTTTAATAGCCACCCCACCCTCGTGGGTCGTAAGGGAGGGACCGGCGACAGTCTCCCCCCCCCTGCTGTGATATAGCCGACTGATGTCAGATGCCGAGCCGCGCTCTCATCTCAGAGGGCGACTCATCATACATCTCACGAAACACCTTGGTGAAGTAGGCCGGGGCCGAAAATCCGACCTCGTAGGCAATCTCGCTGATTGACTTATCGGTTGCCGAGAGCATCTCGCGTGCTTTAGTGAGCCTTATTTTGCGCAGCAACTCCACCGGCGAGTAGTTTGTCAGCGCCTTTATCTTGCGATAGAACTGTGACCGCCCTATTCCCATTTTTGAGGCGAGGGTGTCAATGTTAAGGTCGGGGTTGCCCATCTGATCGTTGACCATGCCGAGAAAACGGTTATAAAACTCGTTGTCTATATCAACGGGGCCCGACGCTGTCTCTTTCTTTCTCTCGCCCGAGGCCGCGCTCTTGACCCCGCCACGCGAGGTGTCAAGCACATCCTTGACACGTTTGCGATTTTCAATCAGGTTCTCACAACGCATTTTTAACATCTTGTTGCTGAACGGTTTGGACAGATATCCGTCGGCACCGCTCTCATAACCCTGAAGGCGCTGCTCGTCCATGCTGCAGGCCGTCAGCATCAGGACGGGGATGTGGGAGGTCGTTATCTCCTGCTTGATGAGCCGGCAGCACTCGAGACCGTCCATCACCGGCATCATCACATCACAGATTATCAGGTCGGGAACAAACCGGGAGGCGAGTCTTACACCCTCCTTTCCGTTGCGGGCCTCGATGATGCGGTATTGGTCGGACAGGAGCACCCCTATCATTTTCCTGATGTCGGCATTGTCGTCGATAACAAGCAGCAACGGCTTGTCAGCGTCGGCTACACTCAGCTCAGGCTCTATCTCCTCGAGCTCGGTGGCGATGTCGCCCGACGTGATGATACGGTCGGGGGCAGCGCTCCCGGCAGCGGCCACATGTCTCACGGGCAAACTGACGGTAAACTTGCTCCCCTTGCCCAACACGCTGTCGACCTCGATCGAGCCTCCGTGAAGCTCGACAAAGGCTTTGGCCAGCGACAACCCTATACCCGAGCCGTTGGGGTGTATCTTGTCGACCTGATAGAACCGGTCAAAAATGTTGCTCAAATCTTCAACAGCAATCCCCTGACCGTTATCCTCGACCGACATCCCGAGCCTCTCCCCGTCACAGCTGCATGCAAAATGGATGCGGCCGTTGTTTGGAGTGTATTTGAACGCGTTTGACATAAGGTTGAAAAACACGCGCTCGATTTTTTCAGTGTCGATGGCCAATGTGACCGACGGCTCGATCGACAGGTCGATGGTCAGCCTGATGTCTCTCTTTCTGGCGATGGCGGTGAACGACTCGGTCCAGTCTTTGATAAGCTCGGCGATGTGGACCTCGGTGAGATTGACCTTCAGCTTGCCGTTCTCATACTTTCTGAAATCGAGTATCTGATTGATGAGACGACGCAATATCTTGACATTCTTATTGGCAATCTTGATCAAAACCCGGTGTTGTGGCGTGAGATAGTCGGCCGCCTCAAGCTGCTCGACCGGCTCGGCGATGAGCGTCAGGGGAGTCCTCAGGTCGTGGGAGACATTGGTGAAAAACATCAGTTTAGACTGGGTGGCGGCATTGAGCTGCTCGTTGAGGCTCTTCTCGGTGTCGCGCTGCTGGGCAAGGACACGGTTCTGCTCCTCAAGCATTTTCTGATTGCGCTTGCGCGTCCAGAAAGCTTTCAGCAACAAGAACATGAAACCAAACAACAGCAGGACAATCGCTATGGCGGCATAAAACAGAATCGTCTGGGCCGAGTGTTTGTCCCAATAATCGTCAACCTGCCATTTGAGCAGCCTGATTTTCTCAGTCTCCTCCTTCAACGACTCGTTCTGCAACAGCAGGATGTCGGCATTTGTCTTGTCGACCGCCGACGACAACGGCAGCCGCGTGTCCCTTTGGTAGGGTCGCCCTTCAAGGATGTCGAGCGCAGTGCGTATCAGCCCGTATCCGTCGGTCGGATAGAGGAATGTGGCGTCGATAACACCGTCGGCCACAGCCCTGATGCCTATCTCGGGGGCGGCATCGATGCCTATGACCTTAACTTTCATCTTCTTTCGGGCGGCAACCTCCGATGCCGCGATGGCCATTCGGTCATTGTGGGCGTAAATCAGGCTGGTCTCGGGATGCAACGAGAGCAGCGAGTCGGCCACCACCATCGCGTCCTCATAGTTCCAGTTGCCATGGGCCGAGGCCACCACATCGAGCCCTATCCTGGCGGCCTCGTCATAAAAACCCTCGTGGCGCTCGATAGCCGGGCTCGACCCGACGCGTCCATAGATCTCGATTACCTTTCCACCGGCGCCTATCAGGTTGAAGGCATACCGGGCGGCAGCCTCACCTATACCGTAATTGTCGACACCCCGGCTGGCGGTGTAGGTGGAGCCGTTGATGTTACGGTCAAAAACAATCACCGGCTTGCCCGACTCATACACCTCTTTTATAATAGGTGTGATCGCATTTTATAATAGGTGTGATCGCATCGGCCTCGTTGGGAGCCGCGATGATGATGTCAAAATCATTGTCGGCAAAGTAGCGTATGTCGGCAATCTGTTTCTCGTTGCTGTCGTCGGCCGACCGTATCTCGACCTCGGCCTCGGGGTGAAACATAATCTCCCTGACTATCTCATCGTTCATCTTGCGCCGCCAGTCATCCTCGCTGCACTGGGAGATACCTATGCGGTATCTGGCCTCCTCGCGGCATGAGGTTGTCAGCTGCATGAGCGCCAAGACACATGCTGTAATTACCAATATTTTGCTCTTCATGGATCAGGATGTTCAGTAATGTCTTGGCAAAGATAAATATAATCTTATGATGAACAGCCCTTTTACTATGATTTTTTGTGCAATGCAACATTTCTGCAACTGAATGAACAATTTTTGATAGGTTGTTTTTCATTTTAAATATAGATTTGCATGTGGAAAAAAACAAAAAAATAACCTTAGTATCTATGAATATAAAATCAAAACTCGCCATTGCCCTGATGTCGCTTCAGTCGATGGGTCTGTGGTCGGTCACGGCCCTTGCCGCCGATGGGATCAAGGTCGAGCATCTGGGCCTGAACAACACCTTAGTGAGGGTTGACAGCGATTCACGCTACCTGATGATGCCTGTTCAGGAGGCCTACGACGACGCGACGGTCAATGTGGTCGTCGACGGTAAACTTGAGAAAACAATCTACGTCCGTCTGGCAAAATCAAAAGTCGACTATTCGGTGCCCCTCGACCTGTCGGAATACAAAGGGCACCAGGTGCTTTTGAACATCATCACATCCCACGACCGCTCGAGCGTCCGCGAGGCAAAAGAGGATGCCTGCTGGAATAATTTTCAGCTCACCGACTCGATCGACCTGACAAACACCGACAAGTATCGCCCGACGTTTCATCACACCCCCCGGTATGGTTGGATGAACGACCCAAACGGCATGTTCTACAAAGATGGCGTGTGGCATCTTTATTACCAATGGAACCCCTACGGGTCCAAGTGGCAGAATATGACATGGGGGCACTCGTCGTCAAGAGATCTGATCAACTGGGAGCACCACAAGCCGGCCATCGAGCCCAACGGCCTGGGCACCGTGTTCAGCGGCAGCACGGCCATCGACACTGAAAACAGCTCCTCTTTTGGCGACAGCGCCATTGTGGCCATCTACACGTCGGCGGCCGCAAGTCAGATACAGAGTCTCGCCTACAGCAAAGACAACGGCAACACATTCACCATCTATCCGGGCAATCCCATTATCACACTCGACAGCGAGGCCCGCGACCCCAATTTTTTCTATAATCCCCAGACCAAGGAGTGGACACTCATCCTGGCCCACGCTCTCGACCACGAGATGCTGATTTTCACATCGCCCGACATGAAACAGTGGACTCTGCAAAGCAGCTTTGGCAAAGGCTTAGGAGCCCAGGATGGAGTCTGGGAATGTCCCGACCTGTTCCAACTGCCCGTCGAGGGTACCGATCAAAGCAAATGGGTGTTGATCTGCAACATCAACCCCGGCGGACCGTTTGGCGGCAGCGCCGTGCAATATTTCACAGGCGACTTTGACGGCAAGACCTTCACGGCCGACACCGACGCCGACGGCAATGTCCCGACCAAATGGCTCGACCACGGCAAAGACAACTATGCACTGGTGAGCTGGAGCGACACCCCCGACAACCGCCGGACGGTCATCGGGTGGATGAGCAACTGGCAGTATGCCGCCGAGGTGCCCACAAAACAGTTCCGCTCGGCCAACACTCTGCCCCGCGACATGAGCCTCTTCAAGGGCGACGACGGGCAGATATACGCGGCATCGGTTCCCTCGCCCGAGCTCAAGGCCCTGCGCGGCAAGCTTACCGTCAACACTAAATCGATGAGCCTCAACAGTAAAGGGAAAACCGTCACTCTGCCGGCCGACAACAGCGGCGCCTGTGAGATTGTGATGGATATCGAGCCCAACAAAGCCGACTCTGTCATGCTGACATTCAGCAACAGCAATGGCGAGAATGTTGTGATGACCTACAACCCCGCCAAAGGGACACTGTCGTTTGACCGCACGAAAAGCGGTGTGGTAGACTTCAGCCAGGACTTCCCGGCAGTCACCGTCACCCCGACATTCAACGGCGGCGCCACCCTGCCTCTTCAAATATTCATCGACAGCTCAAGCATGGAAGTGTTTGCCAACAACGGCCGCGGCGTGATGACCAACCTCGTCTTCCCCTCGAGCCCCTACAACAAGCTGACCATGGCAACCGGAAACGGAAGCGCCAAAATCAAAAATCTGAAAATCTATTCTGTAACCCCTGAAAAATAATTTCACCAATGGAAAAAAACATATCTCTCGCGGCCGATAAAAAAGGCCAGATAATGCAGATGATACCGGTGATGCTCTGCTTTTTTGCAATGGGCTTTGTCGATCTTGTGGGAACCGCATCCAACTATGTTCAGAAAGACCTGAACCTGTCCGACTCTCAGGCCAACCTTTTCCCGTCGCTGGTGTTCTTCTGGTTCCTGATCTTCTCGGTGCCGACCGGCATGCTGATGAACAAAATTGGCCGTAAAAAGACCGTGCTCATCAGTCTGATCGTGACAGCCGTCTCGCTCATCATCCCCGTGACGGGCGACAGCTACCTCATCATGCTGGTGTCGTTCTCGCTGCTCGGCATCGGCAACGCCATCATGCAGACATCTCTTAACCCACTGGTCACCAACCTCATAAGTAGCGACAAGTTAGCGTCGACCCTCACCTTTGGTCAGTTTGTGAAAGCCATCGCCTCCTTCCTTGCGCCGATTCTGGCAGCCTGGGGTGCGACCACCCTCTTCCCGACATTCAGTCTTGGCTGGCGCTCGCTGTTTGCCATATATGCCGTTGTCAGCTTCCTGTCCATCTCCCTGCTTGCCGCCACCCCTATCCGCGAGGAGCGCCCCGACAAGGCCTCGGGCATTGGCGAGTGTATCAAACTGCTTGGCCGCCCCTTCATCCTGCTCTGCTTCCTCGGCATCATGTGTCACGTAGGCATCGACGTGGGCACAAACACAACCGCCCCCAAAATCATCATGGAGCGCCTCAAGCTGCCGCTCGAGGAGGCCGGTTTTGCAACAAGCATCTATTTCATCTTCAGGACAGCCGGCTGTTTCCTGGGCGCTTTCTTCCTCCGCTCGATGTCGCCAAAAATCTTCTTTGGCATAAGCGTGGCGATGATGCTTGTGGCGATGGCGATGCTGTTTGTCTGTGACACACTGGTTCCGATCTACATAGGCATCGGCCTCATCGGCTTTGGCAACTCAAACGTTTTCTCAGTCATCTTCTCTCAGGCTCTGGTCTACTCGCCCAGAGAGAAAAATGAAGTCTCGGGATTGATGATCATGGGCCTCTTCGGCGGGACCATCTTCCCCCTGGCCATGGGCTTTGCCGCCGACGCTGTCGGGCAGATCGGCGCTGTCGCCGTCATGACTGTCGGAGTCGTCTATCTGATGTATTACACTTTGAAAATCAAAAACATAAAATAATATAATATCATGAAAGGAATAGTAGTTGGAATGGGAGAAGCCCTATGGGACGTTCTTCCCGAAGGTAAAAAAATCGGTGGCGCACCCGCAAACTTCGCCTACCATGTCTCTCAATACGGCCTGCCCGGATGTGTTGTCAGCGCTGTTGGCGATGACCCCCTGGGCCATGAGATAGTTGCAAACTTCACCTCAAAGGGCCTCACACACCTAATCGACACCGTACCCTATCCCACCGGCACCGTGCAGGTGGAAATAGACCAGGCCGGAATCCCTCAATATGAAATAAAAGAAAACGTCGCCTGGGATAACATACCCTACACCGATACCCTCGAACGCCTCGCCAAAGAGACAAAAGCCGTTTGTTTTGGCTCGCTGGCCCAACGCAACGTCGTGTCGCGCCAAACCATCAACAGTTTCCTCGACGCAATACCGGCCGCCAACGACCCCTTGATTGTGTTTGACGTCAATCTCCGTCAGGGTTTCTACAACAAAGAGATACTGTGTAACTCAATGAAACGTTGCAACATCCTCAAGATAAACGACGAGGAACTCATCACCATCAGCCGGATGTTTGGCTATCCCGGCATCGACCTTCAAGACAAATGCTGGATTCTCCTTGGAAAATACAATCTGAAGATGCTCATCCTCACCTGCGGCATCAACGGCAGCTATGTGTTCACCCCCGGCAACGTGTCGTTCCAGCCCACACCTCAGGTTGAGGTAGCCGACACCGTAGGCGCCGGCGACTCATTCACCGCCGCCTTCATCTCATGCATCCTCAAAGGAAAAACGGTGGCCGAGGCACATTCAAACGCCGTGCAGACCTCAGCCTACGTCTGCACCAAAAAAGGCGCCATGCCAACCCTCCCCGCCGAGCTGACCGACTGACATTTTCCACACATCAATCCTACATGAGGCTGTGTCTGACTTTATATTGAGGGCGTATCAAAATTCTGATGCGCCCTCTTTTCATAACATGTTGTAAAACAT
>CAYMVS010000032.1:0-24323 GCA_964394205.1 uncultured Muribaculaceae bacterium | reverse complement strand
GGAAGATAACACCCATGCCGCTACCATGACATCGCCTCTCGCGAGGCTCCGGGGGGGGTGGGCTTGCACTGTCCCCAGGCTCGCCAAGGCTTCGCCTGGGGTTAGCCATAACCTCGCGCCCCCGGCGCTCTGTCGATGCCGGGTACCGAACAACCGCCGTCCGGCGAGTTTTGTCGCCCCTGATGGACCTCTACGAGGCCCGGGGTGACGGGAGCACCATTGATCACACAGCCTCGGGCGGCGGGGTGTTACGCCTGCCGGCTCCATACCCCCTCACCCTCGACAAGGTGCTATTGTTGTCTCGCCGCATCGCGGCGTTATCCTCCCGGCTCTGCCACCCATCTGTCCTGTCCGCCGACCCCAAAATCATGACACACCAATGTTAAACAATGTTTATAAGATTTATAAAGGTCAGCGGGAGGACACACAAAAAAAGAATGAGTAACTATGACCGAAGTCAAGGCGTTACTCATTCTCCTCTCTCCTCTGCGGTGCGGACGGGACTCGAACCCGCGACCCCTAGCGTGACAGGCTAGTATTCTAACCGACTGAACTACCGCACCAAAAATGAGGCTTGTTTCTCAATTGCGGTGCAAAGATAAGGTGATTTTTTTTACTGTGCAAGTGTTTTGTCAAAAAAATGTGATTTTTTGACAAAATTCATCAAAAATCACCAAATCCCGTGTCGTCACCACTTGATTATGGTGCCTTGACCGGGAGCCGGGCCATTGTCGGGCGAGTCGTTGTAGCGCCCGGCGTTCTGGCTGGCGCGTATCTGCTCGACGACACGTTTCTCACGGTTGAACGTTGGCGTGCTCCAAAGCAGCTCGATGGTCTTTTCGTCTTCAAACTGGTTGGGCGACAGGATGATGTATCGCTGGCGCGAGCCTTTCATGTCTTTAATCTTGTCCTGGCCATACTCTTGCTCGACGCGGCGGTTTTTCTGCTCTTCATCGACAGTGGCGCCAACCGAGGGTTGATGAGGCTTTTGCTCTTTGCGCTCATCGCGGTTGTGGTGAAACTCGCGCCGGGGGGTGGTGGCGGCGCGGTCGACCAACGAGTCGTTGGGCAGCGACATCTCAAAGCCGGCGGCGAGGATTGTGATTTTCACCTGGTCGCCCAAGGTGTCATCGATGGCCACGCCCCAAATCACGTCGACCTCCTCGTCGATGCTGCTTATAAAGTCGGCGAGCTCGGAGGTCTCGGTCATCTTGAACTGATCGTCGGCGTTTGACGAGAAGTAGAGATTGAACAGAAGCTTCTTGGAGCTCATTATGTCGCGGTTTTTGAGCAGCGGCGAGTGGAGGGCGTCTTCGATGGCCTTTGACACACGGTGCTCACCCTCGCCAAAGCCGGTTGAGATGATGGTATGGCCGCCGTTGCGCAGGGTTGTGTTGACGTCCTTGAAGTCGAGGTTCATCTTGGCCGAATTGGTTGTGATCAGCTCGCTGATCGAGCGGGCGGCGATGGTGAGGGTGTCGTCGGCCTTGGCAAAAGCGTTGAGGAATGTATAGTCGCCATAGATCTCGGTGAGGCGCTCGTTGTTGATCACCATCAGGGCATCGACGTTTTTGGCCATCTCGTCGGCGGCGTCGATGGCTTTGATGATTTTCTTGCGCCCTTCAAAGAGGAAGGGGATGGTGACGATGCCGATGGTGAGCAGGCCTCGCTCTTTTGCTATGCGGGCCACCACGGGCGCGGCGCCGGTGCCGGTGCCGCCACCCATACCGGCGGTGATGAACACCATTTTTGTGTCGTCGTCAAAGAGTTTTGCAATCTCGTCGGCCGAGTTCTCGGCAGCCTCGCGGGCCACCTCGGGCACATTGCCGGCACCCAGGCCGTCGCCAATGACGATTTTTGTCGGGACTTTTGAGTTTTTCAAATCCTGATAATCGGTGTTTATATTGGCAAACGAGACGTTTTTGATGCCTTGTGAGTACATGTGGTCGACGGCGTTGCCGCCACCGCCACCCACACCGATAGCCTTGATGATTGTCGGTAGCTCAAAGACATCCTCAAATGCCGAGGCGTCGTCAACGTTCAGGGGGTCTGTATAGTTATTGTTTTGGTCCATATTGTTTTTGAGTCGGTTTAGCTGTCAATACTGTCAAATTCGTCTTTTTCTGACATCATATCCATGAGCCTCTCACGGGTACGCTCCCAAAATTTTGTTCCGAAACCTGAGCGTTTCGGTTTGGGGGGAGTGCTGCTGCCAAGACCGTTTCTCATGGTCTTTGGAGATGGATCGTCAATTGGGTCACTCTCGCCAATGGGGTCGTGGAGATTGTCGGCGGTGCCTGCCGGATGGCTTGTGGCGTGGGCCGGGGTCTTCTCCTGGTATGGGTCGGCGATGGGCTCGGCATCGGCGTGCTGCACCGGCTCGGTGCAGTCTTTACCGCCGGCCACGGCGGCGGCGTGGAGTATGGCAAGGACGTCGACGGCCTCGGTCAGATGGATATTCTGGTCCTGGAACTCGATGTTCATCGGCGTTCCGACGCGCACCTTTACACCCACCGTCTCCTGCAGGCGCTCATTGAAGCCGCGCAGCTGGGCGCCGTTGCCCACCAGGATGATGCCCGAGGGGATTTTTGAGGCGTCCATGTTGGCATATTTCAGCTGAGCGTTGATATTCTCGATGATCTCGCCGGCACGGGCCACGACATAATTGTTCAGCTCGACAAAATCGCCGCCATAGTGGCCGGCGGGGTCAAACTGGTTGTAGGCGGCGGTTGTGGTCGGCATGGCGTTGCCGTTGCGCTTCTTCATGATCTCGGCATTCTCCTCGAGATGGTTCAGGTGAGTGATGTCAATGGTGATGTTGCGCGACCCCATCGGGATGGTGGCGAGATACTGGAGGTTGCCGCCGCGGTAGATGGAGACGGTTGTGGTCTCGGCGCCAAAGTCGACAAGCATACACCCGAGCCTGAGGTCTTCGAGCGACAGCACCAGGTTGGCCACCGCGAGCTGGCGCACGACACAGCCGTTGAGGTTTAGCATCAGGCGGTCGCGTATCACCGAGTTGATGTTGCGCTTGAGCTGTGTCTTGGCCGTGATGAGGTTGAGGGTGGCCTGGATGGAGCGGCCAATGGTGCCCTCGGGGCGGGCCACATGTGACCCGTCGACACGAAACTCGCGGGGTGTCACGTCGATCACGTCGCGGTCGCTGAAGGCGGTCGCCCGGGCCTCGTTATAGATTGACTCGATGATGTTGCGTGTTATCTCGGTCTCGTTGGCAAACCGGCGCTCGATGACGGTGCTGATGGCGCTGACCGAGCGTCCACCGATACCCACATACACCCCGGTGATGTGATGGCGAGGGTCGCGTGACTCCAGACGGTCAATGATCAGACGGACGCGGTTGGTCACCTCGGCTACATTCTGGATGCAGCCATAGCGCACACAGTCAACAAGCTTTTCTTCTTCCACGGCCTTGATGCTCACCTTGTCGGTGAGCGGGTCGTAGGTGCCCGAGGCTCCTCTTATCTTGGAGCTTCCAATCTCGAGAGCGATTATGTGTTTGGGTTGTGTCATGATTTATTGGTGGGTTTGGGTGTTTTTTGTGGTGATGGTTTATCTTTGACAGTCTGTTTCGGTTTCTCTCCGACGGTCTGTTTTGTCTTGTCGGGATTGGCCTTGGAGGAGTCGCGGGAGGCCGCCGGGGTGTTGCGGTAGCCGGGGATATTTTTCTCGCCGTTGGCCTTGGCGCCGGGTCGTGTCTGCCCCGGCGCGACATTGTCGGCCACGAGCATGGTTGACATGTCGACATCCTCGGTGTCATCGTCGCCGGCGCGGGTCTCTTTGGCCATACGCTTGTCGCGGCGGGTGGCGACAAGCTGCCCTTTCCATTTGACCGACAGTGTGTCATAATATTGCCACCCCTTGACGGGGAGCACCTTGCGGTAGACGGTGGTCAACCGACTGAACTTGTCGGCAAAATCGGTCGGCTCGCCAAGGTTGATGACATGGCCTTTGATCGAGGGGACGAGGATGACGTCGCCGGGAGAGTCGACCTTTATCATGGTGACAAAGTGGTTCCACACACTGTCGGCGGTGATGAAGTCGACAAGGGGCACGAGGCTGACGGGGGTGAAGGAGCTGTCGGGGAAAGCCCCGGTGATGACGGGGACATTGATGTGATAGCGAGCCTCGGCCTTGATGTGTTTTCCCGAGCGGTTTATGTAGTAGGATGTCTCGGTACCTGTGTCAAAGATACGGGCCACCGGCACCATGGGGTCGACCCTGATGATGATGGAGTCGTTGGTCAGACGTATCACCGACACCCGCTCTATCTTGTCGTTGGAGGCAAGGAAACGCTCGATGGAGTCGGTGTTGATCGACGACATCAACCGGCCTCGCCCGGCATAGCCAAGCTCGCTCAGGTCGCGCGCGATCTCCTTGGCCGTGACAAAGCGCCGCGAGGCCGAGTCGTTCACCTCTATGCCTATGCCGGCACAGCGACGGCTGTCGGCCCACGTCTTTGTGAGCACCAATGAGGCGACGAGCCATCCCATCAGGGCTATCGACAATATTATGCGAACAATCTTAGGCATCAATCAGTCAGCTTTTTCCTGTTTTTTCAGTGTTGACTCGACAATGGCGGGCAGCAGGGTGTCAATGTCGCCGGCGCCGGCAGTCAAAAGGATGTCAAAATTACTGTTTTCTATTGTTTTAACCAAGTTTTCCTTGGAAGAGAGCGATTTTGACGGCGAGGTGACGCGGTCAAAAATGATTTTTGAGGTCACGCCGGGTATCGGAAGCTCGCGGGCGGGATATATATCGGCCACGATCACATCGTCGGCCAGGGAGAGCGCCCGGGCAAACTCGGGGGCAAAGTCGCGGGTACGCGTGTACAGATGGGGCTGGAAAGCCACCGTCAGGCGGCGCCCGGGGTAAAGCGCCTTTACCGACGATATTGACGCGGCAAGCTCATCGGGGTGATGGGCATAGTCGTCTATTATCACACGGCCGTCGGGTCCCGGCTGCCTGAGGTGGAACTCAAAGCGGCGCTTGGGTCCCATGAACGATTTCATGGCCTCGCGGGTGGCCTGAGGGTCGAGACGGCCGGTCAGCCACACCCCGCCTATGGCGGCCACGGCATTGTCGATGTTTATCTCGACCGGCACCCCGAGCTCGATGTCTCTGATAAGGTCGCCGGGGGTTACGAGATCAAAGATGATGGTGCCGTCGCCGCGGCGTATGTTGACCGGATGGAAGTCGCCGGTGGCGCCGGCCGAGTAGGTCAGCACCTCCACGCCGTTGCCCGGGCGTGGCTTGAGTTTAAGCCCCTCGTGCACGAGCAGCTTGCCGCCGGGCTTTATGAGCTCGGTAAACCGGGCGAAGCTCTCCAGATAGGCCTCCTCGGTGCCATAGATGTCGAGATGGTCAGGGTCGGTCGAGGTGATGACGGCGATTGCGGGGGTCAGATGATGGAACGAGCGGTCAAACTCGTCGGCCTCGACCACACTGTAGGGTGAGGTGTGGCTCAGCAGCAGGTTGCTGTCATAGTTGCGCAAAATGCCCCCTAAAAAGGCGTTGCAACCCAGCCCGGGGGTGCAGTGCATGATGTGGGCGGCCATCGACGAGGTGGTCGTCTTACCGTGGGTCCCGGCAAAGCAGACGGCCTCGCTGCCGGCCGTGATGAGCCCGAGCACGGCGGCGCGCTTGAGAATCCTGTGGCCCGCCGAGGTGAAAAACTGAAGGCCGCGATGGTCGGGGCCGACCGCGGGGGTGTAGACCACAAGGGTGGTTGACGGGTCGCGGTAACCCGGGGCGATAAGCGCGGGGTCGTCGTCATAGACAATGTCAACCCCCTCGCGCTCGAGTGCACGGGTCAGCGCGGTGGCCGTGCGGTCATAGCCGGCCACGTTGCAACCCCGCGACAGGAAGTAGCGCTCGAGGGCTGCCATTCCGATGCCGCCGGCACCCACAAAGTAGACATTCTGATATTTATTGTCGCTTGTTTTCATTTTCAGTCAATGTAGAGGTTCAGTCAACGCCGAGTATCTTATAGATGCGGTCGACGATCATCTCGTCGGCCCGCGGCAGGGCCATCTGTGAAATGTTGTGCACCAAGGCGGCGCGTCGCTCGGGGTCGTCGAGGAGCTGACGGACGGTCGAGGGGAGCGTCTCGACAGCATCGGCATCGAGCACCATCACGGCGGCCCCGCGGTCGACCAGAGCCTGCCCGTTTTTGCGCTGATGATCTTCGGCCACATTGGGCGAGGGCACCAGTACAGCCGGCTTGCCCAGCAGCTGAAGCTCGCTGATTGTGCAGGCGCCGGCACGCGACACCACCAGGTCGGCGGCACGGTAGGCGACGGCCATGTCGGAGATAAAGGGACTCGCCTTGACATCGGCAAACTCGGCGGCAAGGGCGCGGCAGCCGTCGGCATACAGCCGCCCGGTTTGCCACAGTATCTGGGTGCCGTTCATGGTCAGCACATCAAGAGCGCCCCCAATGGCCTCGTTGATGGTCCGAGCTCCCAGGGAGCCTCCGGTCACCAGCACCAACGGCCTGTCGGGGTCAAAGCCCATCCGGGCTTTAGCCTCGGCCTGAGAGAGGGTGCACCCGGTCAGCTCGGCGCGCACCGGGTTGCCGGTCATCACAATCTTGTCGGCCGGAAAGAAGCGGTCGAGATTCTCGTAGGCCACACAGATGGCATCGGCCTGTTTTGACAGCAGCTTGTTTGTCACCCCGGGGTAGGAGTTCTGCTCCTGCAGCAGGGTGTGTATGCCGCGACCCTGAGCCTGCCGCAACATGGGTCCAGAGGCATATCCGCCCACCCCCACGGCGATGTCGGGCTTGAAGTCGGCGAGCACCTTGCGGGCACGCCTGAGGCTGCGCGCCAATTTCAAGAGCACGCCAACGTTGCGCCAGGGGCGGCGGCGGTCAAACCCGGCCACCGGGAGACCAACGATGTCATATCCGGCCGCGGGCACGCGCTCCATCTCCATGCGACCCTCGGCCCCCACAAACAGAATCTCGGTCGAGGGGTCGCGCCGCTTGAGGGCATTGGCAATCGATATTGCCGGAAATATGTGGCCGCCGGTGCCGCCACCGCTTATCAGGACTTTCATAATCAGTTACAGTTGAGTGGGGTTTTCAGCGCTCATCTCCTCGGGGAGGGCGTTGATTTCATCTTTAATCACTTGGCGCTTGGCGCTGTGGCGCACTGCAAAGCGGCTCACGCTGAGCATCACGCCAAAGGCAATCGAGGTGACCAGTATCGAGGTGCCACCCTTTGAAATGAGCGGCAGCGGCTGGCCCGACACGGGGGTGGCGCCGGTGACGATGGCCATGTGAAACATCGCCTGCATCACAACCATCACCGCCATGCCTATGACAAGCAACGCCGGGTAGGCCCGGGAACATCGCGAGGCGATGCCACTCGCCCGGCCAAGCAGCCACAGGTAAAGAATCATCACTGCCAGGCCACCTATCAGGCCGGTATCCTCAATTATGATGGCATAGATATAATCGCTGAAGGCGAGCGGCAACCGGGCGGCCTCGCGCGAGTTGCCGGGCATCACGCCATAGAGGCCTCCATGGGCCTGGGCCATGTAGGAATATTGCTCCTGCATGTTGTCGGAGGTCACCTCCTGGGTCCATTTCGGCTTGGGGTCAAAGAAGTTGCTGGCGCGGCTGTCCCAGGTGGCGCTTCGTGCCACATGGGTGTCGGTCATCGTTTTATATCCCAGGAAAGCGCCACCCACGGCGCCATAGATGGCCACCACGATGAAGATGCGTTTCCAGGGCACACCGCCAATCACCATCATGCCCATCGATATTGCCATCAGCAGGATGGTGTTGGTCAGACCTTGGGGGAGCAAAAGCGCGCCAAAGAATGTTATGGCCACGGCGGCCATTATCACCCCGCGGTCTTCGACGCCGATGGCCTTGCGTTTCTGGGTGCGCGACATCAGGAAAGCGACCACCAGCACCGACGACAGCTTTATAAACTCGGCGGGCTGTATCGCTATGCCCAGCAGCTGAAAGCTGCGCTTGGCGCCGTTGACCACCTCGCCGAAAGCGAGCACATAGAGCATCATGGCGATGCTCACCACCGTGAGGACGGCGGTGAAGGGGATGATGTTGCGGTAATGCCGGCGCGAGATGGTCCACATGATCAGGAAGCCGCCGATGAGCATCACCAGATGGCGCACGATCGGGCCGATGACACCGATCGACGACGAGGCCACCTCGCGCGACGAGGCGCTGTAAAGCTCGACAAGCGAGATGAAACAGAGCGCCAGGTAGATGCCCCAGATGTGCTTGTCGCCATTTGACACCGGTGCCGGGACCTCGGTCGATGTCTCACGGGCGGGTGTCTCGAGTATGGATTGATATTCAGCCATTTTTACAAGGATAGAGAGATTATGGTCGGGAGAGTAGATTGACGGCGGCCTTGAACTGGCGGCCACGGTCCTCGTATGATTTAAACAGGTCAAAACTTGCACAGCAGGGCGAGAGCAACACGGTGTCGCCGGCAACGGCCTGCCCGGCGGCGGCCTTGACGGCCTCGTCAAGCGAGTGAGTGTCGACAATGACGGGCACCTGACCGGTGAAGTAGTCGAGCAGCTTGGTGTTGTCGACACCCATGCACACGATTGCTTTCACCTTTTGCTTGACAAGAGGGAGAATCTCGCTGTAGTCGTTCCCTTTGTCCTTGCCGCCGAGTATCAGCACCGTTGGCGCCGTCATGCTCTCGAGGGCATACCAGCAGGAGTTGACATTGGTGGCTTTTGAGTCGTTTATATAGGTGACGCCGGCGATTTTGGCCACCGGCTCGAGGCGGTGTTCAACCCCCTCAAAGTCTTCCAGCGCCCGACGTATGTCCTGTTTCTTAATGTCGAGCAGGCATGCCGACAGGCCGGCGGCCATCGAGTTGTAAAGGTTGTGAAGGCCGTTGAGCGACAGCTGGGCCACCGGCATCTTGAGCGCGGTGACATCGGTGTCAAAGACAATCTCGTTTTCATCGTCGACCCAGGCGCGTGTGCCCTCCCGACGTTTCCCGGCAAAGGGGAAGAGGCGGGCAGCGGTCGAGAGATGTTTGAGCTGCTCGGCAATGACGGGGTCGTCCTGCCAGTAGATGAACGCGTCGGCCGGGGTCTGGTTGTTGATGATACGGAATTTGGCTTTGACATAATTTTCCATCTTGTAGTCATAGCGGTCAAGATGGTCGGGGGTGATGTTGAGCAGCACTGCCACATGGGCCTTGAACTGATACATGTTTTCAAGCTGAAAGCTCGACAGCTCGATGACATAGACATCGTGGTGGCCGCGGGCCACCTGCAGGGCCAGGCTGTGGCCGACGTTGCCGGCCAGACCGACGTTGATGCCGGCCTGCCTGAGTATGTGATAGGTCAGCAGAGTGGTTGTTGTCTTGCCGTTGGAGCCGGTGATGCACACCATTTTGGCATCGGTGTACCGCCCGGCGAGCTCTATCTCGGAGATGACAGGGATGCCGTGAGCCACGATGCTCTTCATCACCGGGACGGTCGGGGGTATGCCGGGGCTTTTGACAACCTCGTCGGCAGCGAGGATGCGCTCCATGCTGTGTGAGCCCTGCTCAAAGTCGATTCCCTCGGCCTCGAGCATCTCGCGATAACGGGGTGCAATGGTGCCTGAGTCGCTCAAAAAGACATCCATCCCCTTGACTTTGCCGAGGATGGCGGCTCCGACACCGCTCTCTCCTCCACCTAAAACGACGAGTTTTCTGTTGGTTTCCATATATCGCGTGATTATCTGATTTTCAGTGTGACAAAAGTTATGACGGCAAGGAAGATGCCGATGATCCAGAAACGGGTTACGATTTTTGACTCGGGGATGGCACCGAGCGGTTTCTGCAGGATGGCATCGATGCCGGCGTTGCCCGGTTTCTGGAAGTGATGGTGGAGCGGGGTCATCTTGAAGATGCGCCGGCCCTGGCCCGAGCGCCGCTTGGTGAACTTGAAATAGGCCACCTGCAGCATCACCGAGAGGTCTTCGACAAAGAAGATGGCACAAAGGATGGGGATGAGCAACTCCTTGCGTATCAGGATGGCAAACACGGCGATGATGCCGCCGATGGTGAGCGAGCCGGTGTCGCCCATAAACACCTGGGCCGGGAAGGCATTGTACCACAGGAAGCCGATGAGCGCCCCGATAAATGCCGACATAAACACGACGAGCTCGCTGCTGCCGGGTATATACATTATATTAAGGTAGGACGAGTAGATGATGTTGCCCCCCAGATAGGCCATGATGGCCAGGGCCACACAGATGATGGCCGACGTGCCGGTGCACAACCCATCGAGACCGTCGGTCAGATTGGCGCCGTTGGAGGTGGCGGTGATGACAAAGATGGTCACGAGCACAAACACAATCCATCCTCCGACAACCCCGGCGTTCTCCCCCATCCAGTCAGTGAGAGACTGGTAGTTGAAGTTGTTGTTTTTGACAAAGGGGATGGTCGTTTGGGGCGACTTGATATTCTCGGGGGTATAGGTGATGACAACCTCCTGATTTTCAATATTGACTGTCTCGACGTTCTGTCTCATCACGATCGAGGGGCTGTAAATCATGGTCAGACCCACGATAAGGCCGAGTCCCACCTGGCCGATGATCTTGAACTTTCCGCTCATCCCCTCCTTGTTGTGGCGGCTTATCTTCAGGTAGTCGTCACAAAAGCCCAGGGCACCCAGCCAGATGGTCGAGCCAATCATCAGCAGCATGTAGACATTGGTCAGGTCGCCGATGAGCAGGCAGGGAATCAGGATTGAGATGATGATGATGACACCGCCCATGGTGGGAGTGCCGGTTTTTTTCATCTGCCCCTCGAGCCCCAGGTCGCGTATTATCTCACCGACCTGCATCAGCTGCAGGCGGTCAATGATTTTACGGCCAAAGACAAGCGCGATGAAAAGAGACAACATCAGGGCCATCCCCGAGCGGAAGGTGATGTAGGACATCAGCCGGGCTCCGGGTAGGTCAAAATGTTGATTGAGCAGATCGGTCAGGTAATAAAGCATTTGTTACTTGAGATTTTGGAAGATGTTGTTAATGATTTCGCGGTCGTCAAAGTGGTGTTTGACGCCGGCGATTTCCTGATATGTCTCGTGACCTTTGCCGGCCACCACAATCACGTCACCCTCGCGGGCCAGGGCGATTGCGGTTTTTATAGCCTCGGCTCGGTCGGTTATGCACAGGGTGGCGGCAGCATCATCGCTGTCGGTGATACCCTCTTTCATTTGGGCAATGATTGCCGCGGGGTCTTCGTCGCGGGGATTGTCGCTCGTCAGGATGAGGCGGTCGCTGAGACGGGCGGCCTCGCGGCCCATGACGGGCCGCTTGCCGGCGTCGCGGTTGCCGCCGGCCCCGATGACGGTGATAACCGAGCGGCTGCTTCCCGCCACGTCGCGCACTGTCGTCAGCAGGTTGACAACCGCGTCGGGGGTGTGGGCATAGTCGACAATGGCAGTCAGCCCGCCGCGGGGCGACCGCAGGGTCTGGAAACGGCCGTCGACCGGATGAAGGGCGCTCAGGGCTGTCAGCACCGTCTCTTTGCCCCACCCGAGCAGCATCCCCGCGCCGGCCACGGCGGCAAGGTTGTAGGCGTTGAAGCGGCCGGTGAAGAGTGTCTCGACCTGACAGCCGTTGAGCGACAGCGTCATGCCGTCAAGACGGTTCTCGACAAGCTTGGCGTGATAGTCGGCCTCGCGGGTCAGGGCGTAGGTGTAGACCTTGGCGCGTGTGTTCTGAACCATCACCATGCCGTTGCGGTCGTCGTTGTTTATCAAGGCCCATGCCGTCGAGGGCAGGTTGTCAAAAAACGACTTTTTGGCGGCGATATAGGCGGCGACTGTCTTGTGATAGTCAAGATGGTCGCGGGTCAGGTTGGTGAAGATGGCGCCGGTGAAGTGGAGACCGGCGACACGATGTTGGGCGGCGGCATGTGAGCTGACCTCCATAAAGGCATACTCACACCCGGCGTCGACCATCTGCCTGAGCAACGCGTTGAGCGACAGAGGGTCGGGGGTGGTGTGGGTGGAGGGGACCTTACGGCCGTCGACATAGTTGGCCACGGTCGACAGCAAGCCGGCACGATGACCCGACAGGCGGGCCATCTCGTAGAGGAGGGTGGCGGTGGTGGTCTTGCCGTTGGTTCCGGTCACGCCGACGAGCTGCAGCCGGCGCGAGGGGTTGCCCTGTGACGCCGAGGCCAGATACCCCAGGGCGACGGCGCTGTTGGCCACAACAATATAGGTGGCGCTGTTGGCCATCATCGCCGGCAGCTGCTCACAAACCACAGCCGCCGCGCCCGCCTTGACAACATCGGCGATAAAGCGATGGCTGTCGACGCTCACTCCGCGCTGGGCCACGAAAAGGTCGCCCGCCACAACACGGCGCGAGTCGGTGGCGATGGCACGGATGTCGATGTCGTCGCTCCCTATTATCTCTTTAATCTCGATTGCCTGGAGAAGGTCGGATAGCTTCATGATCGGTCAAATTGTTATCATTAATTATACAGGGCGAGGCTGACGGTTGAGCCGGGACGGCCGGCGCTGCCCGGGGCCGGAGACTGGCTTCCCACATATCCGGTACCCTTGAACGAGACGTTATAGCCAGCGCTCTCGAGCACGGCGATTGCCTCGCGCAGGCCAAGCCCCTTCACATCGGGCACCCCCTTGGTCTTTTTGGCGGGAGCGCGCATCACCGACGATGTGCCCATTGTCATGCGGTCGCGCAGCAGCTCGTTGTGCTTGGCGTGAGAGGTGGCATAGAGCGTCGGGCGTGTGCCGGGATTTTTCACCGTTGTAAAGTCGCTTGTGTTTCCCAACAACCCCCGAGAGAAGAGCTTGAGCGCTATCCCCTTCATCACCTCACCGCTTGTCGAGGCGGCTCCCATGGCGTTGCGCTTGGGGTTGGCGGTCAACACGATACATGAGTAGCGGGGATTGTCGGCCGGAAAAAATCCACAGAATGTCAATCGTTTACGCGAGGTGTTGTATGTGCCGGTTCCCTTCTCGATCATGTAGCAGGTGCCGGTTTTGCCGGCCAAGGGGACAATGTCGTTGCGCAGGCGCTTGCCGGTGCCGTGGGGTCCATAGACCACGTTTTTGAGCATCTTGCGCAGTTTTGCCGCGTTGACCTCCGAGCAAAGGCGCTCGTTGATATAGCTCAGGGGCACGATGCTGTCGTAGGCGGCGTTGGTGATGCGTTTGACAAGGCGCGGGCGAACAAACTTGCCGCCGTTGGCGATGGCGTTGTAGAGAGCGAGGGTGTAGAGGGGCGGTATCTCGGTGGCATAGCCGTAACACATGCGCGACATGGCGATGCGGTCGGCTGTTTTGTTGCCCAATGTGTCAAACCGCGGTGTCTGCTCGCCGGCGATGCCGGTGTTGAGAGGTTCAAGGAAACCTAAGTCTTTGACGCGTTTGTAGAACGCCGACGGGTTGTGGTCATACTTTCGGGCGATGATACGTGTCATGCCGATGTTTGACGAGCGCTCTATCACATCGCCAACGGTCATGCTGGCCGCGGGGTGGGCATCGGTGATGGCTTTACCCCCGGCGTAGGCGTATGAGTTGCCGGTGGTTATCACCTCGGAGGGGTTGTTGACAATACCGTCTTCGAGGGCGATGAGCATCGACAGCACCTTCACCACCGAGCCGGGCTCGTAGCGCTGCACGGCGCGGTTGAGCGCCTCGATGTATCGGCCGCTCTTTGTGTCATACTCGAGGTTGGAGATGGCCTTGATCTCACCGGTTTTCACATCCATCAACACGGCCAGGCCCCAGTCGGCGGCACAGTACTCAAGCTGATCGTTAAGCTCATTCTCAACAATATCCTGCATGTTGATGTCGATGGTTGTGGTGATGTCGCTGCCGGCCTGTGCCGGGATGTCGGGCACATTGAAGATGCCCTTAGTCAAGGGAATACGTTTGTAGAAGCCTATCTTGCCGTAGAGCTGGGTGTCGAGCGCTTTTTCCAGGCCCGAGATGCCGTGGGGCTCCTTGCAGTCTTTGTCGGCCGCCACACGCCCTATCGAGCGCATGGCCATGTTGCCGTAGGGGTTGGCGCGGCGCATGTAGCTCTCGAGCACGAGGCCGGTCTTGTTTTTGGCGCGCTTGTGAAAGAACGGGAGCGACTTGATCCACTCGACATCGGTGTAGGACAGGGCGGTGGCCAGACGCATCGAGCGCGGGCGGTCCTTCTTGTTGGCGATTTTGTCGATGGGGTCAAGCAACCGGGCGAGCCATTTGTCGCGGGTCATATAGGGGAAACGGCGGGCGAGCGAGTCGGCCATCGCCGGGGCATAATGCCTGAGGGTGTCTTCGGCAAACTTCTCGGTGCGGTAGTCGATGCGCAGGGTGTAGTAGCGCAGGTTGGTGGCCAGGATGCTACCGTCCTGGGCCAGGATGTTGCCGCGCTCGGGCAGGATGGTGTCGACACGCTCCATCTCGGCCCGCGCCTTGTCATTCCAGTGGTGGGCGTCAAAGATGGTGGTGTTGGTCATCTTGTAGACGATACGGGCCGCCAACAGGAGTATCAGCGTTATTACAAACAGGTAGCGCAGCAGGATGTGGCGTCGGTTGTCGTGCTTTTTCATTTTGAGGAGATTTTGAAAGGTGGAGTGTCCTGAACGCGCAGGTTGAGGTGGAGCGAGTCGACAAGATGGTTCATCGACGACTCGCGGGTGCGGCTCATGTAGAGACTGCGGGCACGTATGCGCTCGGTTTTCACAATCTCGAGCTCGCGCTCAAGGCTGCGTATCTCCTCAATCTTGGTTTGACACTCATACTTGGTGGTTATGTAAATCATTGGCAGACAAACGGCAAGCAGGACGACATACCAGTAGCGGGCAAACAGCTCGCTCGAGATGACCTGGCCGCGCATCATGCGCGACAGCAGCGAGTTGTTGGCCGACGGCTGTTGTGGTTTGCCTGATTGTGTCTGTCGATTGGTCATGGGGGTGGGGAGGGATGATTGGTTTAAAGTTTGACGGCCACGCGCAACTTGGCGCTGCGTGAGCGGGGGTTGGCCTCGACTTCGGCCTGATCGGCCACGATGGGGCGCGATGTGAGCAGTTTCATCGGGGCCTGTGACTGCCCGTAAAAGTCTTTCTCGAGGTGCCCCTCGATGTTGCCGGCGCGCATGAAGTTTTTGACCATGCGGTCTTCGATCGAGTGATAGGTGATTATGCAGAGGCGCCCCCCGGGCTTGAGCACCCTGAGCGACTGCTCGAGCAGGGCGCGCAGGGCGCCGGTCTCGCCGTTGACCTCGATACGCAGGGCCTGGAAAAGCTGTGCCAGCTCTTTTTTCTCCTGTCGGGGATTGATCAGGGGCCTGGCGATGTCGAGCAACTGCTCGACCGTGTCTATGGGAGTTTTCTCCCGGGTTTTCTCTATGGCCGAGGCAAGTCGCCGGGCCTGTTTCAGCTCGCCGTAGATTTTAAAGATATTGGTGAGCCGGTCGACATCATAATTGGCTAATATCCAGGCTGCCGAGCGCGGCGCCCGACGGTTCATGCGCATATCCAGACGGCCGGCCCAACGGAACGAGAAACCCCGCTCGGGGTCGTCAAAGTGATGGAACGACACGCCCAAATCGGCCAAAATACCGTCGACCGTGTCAACCCGATAGTAACGTAGGAAGTTAGATAAGAAACGAAAATTGCCGTGTACGATTGTAAACCGGGGATCCTCGACCGCACGGGCAATCGCCTCCTCATCCTGATCAAAGCTAAACAGATGTCCACCTTTCTCACTGTCAAGCCGTTGCATGATGGCATGGGAGTGACCGCCACCGCCGTATGTGGCGTCGACATAGACCCCGTCGGCCTTGATGTCAAGCGCCTCAAGGGTTTGGGGAAGAAGGGCCGGGATGTGGTAGACGGGTTCGCTCATGATGTAATTGTAAAATTCTGAGCGTAAAGTTACAGATTTTTGTGAAATGTTTACAATGGCAAACAAATAATTTTACGTTTTTTAATACATAAAGTTATCAACACCATCTGAAACAGTCAAAAAATAAGCCGTTTACCTTGTTATGTGAGATTTACAAATGTAAATAAGAGTCTACTTGCTGTCGGGATTATATTCCCACTCCATGTCGTCCCACTCGCCCTCGTCGCCAAAGTCTTCATCATCAGGCTCCTGGTCGTCGTCGGCAACAGGCTCGGGCTCAAAAATAAACTCATCCTCCTCGCTCACGCGGTGATGCCCGTCGAGCGGACGGTGGGTGATGGGGTTTGTGTCGATGCGGTTGCTCTCGGCGGTTATCTCACGCCACAACATATCTTTCAGTGCGGTGAGCCCCATCCCTGTCACGGCCGAGATGAAGACATGGGGAATGTTGTCGGGCAACGTCTGCTCGATCTCGGCGATAAGCTCGTCGTCAAGCATGTCGCTCTTTGAGATGGCAAGCACACGGGGCTTGTCGGCAAGCTGAGGGTTGAACTGCTCGAGTTCACGAGCCAGGATGTTGTATTGCCCCATGATGTCGTCGGCGTCGGCCGGCACCATAAAGAGCAGCACGGCGTTTCGCTCGATGTGTCTCAGAAACCTGAGGCCCAACCCTTTGCCCTCGCTCGCGCCCTCGATGATGCCGGGAATGTCGGCCATGACAAACGAGCGGTTGTCGCGATAGGAAACGATGCCGAGCTGCGGCTCCATCGTGGTGAACGGATAGTCGGCAATCTTGGGTCGCGCGGCGCTGAGGGCCGACACCAAGGTTGACTTGCCCGCGTTGGGGAAACCGACCAGACCGACGTCGGCCAGCAGTTTCAGCTCGAGGATGACACTCTTCTCGATGGCCGGCTCGCCCGGCTGGGCGTAACGGGGAGTGCGGTTGGTGGCACTCTTGAAATGCCAGTTGCCCAGGCCTCCGCGCCCCCCCTTGAGCAGGCGCACCTCCTGACCGTCCTGGGTCACCTCGGCGAGATATTGGCCGGTCTCAGCGTCAAAGACCACTGTGCCACAGGGCACATCGACAATCACATCCTCGCCATCCTTGCCAAAAGAGCGTCCACCCGAGCCACTTTGGCCGTTGCCGGCAAAGATATGGCGACGGTAGCGCAGCGGCAACAGGGTCCACATGTTCTGATTGCCGCGCAGGATGATGTGGCCTCCCCGGCCACCGTCTCCGCCGTCAGGACCACCTTTGGGTACATATTTGGCACGGTAGAAGTGGCGTGAACCGGCGCCACCCTTTCCCGAGCGGCACAATATCTTTACATAGTCAATGAAATTTGAGTCTGCCATAAATAATTGTCTGTTTTCATTAATTGTATAACAACCGGGAGGGTCGGTTTGTTAGACGTGGGCCATCTCCATCAGCTCACACGCGTGGTTAAAGTCGGTCGGCGAGCCGATGTCGATCCACCGGCCGTTGATGGGGAAATAGGTCACCTTGAGGCCCCGGGCTATCGACTGCTCTATAAGGTCAGTGGCATCGACGCGGTCATTGCCGTCAAGATTGTTGAGCAAACGGTTTGATATCAGGTATATACCGGCGTTGGCATAATAGGAATAACACGGTTTTTCGCTCAGACCGACAACGCGGTTGCCCTCGGTTTGCAGTATGGCAAAGGGCACCGACACATTGTAGGGGATGACCGCGATGGTGATGTCGGCCTGCTCGGCCGAGTGGTGCATATACATATCCTCAAACGAGATATTGGTCAGCAGGTCACTGTTCATCAGCAGAGTGGTGCCCCCGGGGGTGTGCTCGATCAACCCGGCCGAACCTATCGTGCCCAACGGGCGCGGCTCGCGCACACACTTGACGGCGACGCCGGCTACGGGCGTTGCAAAATGGTCGTGGATCTGCTCGGCCAGATAGTTGGTTGTCACCGTGATATCGTCGATACCGACGGCAGCGAGCGCCTCGATGTTGTAGTCGATAATCGGCTTGCCGGCGATTTTGAGCAGTGGCTTGGGGGTGGTCAGTGTCAGCGGACGCAGCCGCTCCCCTTTGCCGCCGGCCATCAGGATGGCGCTCACGGGCAGGATTGTCGACACGAGGCGGGTATCGATAATTCTCCTGATATGGGTCTCTTTGTCGAGCACAGGCACCAGTCGAATACCTTTCTCCCTTATTTTCTTGAGCTTGACCACGTCGAGGCGGTCGGCGTCGTCGAGATGGCGGAAGTCGCGGTGCATCACGTCGGCGACCGGCGTGTTGAGCGTGGCGCCCGCCAGGAGCGCCCGGCGTATGTCGCCATCGGTCAGTGTGCCCTGCATCCTGCCGTCGTTGTCGACCACAAGCAGTGTCATCGCCTCGCCCGAGAGGTCGTTCAGTCGCCCTAAAGCGTCGAGCAGCCGGTCGGTGCTGTTAATCAGATGTTTTTCCATTTGCTTCAAGATGTTTGGCGGTTAGCTCGGCGATGGTCCAGTCGAGAGGCGTGTCGAGGTCGACACTACGCTCCTCAGGCATAGGAGATGGGCGCCGACGGGGCATCGCTCCCAAAGGCATCTGTCTGATCGACCGTGGATTGATGACATAAACGGCGCCGTTATACTGCCAGGCCGGGGGTGCATCCTGACGTCTTGTCAGCAGCCCGTCGCCCTTGCTGATGTGCAGCATGCCTGAGGCCGGGTCGGCCTCAAAACAGTCATAATAGGGGTTGCAGGCGGCGGCTTTCACCGTCACCACCATGTCGACACCCGCGGGGTCAAACAGCTCAATCGCCGCTGTCACATCCTCGAGGCGGCGCAGGGGGGAGGTTGGCTGCAACAACACGACGCTGTCATAGTCAATACCCCGGGCGTCAGCCCAGTCCATCGCGTCAAGAATCACCTCGCGCGAGCCAACCCGGTCGCCCCCAAGCTCGGCCGGACGGCGGTAAGGCACCGGCAGCCCGGCCTCTTCGGCCACACGGGCTATGCTCTCGTCGTCGGTCGACAGGATGACACGACTGGCGGGGGCTGCCTTGAGCGCCACGTCGATGGTGTGGCAGATGAGCGGACGCCCTAAAAACGGCTTTATGTTTTTGTGGGGTATCCCTTTACTGCCGCCACGGGCCGGTATGATAATCAGCGGTTTATATGTCATAGAATTTCTTTACTGAGGTTAAGGGGCGGTTGACGACTGCATCGACCATAATCTTGAGCGTGTCGGACCGGTGGTAGGGATTTGACCCCTCGCGGGCGGCTTTCTGCCCCCGGGGCGACAAGGCAAACCTGAGCGCCGCCTCGATCTCGTCGACGCTGTCGCCGGCATGAATCACGGTGTCGCCGGCGAGTCGCCCTTGCTGGCGCATGCCGATGTCGACCGTGGGGATGTGGGCCGACGGCACCTCGACAAGGCCGCTCGACGAGTTGCCAACCACGGCCTTGACATAGCCGAGCGCCGAGAGATAACGCCGCTTGCCGAGCGAGGGCACCACGGTGACACTGTCGGGCCGGCGGGCCTGCCACCGCTCGATGAGCGAGATAATCCGGCGCCCTCCGGCATCGTTGTTCGGATAGGTGACGAGCACCTGCAGCCCCTCAACACGGTCAATGGCCTCGACAACAGCGGCAAAGCGGATGCCCGCAGGTGTCGGGTCGAGGGTTGCCGGGTGATAGGTCAAAAGGATGGTGGGGCGGTCAAAGCAGATGCCGATCGAGGCCTCAAGCTCGGCCCGTGGCATCGGCTCGACGCCGGCAAGCAGGTTGTAGACACCGATGGCGCCGGTGTTGACCACCGTGTCGGGGTGCTCTCCCATGGCGATCAGACGTTGACGGAAAGCCTCGGTGGCGGTCAGGTGCAGGCATGACATCTTGGTGATGGCGTGGCGTATGGAGTCGTCGACAGCCCCCTCGCTCGTCTCCCCGCCGGCGATGTGAATGATGGGGACACGCATCAGCAGGCAAGCCGAGGCAACGGCGAGCATCTCATAGCGGTCGCCGAGGATGATCGCCCCGTCGGGGTGCAGCCGGGTGATGACATCGGCCATGCCGTCGAGACACCGCGCCATGGCCTTTACCTTTGAGGCCTCGCCGTCGCCCTCGACATCCATCGGCACGCGCTCGGCAACCTCAAACCCGTCGGCCACAATCTCGTCGACAGTGTTGCCCAGACGCGGGTCAAGGTGCATATTGGTCGCCACCACCGACACCTTGACATCCTCTCTGTCATCAAGCGCACGCGCCAGCGGGGAGAGCAGTCCCCACTCGGCGCGTGTGCCGGTTACTATCATCAAGTGTCTCATCAACAGTTGATTGACACAGGTTTATCACTTGGTCACACGCTCAAGCCATTTGAGCATGGCCAGCATCACACCCATCGAGGCGAGGCAGAAGAAGGCAAACACCGCCCAGCATTGCCACTGATGGGGGAACTGGTTGAGCATCGTCACGCCAAGGGCGATGAAAAGGTTACCGATGGCGGTCGCCGTCAGCCACAGACCCTGGCAGATGCCCTGAAGATGCTTGGGGGCGATCTTTGAGACAAACGACAGGCCAAGCGGCGAGATAAACAGCTCGGCGACAGTCAGGAAGAAATAGGTGACGATCAGAACCCACGGACCGATGCGCAGGGCCGACTTGGCTGCCTCGGCGAGACCCTTGAACTCCTCGCCCGAGGGATAGCCCTGAACCATCGACAGGCACATCAGGAACAGATAGGCACACGCGGTGATGAACATACCGATGGCAATCTTCTTGGGGGTTGACACCTCTTTGCCACTGTGTACCAACGCGCTGAAGATAAACATGATAATCGGCGTCAGGATAATCACAAAGAAGGGGTTGATGCATTGCCATATCTCGGGGGCGATTGACTCGGTGTCGACAAAGTCGCGGGCAAACACCGACAGCGACTGGCCGTTTTGATGGAATGAGAACCAGAAGAAGACGGCCACGCCAAGCACGGCAAAGAGGGCATACATGCGCTGACGTATCTCTTTGGCGTCGCTCTCGCGCTCGGTTGTGCTGACCGCGGCCTTAGCCTTCTTGACCGGGTTGGGCAGCTTGTTGCGCATATACACGAAGATGAAGAACGACAGCAACATAGCCACCACCGAGGCAAAGAATGAGTAGTGGACACCGGTGTTGAAAATCTCAAGATAGTGGGAGCAGAATGTCGACATGTCGGCCACGGGAGCGCCCGAGACAGCCTCCGACAGGGTGTTGAGGCTCTGGGTGTCGGTGGCGCTCATGGGGGTGTCGCTCAAATACTGGTGGCACAGACGGGGGAGGTCGGCCTTATAAGCCAACATGTTGGTTTTCAGATATGCCTCACGCAACAGCGGGGCCACAAACGGGGCGATAACACCACCGATGTTGATAAACACATAGAAAATCTGGAATCCCGAGTCGCGTCGCGACTTGGCCACAGCAAGAGCCTCGGGGCCGCGCTTGGCCGCCTCATCCTCAAAGTTGTCATACATCTGACCGACGATGGCCTGGAGGTTGCCCTTGAACAGACCGTTGCCGGCGGCGATGAGAAACAGAGCCACGATGGTAAAGACGAGCACCCATGTCGGGACAGCTCCCGGGTCGCCGCCAAAGATGGGGAACGCCATCATGGCATAGCCGATGGCCATGACAAGCAGGCCCGCCATGATGGTGCCTTTATAGTTCTGAAGCTTGTCGGCCACGATGCCGCCGGGCAAGCTCAACACATAAATCAAGAAATAGAAAATCGAGTAGATCCAACCGGCAAAATCGTCGGAAATACCAAATTTAGAGCACAGAAACAACAGCAGCACTGCGTTCATAATGTAGTAACCAAAGCGCTCGCCCATGTTTGACAAAGCCGCTCCGATCAAGCCCTTGGGGTGGTTGCGTCGGGCATCAATCACATAGTATATCACAAACGGGGTGACAACTATGAGAACTAAAATCAGCATCGCCACCATGCGATGATTAGTCCAGAGGTCTAATAGCATTTTTTTATAATTTTGATTGGTTAGTTTTGTTGCTGTTTGGCCTTGAAGGCGAGTGCATACATTTTCATTTGCTTGAGCATGGCCGTCAGGCCGTTGCTGCGGGTTGGCGACAGATGCTCGGCCAGGCCGATGTCGTCGATGAAGTGGAGGTCGGCCTCGAGTATCTCGTCGGGGGTGTGGCCATTGAGCACGTCGATGAGCAGCGAGATGATGCCTTTGACGATGATGGCGTCACTGTCGGCCGTATAGCTGACAGTCCCCTCGGGGGTCAGCTTGGCGTCGAGCCAAACCCGGCTCTGGCACCCCTCGATAAGGTTGGCCGGGGTTTTCATCGACTCGTCGATGGCGGGCAGCCCGTTGCCCATGTCTATTATCATGCCATAGCGGTCCATCCAGTCGTCCACGTCGGCAAATTCTTCTATAATCTCCTGTTGTTTGTCGTTAATAGTCATATTTCAACGTTTTGCACAAAAATACAATTTTTCCCACCCGCCGCAAAATAAAATCATTTTTTAGTGTCATTTTTGTCGCAGTCGTCAAGGAGCCCGGCGGCGGTTTTGTGGAGCAAGGGGTGGGTCCAGGCGGGGTCGAGCTCGGCCAGTGGAGCGAGGACAAACGCCCGCAGGTGCATGCGCGGATGCGGGAGGGTGAGCCGTGGCGTGTCGACCGTCAGGCTGTCGACGGCGATGAGGTCAATGTCAATCTCGCGGTCTATGTAGCCCCCCGAGGGGTCGCGGTGGGGCGCCGGGCTGACGGCGCGCTCTATCTGCTGAAGCCGCTCCAGAAGCTCGGGCGGGTCAAGGGCGGTGGTCAGCATGACCCCGACATTGATGTACTGTCTGTCCGAGTCATACCCCCAGGGCATCGACTCGACAGGGCTCGACCGCCTGACGTCGCCCGCCCATTCCGAGTCGACAATAAGGGCGACCGCGCGGTCAATCAGTGACCGGCGGTCGCCCTTGTTTGATCCAATATTAATGTGGGCTGTCGACATGACGGCCTAAGCTGAAAATCAAAGGGTTTTCTTAACCTCGACCTCCTCGTATGCCTCAATGAGGTCACCCTCGTGGATGTCGTTGTAGCCCGCTATGCTCATACCGCAGTCATAGCCCGACGTAACCTCCTTGACATCATCTTTAAGACGCTTGAGCGAACCGAGGTCGCCGGTATATTTGACAATACCGTCGCGGATGAGGCGCACCTTGCACCCGCGCTTTATGCGGCCCTCGCGCACGATACATCCGGCGATGGTGCCGACCTTTGAGATGTGGAACGTCTGGAGCACCTCGGCCGTGCCCGTAATCTCCTCTTTGATCTCGGGGGCGAGCATGCCCTCCATGGCGTCCTTGACCTCCTCGATGGCCTGATAGATGACCGAATAGAGGCGTATCTCGACACCGTCGCGCTCGGCGGCACGGCGGGCGGCGATCGACGGGCGCACCTGGAAGCCGATTATGATGGCGTCGGAGGCGGCGGCCAGGGTCACGTCGCTCTCGGAAATCTCGCCGACGGCTTTGTGGAGCACGTTGATCTGAATCTCTTCGGTCGACAGCTTGATGAGCGAGTCGCTCAGCGCCTCGATCGAGCCGTCCACGTCGCCCTTGACAATGATGTTGAGCTCCTGGAAGTTGCCGATGGCACGACGGCGGCCGATATCCTCGAGGGTCAGTATCTTCTTGGTTCTCAAGCCAAGCTCGCGCTGCAGCTGCTCGCGCTTGTTGGCGATCTCACGTGCCTCCTGCTCGCTGTCCATCACGTTGAAGGTGTCGCCGGCGGTGGGGGCGCCGTTGAGACCCAAAATCAGCGCCGGCTCGGCGGGCCCGGCCTCCTTGATGCGCTGGTTGCGCTCGTTAAACATGGCCTTGATTTTGCCATGATGGGTGCCGGCGAGGATGACGTCGCCAACCTTGAGGGTACCGTTCTGCACAAGCACCGTGGCCACATAGCCGCGGCCCTTGTCGAGCGACGACTCGATGATCGAGCCGGTGGCCTTGCGGTTGGGGTTGGCCTTGAGCTCGAGCATCTCGGCCTCGAGGAGCACCTTCTCCATCAGCTCGTCAACACCGATGCCTTTTTTGGCCGAGATGTCCTGGCTCTGATACTTGCCGCCCCAGTCTTCGACCAGGTAGTTCATGTTGGCCAGCTCCTCCTTGATCTTCTCGGGGTTGGCTGTCGGTTTATCTATCTTGTTGATGGCAAACACGATGGGGACACCGGCGGCCGAGGCGTGGTTGATGGCCTCGATGGTCTGGGGCATCACGTTGTCGTCGGCTGCCACAATGATGATACAGAGGTCGGTGACCTTGGCACCACGCGCACGCATGGCGGTAAACGCCTCGTGGCCCGGGGTGTCGAGGAAGGTGATGTGGCGCCCGTCGGAGAGCTTGACATTGTAGGCTCCGATATGCTGGGTGATGCCACCGGCCTCGCCGGCGATCACGTTGGCGTTGCGTATATAGTCGAGCA
>CAYMVS010000031.1:0-24330 GCA_964394205.1 uncultured Muribaculaceae bacterium | reverse complement strand
GGGCTCGGCAAATGTGCGCCACATATATTATATGGTGAACGCCCGCGACAAATATCTCGCGCTGAAGCGTATCGCCGACGACACCCCCAATATCTACGCCATCATCTTCTGCCGCACACGCCGCGACACCCAGGAGATCGCCGACAAGCTGATTCAGGACGGATATAACGCCGACTCGCTGCACGGCGACCTGTCGCAGGCACAGCGCGACCTGGTGATGAAGAAGTTCAGAGACCGCGTGTTGAGCCTGCTTGTCGCCACCGATGTGGCTGCCCGCGGCCTCGATGTCGACGATCTTACCCATGTGATAAACTACGGGTTGCCCGACGACACGGCTGTCTACACCCACCGCTCGGGGCGAACAGGCCGTGCCGGCAAGACCGGTGTCTCAGTGGCCATCATCCACTCGCGAGAGAAGGGCAAGCTCAGGGAGATTGAGCGTATCATTGGGAAGAAATTTGAGCGCAAGGAGGTTCCTACGCCCGAGCATATCATTGAGAAACAGCTCTATAACCTCGCCGACCGCCTCGAGCGCGTCAAGGTCGACGAGGAGGAGATAAGCAAATACATCCCGGGCATAAGCCGCAAGCTGTCATGGCTGAGCGAGGAGGATCTGCTCAAACGAGTGGTGTCGCTGGAGTTCAACCGTCTGTTGGACTATTACCGCGATGCTCCCAAAATTGACTTTATCGACGAAAAGCCGTCTAAGAAAAAAGACAAGGCACGCAAAGAGCCGCCAACCGAGGCCGAGAAAGACCGGCGCACGGCCGAGCCTGGCATGGAGCGACTGTATATCAACGCCGGCAAAGCCGACGGTTTCTTTGCCGGCAACCTTATCGAGCTGCTCAACAACTCGGTTGAGGGCCGGCGCGTCGACGTAGGGCGCATCGACCTGCTGTCAAACTACTCGCTGTTTGACGTCAAGAAGGCTGACGCCGCCCGCGTGTGTGCCGCCCTGCGCAATGCAGACTTTTACGGCAAGCGCCTCTACTGTGAGGTGGCCGACAAAGATAAAGATTACGCCAAGACCTCGCGTCGCCGCTCGGGCGGATATGCCCCCGAGACAGAGGAGACCGTGGCCGACTATTTCAAGCGCAAGAGCCGCCAGCCGGCCACGCGCAAAGCACATAAAGAACGCAAACGCCGATGAAAACAATGAAACGTCTACTGCTACTGTTGCTGACAGTCATCCCCCTCTCGGGCGCGGTTGTGGCCATGGGCGCCGACAACGCCCGTCCGGCTGCCGCCCGCGCCTTCATCGAGGCTCCGGCACAGGTTTTCCCGCTTATCGACAGCCTGACGCGCCTCGATATGGTCGATTACGCGATGGCCGGGCTTGACAACGGGTCACAGAACTCAGCAGGCTCCACCTCGCGCATCAGGAATGTTGCCGCCGACTCGCTGGTCATCGAGATGAGCGAGGGTGTCACCCATACCCTCTACCTGCTCCCCGCCAAAGGGGGCGACACGGTGTTTGCGCTTGTCAGGACCCTGGCGCTGCCGGCGCTCGACTCGTCGGTCGAGCTGTTTGACAGTCGCTGGCAGCCGCTCAAAAACGCTTCCTTTGCCACCCCAGGGCTCGATGGCTGGCTCAATGCCCCCGACAAGGAGACTCGCCGCCGCGCCGCCGCGGGTATCCCCTTTGTCACGGCTCGGGCTGTCATTTTCCCCGCCGAGGCCAAGATGGTGGTCTACAATACTCTCGACAAATTGCTCCCCCGCGAGACCTTGACCGAGTTTGGCCCTTTCATCTACCCGTCACTGACCTATAAGTGGGACGGAGCAAAATTTAAGCTTGTGAAATGATGCCGGCTACTGACAGCAGCACGATGACCCTGGCCGCGTTGAGCCGTCTTATAGCGGCCCAGCTGTCGGTGCCCGGGCTGAGAGGCGTGTGGATAGTCGCCGAGACCAGCGACCTGGCTGTCAGGTCGGGCCACTGCTACATGGAGCTTCTTGACAAGAGCGACAGCGGCGACACCGTGGCCAAAGCGCGTGCCGCCGTGTGGGCCTCGACATGGCGCCCCCTGTCGGCCAAGTTTTTCGCGGCAACCGGCAAGCCGCTGGCCACGGGTATGAAGGTTCGCCTCAGGGTGTCGGTTGACTATCATGCAGTGTTTGGGTTTAAGCTGATTGTCAATGATATAGACCCCACCTACACGATAGGCGACGCTATACGCCGCCGCCTCGAGATACTTGAGGCGCTCAAGCGCGACGGTGTGATGGAGCGCAACAAATCGCTGACTCTCAACACGCCGGCGCTGAGGGTTGCCGTCATCTCGGCACCGGGCGCCGCCGGTTATGGCGATTTTATCAATCAGCTGTATGGCAACAAGCAGCGGCTGCACTTTCAGGTGAGGCTCTTTCAGGCAGTCATGCAGGGGAGCCAGACGGCACCGACGGTCATCTCGGCGCTCGAGAGCATAGCCGCCGAGGCCGACCTCTGGGATGTTGTCGTGATTATACGCGGCGGCGGCGCCACCAGCGACCTTGAGGCTTTTGACGACTACGAGCTGGCCTATCATGTGGCCAGCTGCCCCCTGCCGGTTGTGGTGGGCATAGGCCACGAGCGCGATGTGACTGTGCTCGACTATGTCGCCAACCGCCGCGTCAAAACCCCGACAGCGGCTGCCGAGTGGCTCATCGCCGAGGCTGCCGCCTGTCTCGATCACCTGAAGATGCTCGCCGGTGAGCTTCTGATCAATGTCAACGACCGCATCGGCGGGTGTAACGAGCAACTCTCGCGCCTTGAGACGATGCTCGCCATGTCTCCTCGGGCGGTCATTGACCGCGCCGACGCCCGTCTGAAGCGCGATGCCATGATCATGGCCCAGTTGAGCCAGCGGGTGATCGCCCCGCGGCTTAGCCGGCTCGACTCGATGGCCGGGCGGCTGGCTGCCCTCGTCCCCGGCGTCATCTCACGCCGCGTCGCGCGTCTCGACGCCATCGCCCAGATGCTTGAGCTGCTGTCGCCACAGGCGACACTGCGCCGCGGCTACTCCATAACGCGTGTCGACGGTAAAGCGATAACCGACCCGCGGCAACTCGTCGCGGGACAGGTGGTTGAAACGACCGTCGTTGGCGGGCGCTTCACTTCAGTTGTAAAATAAACAATGAAATTCAAGATATGTCAACAACACCAACATTTCAGCCCATCGAGAAGCTTAGCTACACACAGGCCGTGGGTGAGCTTGAACAGATTATCAACATGATGCAGACCGACAAGTGTGACATCGACACGCTCTCGGCCTACACACGCCGTGCCACCGAGCTGTTGGCGGCCTGCCGCGGGCGGCTGACGACCACCGACACCGAGCTCCGCGCCATCCTTGCCGACCTGCAGAAAGCCCCCGAGCAATAACATCACTCACCTCAACGTTACAATTGTATATGAAAAAACTTTCACTCATCTTTACAATACTCATCATGGCTGTGGCTGCCGTGGCCGCCGGCGGTGCCGCCATCTTGTTTGCCGAGACCGAGCATGACTTTGGCAACATAAAGGCCACAGGCGGCCCTGTGACCTGCAAGTACACCTTTACCAACACCGGCACGGCGCCGCTGGTGATTGTGACCGTGACCAATGGCGGGTGTGGATGCACCACCCCCGACTATCCCAAGCAACCCATCGCGCCGGGCAAGACAGGCACCATCGCCATCCACTATAACCCCAAGGGTTTCAAGGGAGAGGTACACCGAGAGGTGTCGGTCAAGACAAATGCCGGCAAGCGTGTCAAACTGCGTTTCAAAGGTGTTGTCATACCCTAACATAACTGATTGGCAATGAAGAAACTGATAGTGACAATAGCCGGTATCATAGCCGCCGGCACCATGATGGCGTCACCGGTGGCGCGATGGCTTGCCACCGAGCACGATTTCGGAGCTTTCGACGAGGATATGGGTGTGGTGACCTGCACTTTCAAGGCTGTCAACGATGGCGACGAGCCTCTGGTGGTGGTTAGTGCGCGCGCCAACTGCGGGTGCACGCGTCCCGAGTATTCAACCGACCCGGTTGCCCCCGGCGACACATTGAAGATCGCGGTGGGGTATGACCCTAACGGGCGCCCGGGGCGTTTCACCAAGTTTGTTCGTGTCGAGACAAATGCCCTGCCGGCCAAGGCCGACCTCAAGATCACCGGCAGTGTCATCGCCGCCACCAACACCCTGCGCTCTCGCTACCCCCTCGACCTGGGCGTGGTCAAGCTGCGCGACAAGATCGTGGCTTTCGGACAATTGGAGAAAGGGAAGTCAAAAGGGGCCTACATCGAGGGATATAACTCGTCAAATCAACCCATTACCCCACGGGTGGCCAACCTGCCCGGCTACATCTCGGCCCGCGTCGACCCTCCGACAGTGCCCCCCGGCGAGCAGTTTGTCGTTGCCGTGGTGGCCTATACCGACAAGGCCAAAGAGTGGGGCATCGTCACCGATCAGTTTGACTTTTATCCAACCGACACCTCAACCGTGGCCCAACCGATCGAGACGGTCGTGATAATCAAGGAGGATTTCTCAAAACTGACCCCTGAGCAGCTTAAGGATGCACCCGTGATCAAGGTTGACCCGGCGCGTGTCGACATGGGCGAGATCGATGTTGACCGGTCAAAACCACTCGAGGGGGAGTTTGTTATCACCAACACCGGTAAAAACCCGCTCGTTGTCCACTCGGTGAAGTGTGTGGACGAGGCCGTGACATTCAAGGATGTCAAAAATGAGGTGAAAGTCAAGTCGGGCAAGAGCCTGACGGTGAAATTTAGCGTTGACCCTCAGCGACTTGCCAACCGCTCGCTGCTCAACGCCCGAATAATAGTGACCACAAACGACCCCGCCGACCCGTCGACAACCGTTCGTGTGGTGGGACAAATCAAAAAGTGATGGAACACATTGAAAATGATGATAAATACACAGGCTTGACCGTCAACAGCGGTGTCAAGCAGCCACCGTCGGTCAACCCCTATCTGGCGGGACGTCGCCGCCGCCGGGTGATTCCGACCACTGCCGAGATAATCGAGGGCATCCTCAAGGGCGACATCACCATGCTGTCGCGTGGCGTCACAATGGTCGAGAGCCTGTCGCCCGACCATCAGCCCATAGCCGCCGAGATTGTCGAGAAATGCCTTCCACACTCGGGCCGGTCGCGGCGCATAGGCATCACGGGAGTGCCCGGCGCGGGCAAGTCGACATCGATCGATGCCTTCGGGCTGCATGTGCTCAAGCAGGGGGGCAAACTGGCGGTGCTTGCCATCGACCCCTCGAGCGAGCGCTCAAAAGGGAGTATTCTTGGCGACAAGACCCGCATGGAGCGCCTCTCGACACAACCCGATGCTTTTATCCGCCCCAGCCCCTCGGCCGGTTCGCTCGGTGGAGTGGCTCGGAAGACCCGCGAGACGATTGTGCTCTGTGAGGCCGCCGGCTTTGACAATATTTTTGTCGAGACAGTCGGGGTGGGGCAGAGCGAGACCGCCGTTCACTCGATGGTCGACTTCTTCCTGCTCATTCAGCTTGCCGGCACCGGCGACGAGCTGCAGGGCATCAAGCGCGGCATCATGGAGATGGCCGACGGCATTGTCATCAACAAAGCCGACGGCGACAATGTCGACCGCGCGCGCCTGGCCCAGGCCCAGTTTCGCAGCGCGCTTCACCTCTTCCCCGCCACCCCGTCGGGGTGGGTGCCCGAGGTGCTGACCTATTCAGGCTTTTATGAGCTGGGTATCGACCGGGTGTGGGACATGATTGACCGTTACTTCAGTTTTGTCATTGAAAACGGCTATTTTGAAGAGCGTCGCCGGCAGCAGGCCCGCTACTGGATGGTCGAGACGATTGACTCGGCTCTGCGTCGGCATTTCTTTGACAATAAGGAGATTGCGTCAATGCTCGAGGAGCGCGAGCGGCTGGTGCTCGACAACCGGTTGAGCTCTTTTACCGCTGCCCGCGACCTGCTCGACTTCTATTTTAAAGACATCTGCCGGCGGTGAACATTTCGCCAACCGGCTTGTTATCTAATTGAACATCAATAATTAAAACATTATACACTATGGAAAAAGTAGAACCCGGAAAATATGTGGAGATGGGGTATGACCTCTATGAGATTACCCCTGAGGGGGAGGTGCTGGTGCATCAGAGCGACCCCGAGGATCCCGAGAAGATAATTTTTGGAGTGACCCGCGGCATGATCGTTCCCCTCGAGAAGGCTATTGAAGGTCTTGAGAAGGGGGGCGAGTTTGACGTGACGGTTAAGGCTGCCGAGGCTTTCGGGCCATACGACCTTGAGCAGATCGCCGAGCTTGACCGCGACCTTTTTGTGGTCGACGGCAAGTTTGACGACGAGATGGTCAAACCCGGCGCGTTGGTCCCCATGATGACAGCCGACGGCTATCGTATCAACGGCAAGGTGCTTGAGGTGACCGACTCAAAGGTCAAGATGGACTTCAACCACCCGTTGGCCGGCAAGGACGTGCGCTTCAAGGGCAAGGTGCTTGAGGTGCGCGATGCCACTCCCGAGGAGCTGCAGCCGGCCCAGGGATGTGGATGCGGCAGCTGTGGCGACGGTAATTGTGGCGATGGCTGTGGCTGTGGCGACAGCTGCGGTTGTAACTGACCGACAGCCTATGCAAGCTCTTCCCCAATCATTTGTTGAGATGATTGAGAGTTACAGATCGCCGGCGCTCGGCGGGTTGATTGAAACATTGACCTCGACAGCGCCGGCGGTCTCGTTGCGTCTCAACAGGATGAAGACCGGCGCCGTGACGCCGGGGGTCGCGGCGGGTGCAAGCCGCCCCGTGCCGTGGGCTCCCGCGGGCTGTTACCTCGATCAAAGGCCGCGTTTCACGCTCGACCCGGCCTTTCATCAGGGTCTCTATTATGTGCAGGATGCATCGTCGATGTTCATAGGCCGTGTTGCCGGGCAGGCCGTTGCCCGGCTTGGCGACAGGCCGTTGACGGTGGTCGACGGGTGTGCGGCGCCAGGCGGCAAGACCACGGCGGTGATCGATGTTCTGCCCGGGGGCTCGGTGGTGGTGGCCAATGAGTTTGTGCCGGCACGCGCCGCGGTGCTCGTGGAAAATCTCGTCAAGTGGGGTTACCCCGATGTGATTGTGACCCGAGGAGACACCGCCCGGCTGAAAAAACCGCTCAAAGAGCAGGCCGACATCGTTGTGGCCGACGTGCCCTGTTCGGGCGAGGGGATGATGCGTAAAGAGCCCGAGGCTGTGGCCCAATGGTCGCAGGGGCTGGTGGGGAGCATGGCGCGGTTGCAGCGCGAGATTGTGGAAAACCTGTGGGAGACGCTGCGCCCCGGTGGTTTCCTCATTTACAGCACCTGCACCTTCAACCGGGTTGAAAATGAGGAGAACGTGGAGTGGATTGTCTCTCATCTCGGCGGCGAGCCGGTGGCGGTCGACACTTCACAATGGCCCCAGATAGCGCCGGCGATCGACTCGTCGTTGCCCTGCTGTCGCTTTATCCCGGGCCGGGTCGAGGGGGAGGGACTCTTCATGGCCCTGCTGAGAAAACCGGGCAACAGCGACACTACCCCTCGGCCCGAGAAGACCAGATCAAAGCGCCGCGTGGAGCAAAAAACAGACCTGAAGCCCTGTCGCGGGTGGCTCGGGGGGGAGTTTATTATGAGTGTTGACGGCGACAGGATCGTGGCTTGCAGCGAGGCTGTCGCCGCGTTGAAAGCCAGGATGCTCGCGGCCCGTGTCGACGTGATATATGCCGGCGTCGAGATGGCCTCAATCAAAGGTCGCGACATCATTCCGGCACAGGCTTTGGCCATGTCGATGCGGCTCGCGCCCGATGCGTTCTGCCGCGTGGAGGTTGACCGCGACACCGCCCTCGACTACTTGGCACGCATGGCAATAACGCTGCCCGAGGGGACGCAGAGAGGATTTGTTCTGCTGACCCACGGCGGCCATCCGCTCGGCTTTGTCAAGAACATAGGCAACCGAGCCAACAATCTCTATCCCAACCCGTGGCGCATACTCCATCGCTGATTTTTTTATCAATTTATTTATTGTTACCTTTGCGTTGTTAACTTTAAATTCTTTAAATCATGGTAGAATATACACCTGAAACGGCAAAGGCGTGGGTAGACTCGCGTGTTTGGGCCAATGGTTGGCAGTGTGAAGCCGATGCATCGATTGATGCTGTTGAGTTTGCAACTCAGTATGAAAAGAATAAAGATCTGTGGGACAAACTGTTTAAATTTCTCGCAGAGACCGATCCCACCACTCTCGAGCCGGGCAAGAAGATTGTGCTCGACGAGGGTCGCCTGTGGATAAACGTGCTCGAATACACCCCCAAAAGCGCCGCCGACACAAAAATCGAGGCCCACAAAAATTTTATAGACCTGCAATACACCTATGAGGGTGACGAGCTGATGGGAGTTGCCGGCAAAGTTGAGCCTATCAATGACTATGACCCGGTGAAAGACCGCACCAACTACCGCACCGATGAGGAGATCGTCTATTCTCCCGCCGACCCCGGCCGCTTTTTCCTCTATTTCCCCAAAGATATGCACCAGCCATCGGTTCGCTCGGTCGACAATCCGCGCGTGAGCCACAAGCTTGTCGGCAAGATAGAGTACGCAAAATAATATCAGAAGGACGTATCAAAACGGATAAAGAGGTAACACGCTAATGGCCAATACGTTGTGTTTGATAGCGTTGGATCTCGACAATGCCGATGGAGAGATAAGGGAAGGGGCGCCTCATGGTAGTAACATAGACATCTCATTTTTCCCAACACCTCGCGCCCTCGGCGCGAGCACCCTCCATCGCCCTCGTTGGCATAAAAGCGCCGATGGCGCTGTCTGTCACTGCTTGTCGCTGCTTGTCGACGACGTGTCACTGTGGTCTCCGCGATTACAATGTGGTAGGAGGGTGTATCAAAATCGTGGCGAGGCTGCAAGTGCGTTGCCCTTGCTTTGACACGCCCTCTCTTAGAAAGTGACTGCGGTCGACAGGCCGAGCAGCAGCTCGCCGGTCACGCCGCGACGAGAGTCGCTTTGAGTTATATTATAGGGATTCTCGTTAGGAAAAGGGTCGGCAGTCACTGTCGACTCTTTTGTTTCAAAATGGTAGCCCGACAATTGATAGCCTACCGAGGCGCGACACCTGAAGTTGCGCGCGAGCCTGAAACCGGCACCGATGCCGACGCGTCCGGCCGCCGTGCCGCGTCCGGCGGTAACGGCGCTGTCAACGCTCTTCAGGTCAAGGTTGTAATAATATCCCACTCCGGCCGAGACCGTTATGTCAACGAGCGACGACAACGGCTGCCGGTAATAGCCGTTGACAAAAGCGCCGATCGAGTTGAGGTTGCCAACGGCGGTGGTGCAGTGCTGCTGTTGAATTAATATAGGTGTCGACAGCAGTGAGATGTCGGTTGAGACGCCAAAGTTGTCGTCGATGGCAAAGCTGCCGCTGATGGCGGCCGTCAGCGCCGGCTTGCGCTTGATTGAGCCGGTGCCAATCTTGATTTGGCCTATGGGAACGGCCATGCCGGTCGATAGCGACAGGGCCGGGAGGTTGTCGTTTGGAGCCGAGAGAGAGGTGGCACGGTCGGATAGCTGTCGGTTCTTGAAAATCAGGTCGCCGATGAAGTAGCCCACCTGGGCGCTCAGGATGCCGATGCCGGCGCCGGCCACGACATCGGTGGGGAAGTGGCGGTTTTCGATGACGCGCGAGATGCCGACACCGGTGGCCACCGTGTAAGCCCCCATTGTGTACCAGGGGGAGATGTGACCCAACTCGCGTGCCGCCACCGTGGCCCCAAAAAATGCCCATGCCGTGTGTCCCGAGGGAAACGAGTGGTCATCGCTCCCGTCGGGACGCTGCTCGTCGACGGTGTGTTTCAGCCCCCGGGTGAGACCGGCCATCACAACCGCCCCGACACCCTGCGACACCGCCATGCGTCCCCACCCCGAGCGAGTCGGGGCTCCGGCGAGTTTGGCAACCCAGGGGAGAGCAAGCGGGGCATACTGAACCACATCGGCCGCCGGTGTGTGTCGTCCGGTGGCCTGACTGAAATTGCCTGAATAATGGTTTGAGCCTCCAAGCAGGCCCAAATAGCCGCTGCCAAGCAGAAACAGACCACCGGCCGCCGGCACCAATGTGGTCGCGCGCGGCGACACCGTGACGACAGTCGTTGTGTCGGGCGGCAGCGTCGAGGCAACCGTCCTCATCAGGGTTATGGCAATCAAGAAAAGTGACAGACAAACTCTCATGCTATTAAAACGTATCAACGGGCCATCTTGTTACCTCTCTTCAAAAATTTTTTTGATTTCTCATGGTTCTGGTTTATCTTTGCATTACAAACGTTTAGATAATATGAGAAAATTATTTTTGATACTGACTTTGTTGCTCTGTTCAGGCATGGTTGCCGAGGCTCAAGGCATCATTCGCCGTGAGAACCCCAAGCCCACACAAACAACTCCCGCCAAGAAAACTCCCGCCAAGAAAGCCAATCAGGCTAAATATCAATTCGTATATGATTTCTCTGAAGGATTAGCATCTGTGAAAATCAATGGCAAGTATGGCTTTATTGACAAAACCGGTCGACTTGTTATCCCGGCCAAATTTGATGGCGCGCAGTTTTTCGCTGAAGGATTAGCCGCAGTGGAAAACAATTTCAAATGGGGCTTTATTGATAAAACCGGTAGACTTGTTATCCCGGCCAAATTTGATACCGCGTGGTCTTTCTCTGAAGGATTAGCATCTGTGAGAATCAATGGCAAATGGTGCTTTATTGACAAAACCGGCCAACTCGTTATTCCGGCCAAATTTGATTACGCGTGGTCTTTCTCTGAAGGATTAGCAAAAGTGGAAATCAATGGCAAGTATGGCTTTATTGACAAAACCGGTCGACTTGTTATTCCGGCTGAATTTGATGACGCGGGGGATTTCGCTGAAGAATTAGCAAGAGTGCGAATTAACGGCAAAAGGGGTTATATTGACAAAACAGGCAGGCTTGTTATCCCGGTTGAATTTGATCGCGTGGGGTATTTCACTGAAGGATTAGCAATAGTGGAAATCAATGGCAAGTATGGCTTTATTGACAAAACCGGCAGGCTTGTTATCCCGGCTGAATTTGATGGCGTGGGGAATTTCTCTGAAGGATTGGCAACAGTGAAAATCAATGGCAAATGGAGCTTCATTGACAAAACCGGCCAACTTGTTATTCCGGCTGAATTTGATGACGTGGGGGATTTCTCTGAAGGATTGGCAAAAGTGGAAATCAATGGTAAAAGGGGCTATATTGACAAAACCGGCCAACTTGTTATCCCGGCCAAATTTGATACCGCGTGGTCTTTCTCTGAAGGATTAGCCACAGTGGAAATCAATGGCAAATGGGGATATATTGACAAATCTGGCCAATTCCGCTTTTGACGGTTATCGCGAAATTTTGTACCTTTGTGGCATGAACAGGATAAGGCGCATTTTGTTGTTGATTCCACTGCTCGCGGCGATGGTGCTTACCGCGTGCAGCATCAACTATACACTCAACGGCGCGTCGATTGACTACTCGATCTACAAAACCATCGAGGTGTCACAGTTTCCGATACGTGCCTCGCTTGTCTACCCCCCGTTGCAGCAGACGTTTGAAAACGAGCTGCTCGACTATATCACCCGTAACACGCGGTTGCGCACCATCGACTCGGGCAACTCCGACCTGCGCCTCGAGGGCGAGATTACAGGATACTCCCTGTCGCCACAGGCCGTGACCGAAGACGCCTACGCCTCAAAGACGCGACTGACGATCACCGTGCGTGTCAAGTACACCGACAATCGTGTCGAGGGGAAGGATATCGACCAGACCTTCTCGGCCTATCGCGATTTTGATGCCTCCGAGCTGTTGACCGATGTTCAGGACCAGCTGTGTCAGGAGATCTCCAAAGAACTTGTTGACCTTATTTTCAATGCCACCCTTGGCGACTGGTAAATTTTCACCCATGGCAGCGATAGATGAGTTGATAAAGGTGTTGAGCGACCCCGAGGGGCAGTTGTCGCTTGAGCTCGTGGAGGAGATTGACCGTCAATATCCTTTCTTCACGTTGGCCGATGCCGTCATGCTCGGGCGCCCGGCGTCGGGATTGACCCCCGACACACGCCGCCGTCTTGGCGAGCGGTTGGCTATCAATGCCCCCGACCCCAAGCAGCTGTTCATGCTCATCGACCCGGCCCACAGCGAGTGGATGAACTTTTATCCCTCAGCTCCACGTCAGGAGTCAACCCCCACGACCGACGATGCCATCACCACTTTTTTAGAGACTTACGGGCATGCCGACCCGGCAGCCGACGAGCTGCTCGAGCGCTTGATCTTCAACCCGCCGGCTCCCGACTATCTCTCTCTGCTTGAGAAGGAGAGTGACCCGGCGCTCGACGCTCTCGCCACTCCCGACCCCTCGATACCGGCTTTTAACCCCTCGCCGGTCCCAACCGATGATATCATGGTAACACCGCCACCGCCGGCGCCTGCCGATACCCCGCCGCCCCCACCACCGGCGCCGGTGTCAAAACCGCGACGGCAAAAGATGGTGAGTCCCGACTCTTCGCTGCAGGAATCGTTGGCAAAAATATACATCCGTCAGCGCCGTTATGACAAAGCTTTTGAAATTATAAGCTCATTAAGTTTGAATAATCCAAAAAAAAGTATTTACTTTGCAGACCAATTGCGATTCCTCCGCAAATTGATGTTAAACCAACAATCAAAAGACTAAAACGATGTATATACTTCTCATCATTCTCTCACTTATCTGCGCCATCCTTCTCATCGGCGTTGTTCTGATTCAGAAATCAAAAGGTGGTGGCCTGTCAAGCACCTTTGCCGGCTCAAACCAGATCATGGGCGTCCGCCGCACCAATTCGGTCATCGAGAAACTCACCTGGTCGCTCGCCGCAGCCATCTGCGTGCTCTCCATCCTTTCATCCTACTTCATGCCCGCGGCTTTGACCCCGACATCGCGCGTTGAGGCTCCCGCCACCGAGCAGACCCAGGGTGGTGACTTCGACACCAAAGCACCTGCCGCCGCTCCCGCCGCTGCACCCGCTGCACCCGCTGCACCCGCTGCACCCGCTGCCCCTGCCGCTGAATAAGTGAAAGAAGAAATAAACCATACACAGCCCGCCATTTCAATGGCGGGCTTTTTGAGTTTGACACCACCCAAATCCCGGGAACCGGTTGGCGGCGAGGAGTAGCTCAGACAAGCCGCTCGACTGTAAAATTTTTGAAATTTTTTTGAGTTTAGTGTGGGTCCGGGGGACCCGAGGGCTTGGGCCGTAGGATTGGGGCGCAACGTTGCGATGCAGCCGCTAAGCAGCTGTTATCCTGTTGGGCATGACGGGCGTGTCATGTAGAAGAGCTCCATTAAGCGCAACAATTTGCAGGTCTCCATGTCAAAATGGTTATATATAATTATTGACGCATACCCAAAGAGAGTTAACTTTGCAGGGTTAATCCAAAAATCGGCTATTAAATAGATATGACAGAAAAAGAGAAGATGCTCAAAGGCATGATATATGATGCCAACAACGACCCGACGCTTGTTGCCGAAAGGCTGGATTGCAAAGAGAAATGTAAAGCCTACAATGACTTGCACCCCGGCGACCTGCAGGGTAGAACAGCATTGCTCAAACTCATTTTGGGAAAGATAGCGGGCGATATTCTGATTGAGCAGCCATTCTATTGTGACTATGGATATAATATTACTGTCGGTGAGAGTTTTTATGCCAATTTCAATCTTGTGGTTCTTGATGAGGCCCCGGTCACATTCGGCAATAATGTTTTTATAGCACCCAACTGTGCGTTTTATACGGCCGGACATCCGACTGACCCCGTCGAGCGTAACAAAGGACTTGAATACGCCCGTCCCATCACGGTAGGCGATAATGTATGGATAGGGGGTAATGTGTGCGTTCTTCCGGGAGTGAGAATAGGTGATAATTGCGTCATAGGAGCCGGCAGTGTCGTGGTCAAGGATATTCCGGCCAACAGTGTTGCCGTGGGAAATCCCTGCAAGGCAATCAAATCAATCTCAAAATAATACTGATTGACAGGACCTCGACGCTGATGTTTTCTATGGTCTGGAACATCACCCCCATGTCACTGCCATGACAACGCCTCTCGCGAGGCTTCATGTCTACTATCGACATGATCTCGCGCCGCCGGAGCTTTGTCGCAACCCTATTCCCAATCCTCAATACCTGCCGCTCACCGACTGTCAGCCGTTAACATATATTATGGGACAGGCTCTTAAAAAGGGTCAGCCGTGGCTGCCGGTGGTAGCCCTGCGGGGAATCGAACCCCGATTTAGGGTTTAGGAAACCCTCGTTCTATCCGTTGAACTACAAGGCTGGATCTGTTTTGACTCTGCAAAGGTACAAAACAGTTAGTTTATTTGCAATTATTTTGCCATCGATTGATTTTTGTGTGTATCTTTGCACAAATTTTCACCTAAGATTTTCACTTTTTTAACAAACCATGAATCACAAATTATTATTGTCGGTCGGCTCGATGTTGTTTGCCGTCGCGACATCTCTGTCGGCTGCGACCCCCTACAGCTATCGCGTGGAGTCGTTTGAGGATGCTCCGTGGAACACTGCCGCCGCCACGGTGGAATCGTCAACCGGCACTTGGACATCTAACAAAAATGTATCGGTTACGACCTGCGCCAACACCGGCTCAAAGTCGTTGCATTTCGCCCAGAAGACGGGTCTCGTGCTCCCCGAGCTCAATCGTGGTGCCGGCATGCTGATTTATTACGGTTACAATGGCAACCGCGAGGTGCATGTCGAGACCTCGACCGACAATGTCAACTGGAAGGCTGTCGAGACTCACAAAACCGATGAGCAGCAGTTTGTCAAGCACTCGGTGCTGATTAACGATGAGAATGTGCGTTGGGTCAGGATCTACACCACCTCCAACAAGAATTTCTATATCGACGACATCCTTGTCACCCTGCCCGACGGCACCGACGCCGACGGTAACATGATCGCCACAACAATGATGTTGCCCTATTTCACTCAGGATTTTGAGGACAAGTCGACTTATCCGGCCTCAAAAGACGAGTGTGCCGCCGAGGCCGTTTACAATGTGACCGGCCAGGGCGAGTGGAGGTATCTCAATGCTTACCGCAGCACCTCCGAGACCTACAACCCGGCCCCGTCGACGGCCGATCTGCGTGTACTTAAAAACGGCGGTTACGTCATCACACCGGTGGTCAACCAGGGTGTGGCCTACGTCAAGTTTGCCGAGCGCCGTGTCGGCAAGCAGGTTAATGTCTACACCTCGACCGACGGTGGCGCGACATGGAACCTGCTCAACACTGTCAAGACCGACAGCGAGAACGTTGTCTATGTTGGCGAGCCGGCTGTCAATCGCGTGAAACTGCAAAACGACTTTGGCAGCGACCTTGACATCGACGATATCACCATCACCGCGTTCCCCTCGGGAGCCACCGCCGAGCTCGCTCTGCCCACCGTCGGCACCATCACGGCGTCGACAGCCGTGGTGAGCGGCAGGGTTGTCAGCGCCGGCGACAGCGAGGTGACCGAGCTCGGCTTCTGCTGGTCGACCACTCCCGGCCCAGGAATTGACGACAACAAGGTGACCTGCACCGGCGATGCCTTTACCGCCACCCTCACCGACCTGCCGGCCGAGACGCTGATCTACTGCCGCGCCTACGCGCTGTCGCTGGCCGGCGTTGCCTACAGCGATGAGCTGACCTTTACCACCCAGGCCCCCAAGGCGCCCGTGGTAACCTTTGTCGAGGTGGCTGAAAACGAGGCTCTCTCCGACGACAAAGAGTGGGCTCTCGACCTGAAAGGACGCGTTGCCGACAATGGCGGCGCTCCCGTGACCGAGGTCGGTTTCAAGCTGACCATCAACGGCAAGACAACCACCCTCAAGGGTTACAGCGCCGAGGCCGGTCTCTTTAACGCTACCGCCAAGGTTGCCCCCGAGACTCAGGTGACAATCGCCGCCTACGCCACCAACAAGATCGGCACGACGGTGAGCGACGCTGTCACCTACACCACCGGCTCTATCGTGGTGCCCGAATATCGCCACCAGGTGTTCTACTGTGACCCTGCGGGCGACGACGCCACAGCCGACGGCTCGCTTGAGCGCCCCTTCTACAACCTGCAGAAGGCCGTCGATCTGGTGCAGCCCGGCGACACTATCTACATGAACGCGGGCACATACAGATATACCGACCGCATCAACATCTCGGCCATAGGCGAGCGCAACAGTGGCCGCATCGCGCTGTTCTCGCGCGGCGGACGCGCCGTTCTCGACTTCTCGGCCCAGGCCGATGCCGACAACAACCAGGGCATACGCCACGTGGGCAGCTTCTGGCACTTCTATGGTCTCGACATCTGTGGCGCCGGCGACAACGGTATGCTCGTCGAGCGCAACAAGCCGACGGGCGGCACCTATGCCGACATCGCGGCCAACGTCACCCAGGCTCACGACAACATCATCGAGTTCTGCCACTTCTACCGCAACCGTGACACCGGTCTTCAGCTCAAGAATCTTGCTGCCGACAACCTGATAATCAACTGTGACGCCTACTACAACACCGACTCGACCCATGGCGATGCCGACGGCTTTGCCGTCAAGCTGTCACATGGCGACGGCAACTACTTCTACGGCTGCCGCGCATGGCAAAACAGCGACGACGGCTGGGACCAGTTCATCAAGAAAGAGGGCGGCTTCCCCGACGACATCACCACCACGCTTGAAAACTGCTGGGCTTTCCGCAACGGCTATCTCGAGGATGGCTCCGAGTCAAAAGGCAACGGCAACGGTTTCAAGATGGGTAGCGACCAGGGTCGCAACAATGTCATCATGAACCGCTGTGTGGCCTTTGAGAACCTCAACAAGAGCTTTGACCAGAACCACAACACCGGTCACATGATACTCAACAACTGCTCGGGCTATGCCTCAAAAATCGATGGCAACAAGAGCAACTACAGCTACCGCCTCGATGAGGCCGTGGCCTCGGGTCACGAGATACGTCTGACCAACTGTGTGGCCATCTGGGACGGCGAGACCAACCGCAGCAAGTCGGCCTTCGGCCTGTGCTCGGTGGTTGGCAACATCATCACCTCCGACCTCACAACCCTCCCGGCCGACTATCAATCGATCGACATTGCCCAGATGACCGGCGAGCGCGACGAGATGGGCTATCTGCCCGAGGTTACATTCATGCACATCAACGAGGGCAACATGAAACTCATCGACGCCGGTAGCGTGGTCACCCCCTACGCCGGCGAGAGCCCCTACTCGGTGGGCATCAAGTTTGCCGGCGCCGCGCCCGACCTCGGCGCGTTTGAGACCGACATGAAGAGCGGCGTGCAAAACGTTGGTATCGTTGAGAGCGCCAACACCGCCCTGACCGTCACCCGCGCCCGGTGTGGCCTCATCGTCATCAGCGTAGCCGGTGCCAATCCCACCGACACCTATCGCCTGACGGTGGTCGACGCCGCCGGTCGCGTGATGGAGTCGCGTCAGTTCAACGGCAGCTCGACAGCCCTCACCCTCGCCAAAGGCTCGGGTGTGGCCATCGTCAACGTGCAGGGCGTCAACACCAACGCCACGGTCAAGCTCATTCCCTGATTGAGCCGGTAATCGATTTTAATCACCCACACAGTGTGGCTGCCTGACCGCCTCAACAACGGCGTGTCGGGCAGCCACATCGGTGTCAAGTGGGGGTGGGGGCCTGAAAAAAAGTTGGCGAGTTATTTTTTTACGAGGACTAAAGGTGTTATCTTTGTCAACGGTTCCACAACTGTTTTAATATGACTACTGAAGAGAAAACAGCCCTTGAAGAGAAAGTTGTCGAAATGCTCAAGACGGTGTTTGACCCCGAGATACCGGTCAACATCTACGACATGGGGCTGATATATAAGATAGATATTGACGATGAGCGCAATCTGCACGTCGACATGACACTGACAGCCCCAAGCTGCCCCGCGGCCGACTTTATCTTTGATGACGCGCGTATCAAACTCGAGAGCATCGAGGGGCTGAAAAGCGTCGACCTCCAGCTTGTCTTTGAGCCCGAGTGGACCAAAGACATGATGAGCGAGGAGGCCAAGCTCGAGCTTGGATTTCTCTAACCGACCATTACCCTGACCTTGGAAAAGCTCACCTACTTCATCAGTGACCTTCATCTCGGAGCGGCTTGTCACGGCGACAGGCTGGCCCACGAGCGTAAGGTTGTCAAATGGCTTGAGCAAATAGCACCGACGGCCAAGCGCCTGTATCTGCTTGGCGACGTGATAGACTATTGGTTTGAGTATAAAGAGGTTGTGCCCCGCGGGCAGGTGCGTTTCTTAGGTCAGTTGGCCCGCATGGCCGATGCCGGAGTGAAAATCACCTGGCTTAAGGGAAATCATGACATCTGGATTTATGACTATCTGCCCGCCGAGCTTGGAGTTGAGGTTGTCGACGGGGTGCTTGACACCGAGATCGACGGCACACGCTTTGTTATGGAGCATGGCGACGGCATGGGCGACAAAACGCCCGGTTTCAGGCTGATAAGGGCAATCTTCCGCAACCGCGTTGTCAAATGGTTTTTTGCCGGTATTCACCCCCGCTGGACCGTCGCGTTTGCCCACCGATGGTCGGCCCACAGCCGCGCCGTCGACGATGGTGGCGCCTATATAGCCCGGGCCATCGATTCGCTCAAGCGGGCCTCGCTGCAATATCTCGCCACCCACCCCGGCGTGAGATATTTTCTTTACGGTCATCTCCATGTCGAGGCGCGTGAAAAACTTGCCGGCAGTGATGCCGAAATGTTGGTTCTGGGAGATTGGATTGACAAGTTTACATACGCCACATTTTCTAAGAGCGAGGGGTTGCTGATGCATCATTATCAGGACAGGTAAAGCGATTGACAACATTTTTTAACATCACTGTTTTTGATTTGAACCCACAGCCTTGCTGTTGTAACCATCACATTGACAGAGGTATAGATAAGGAAAAGAGATGAGTTTGGATGAGGGTTTTAAAACTATGTTGGAAAACATATAAAAAAATTTGGCGGGTATCTAAAAAACGGCCACCTTTGCAACAGAAACCTAAAACAATCTTTTTTACCTTAGAAATTGTACCTATTGGAAACTCATAAAAAGGAGCTACGCGAGTAGCTCCTTTTTATAATAGTTCACCCTGTCCGCTGACCCGGAAAAAGGGTTAAAATTTTCACTATTTTGGTAGCTGTCGGCTCAAATATTGGCAGTAATTTTGCATCATGATCAAAACCGAATAATTGACGCTTGAGATATTCCGGCAGATCGTGCCGAGGAGACGCCGCCTGAGGGCGATGCCATGGTTGCTGCCGGAGTTGTTGCAACCAAGGATGCGCCGTCTCAAACGGTAGTCGGAGTAGGGTCAGCTGATTTTTTAAAAACAATATGGCAATGAAGAAAGTACTGATAATATCGACAAGCCCGAGGCACAACAGCAATTCTCACGCGTTGGCCGAGGAATTTGCACGCGGAGCAAGGGAAACAGGAAATGAAGTGGAACTGATTTCTCTGCGTGCCAAGAACATTAATTTCTGTAAAGGGTGCATGGCGTGTGTTGAAACACACAAATGTGTGTTGAAGGATGATGCCAATGAGATTGTGTCTAAGATGCACGAAGCCGACGTAATAGTGTGGGCTACACCTATATACTATTATGAGATGAGCGGTCAAATGAAAACAATGATTGACCGTTGCAATCCGCTATATGGCGGTAACTATCGTTTCACTGATATCTATATGCTTTCAAGCGCGGCAGAAGATGCGCCCGAGACCCCGCAACGCGCCGTCAGTGGTCTGCAGGGATGGATTGAATGCTTCGGGCGAGCCTCTCTGAAAGGAACTGAATTTGCCGGTGGTGTGACTGCTCCCGGAGAAATCAAAGGTCACATAGCCCTTGCTGAAGCCTACGAAATGGGAAAAAACGTATGATATTTCATCGTCGTTGCAGCCTTTTATGGTCATATATTGTTATTAACAGAGGATACGCTCCACAAAAAAAAAGAATTTACAAATCTTCACACTGAAGGATAATTATGGAACTTAAAGATTTACACTCTCCCAAAGATATCAAGGGGCTGACAACAACACAGTTGCAAGAGCTGTCGGACAAGCTGCGCATTGCACTGCTTGACAAGCTGAGCGCCCACGGTGGACATATCGGCCCTAACCTCGGTATGGTAGAGGCGACCGTGGCCCTCCATTACGTTTTCAATGCGCCCGAAGACAAGATTGTCTTTGACGTGTCTCACCAGAGCTACGTTCACAAGATGCTCACAGGGCGCATCGAGGCGTTCATCGACCCGGCTCATTACGATGACGTAACCGGCTACACCTGCCCCGGAGAGAGTCCTTACGATCTCTTTGAAATAGGTCATACATCGACGTCGGTTTCCCTTGCCGGCGGTCTCGCCAAGGCTCGCGACCTCAAAGGGGGCAAGGAGAATGTGATTGCGGTAATAGGCGACGGCTCACTGAGCGGAGGCGAAGCCTTCGAGGGTCTTGACTATGCCGCGACTCTCGGCACCAACTTCATTGTCGTGGTCAATGACAACGACATGTCGATTGCTGAAAACCATGGCGGCCTCTACGACGATTTGCGCCGACTGCGTCAAACAGACGGACAATCGCCGACAAACTATTTCAAATCGTTAGGCTTTGATTACCGCTATGTGGCCTACGGCAATGACATTGAGTCGCTTGTCAAGGCGTTTGAAGAGGTCAAGGACATCGACCACCCTGTCGTGGTGCATATCGCCACGCAGAAAGGCAAAGGTTATGCTCCGGCCGAGGCCAATCGCGAGGCATGGCACTATGGAGGCCCGTTTGACCGCAAGACTGGTAATCCTACCCACATTGATGAATCAGCCGACTATGGAGACATCACTGCCGAGCATCTTTTGGCCATGGCTAAGAACGACAACGATGTTGTGACGATAACAGCCGGCACTCCGGGAATTTTCGGTTTCACCCCCGACCGCCGCAAGGAGATGGGCAGGCAGTTTGTGGATGTCGGTATCGCCGAGCAGGAAGCCGTGGCTCTTGCCTCGGGACTTGCAAAGGGTGGCGCGAAACCATTCTTCGGTGTGGTAAGTTCTTTCATTCAGAGAGCATACGACCAGATGTCGCAGGATGTGGCCATCAACAACACCCCGGTTGTCGTCGGCATTTTCTACGCCACGATGTATGGGATGAACGACGTGACACACCTCGGCTGGTTTGACATCGCTCTCATCAGCAATATCCCCGGATGGGTCTATCTCGCGCCGACCTGCAAGGAAGAGTATCTCGCCATGCTCGATTGGGCGATGAAGCAGACCGACCACCCAGTGGCTCTGCGTGTGCCGGGCGGCAAGGTGGTTGAAACCGGAAAAGAGTTTCCAGCCGACTATTCCGACATTGACAAATACTCGGTAACCTGTCAAGGCAAGGATGTGGCAATCATAGCCGCCGGTTCATTCTATCAGTTGGGTGAGGCCACTGTCGATGAATTGACCAAACGCGGCTACACACCGACCCTTGTCAACCCTCGTTTCCTCAGTGGAGTTGACTCGCAACTCCTTGACAAGCTGAAAGCCGACCACAGCCTTGTGGTCACTCTCGAAGACGGCATCCTCGACGGAGGTTACGGCGAAAAGATTGCACGCTTCTATGGTGCAGACGCAATGAAGGTCAAATGCTACGGACTCAAAAAGGAGTTTGCCGACCGCTACGACTATAAAGCAATGGCTATCGCCAACCGTCTCGACCCGACACTTATAGCCGATGATGCTGAACAAATAATCAAAAGTATCTGAAGATTCTGAATTTTCTTGATCGCAGTCAATGTCAGGCTCCTCTCCGACAGTCAAGACCTCGATAACCGTATGGTAATCACCAGCAAGCCGGATGGAACAAGCCGACGAGCATGGATTGGCACCGGCGTTACGACCTCCAAAGGATTATGGGCAATCTCTCTCTCAAGGGCTTTTCCGCAAGGAAAGGCCCTTAAATTACCTCAGAAAATTCACCGTTAAGAGAGCCCTCATTAAAATTCAGTGTGAAAATTCCATTATATACCTCCTTCTCTTTGTCATAGGATGTGATCTCAAACGTTCCATCCCTGACAATATTATTCTCATAATCGGAATAGGATAAAATGGTAGCATAAGAGATTTGGTTCTCGCGACAATAGCGTGCATATTCCCAGGATGCCGGCTCTTCATCGGATTCTCCTATCTTAATATATTTGATAGTTTGCGGCTGGGTGAGGTATTCCCATGGGGTATTGACAAACAAGACAACTGTAATTCCGTAAAGAGGGGTTCCCCCGCGTTCATTACGCAAGATACTCTTAAATTCAACAGAATATTCATTTGCAATGATTGACGGTGTATTTATTGAATTGGGGCCAATGTTAAAAGGCGTCTGGTCAATCAATTTGTTTCCGTTTAACTCTGCTACACATTTTGATTTGAAGTATTGAATACCCTCATGTTTCTCACAAGAAGAAAGAATACATGTAGTTATGGCAAGCAAAAGCTTAATTGCGATTGATAATTGAGATTTCATCCTCATTCAAAACTCTATCTTGTTTCTGATACACAAAGCTACAATTTTTCTGTCTTTTAGCCGCTCTTGTTGAGGAATTATTTTGGCAGCAAGCTAAACCGCGCCGATCTCGAGACTTTAATCGGGCTTGACTGGCGCTAAACTCAAACTCACCGTAAATAAGCAGAAAAGCAAGACTATAAATATAATTCCACCAACAGTCAATGTACATAACAACCTTATCCACGCATTATCCACTTTCCGCGAGATAAGTCCCGTGAACCAACGCATAAAAAAGATAGTCACGATAATAACTGCTATTAACGCCGATATGTAGATTGCTGATTGCATATCGCAAAGATATCAAATTTCCATGAGCGAAAAAAGAGTCTACCTCAACAAGCCCCAACGCCTTACGCATCTTATTGCTGCGAACATTACTGTAATAGTTCAAGTAAACAATAATCATCTACTCATTGCTCATTGAGACTATTTATATAAGTTGAAGCCTAACAATGATGCAATTCCATAAAGACATAGTAAGATTGTCGCATCTATAAGCAGTTGAACGATATAGGACAGCACTTTATTTGTAATCCTTTTTTCTACTCGTTTATTTATGGGTGTCGCTATCATCGGGAAGATAATACAAACAATTATAATAGTTAAAATCATGGTTGCTTTCATATTAAAGAATTGAATATTGCCACAAAGATACTAAATTTCTATGAGCGAAAAAAGAGTTTACTTCAATAAGCCCCAACGCCTTACGCAGCTTACAGGTGCCAATACCACTGTTATTGTCGCCGGACGAAGAACAGGCAAGACGGACTCTATCGCCGCGCCTTTCGTGCTTCGCAATATGCAGCGTATGCCCGGCTCGACTGGCGGAATCGTCGTGCCGACATTCAAACACGGACTCACAAACACCATTCCGGGTTTGCTCGCCGCGTGGAAACGCTGGGGCTTCATCGAGGGCAAACACTCCTACAATCACTCTATTATGATTTTGAGTGATATGCCCCAGACTCAAAAAGGCTCGTGGTTCTTGCACTACCGCGACAAGATGGACGTGGAGCTTATCGGGACTATTGAGGCAACGGTTTATGAGATTTGGCGGACGAAGGAGCGCATACGTGCCCTTAATGCTACCGGCAAGCCTGTGCCGCCTTATCTCAAAATCCCTCTGCCGAGATACTTTTGCCCTCTCGGTATCAGGCGTTTCATAAATGTTTTGTACCTTTGCGGGAGAGAAATCATTAAATATTTTTCTCAGTGTAAATGTTCAGAAAATTTATCGTTACTTTATATTCATGTTTGACGGTGCTTGTATCGTTGATGATGGCAGGCTTCTTTTGTGCGTGCTCCAAATCCGATTCCGAAAAGCAACTTTCAGAGGCGGAAACATTGATTATCGAGCACCCTGATTCCACAGTCTGCTTATTGGTGCAGATGGACACTGCTCGCATGTCGAAAGACCAGATAGCCCGTCAAGAGTTGTTATTTTTATATACACAGCTTATTTACGGCAACCAAATCCCTCTCGACTCGGTGGGAATAGCTGAAGGAGATGAGGCTTTTGCTAATAAATTCAACAGTGATGAGATAAAGTGGCTTATTGTAAAATCAGCCGAAGCCCATCGTTCAGGCAATCCTGTCGCGCGAATCGGGATGCTGAAAGATGCTGAATTTCTGGCAATTCAATCAGATGACACAACTGATCTCGGTATCATCTATTTCTTCTTGTCAAAAGTTTATGAGCAAGGTTTTAACG
>CAYMVS010000030.1:0-24515 GCA_964394205.1 uncultured Muribaculaceae bacterium | reverse complement strand
GGAGAAACAGGCCAGCAAACGCCGCAAGACCCTCGAGCGCGAGCTCGAGTGGGTCAGAATGGCTCCCAAAGCGCGCCAGGCAAAGGGGAAAGCGCGCATGTCGTCCTACGACCGCCTGCTCAACGAGGACCAGAAGCAGAAGGAGGAGCGACTTGAAATCTTCATCCCCAACGGGCCTCGACTGGGCAACAAGGTGATTGAAGCCACAGGGTTGGCCAAGAGCTTTGGCAACAAGAAACTATTTGAAAACCTCAACTTTATGTTGCCCCCCAACGGCATCGTGGGCGTCATCGGCCCCAACGGAGCCGGCAAGACCACCCTCTTCCGCCTCATCATGGGTCAGGAACAGCCCGACGCCGGCGCGTTTGACGTGGGCGAGACCGTCAAGATAGCCTATGTTGACCAGCGTCACCACGATCTGCTCCCCGAGAAATCGGTATATGAAGTCATCTCTCAAGGTGTCGAGAGTTTCCGCATGGGTGGTCGCGACGTCAACGCTCGCGCCTATCTGTCAAAATTCAACTTCTCGGGCGCCGACCAAGAGAAGAAAATCGCCGTGCTGTCGGGTGGCGAGCGCAACCGCCTTCACCTGGCCATGGCTCTCAAGGAGGAGGGCAACCTGCTGCTGCTCGACGAGCCCACCAACGATATAGATGTCAACACGTTGCGCGCCCTCGAGGAGGGTCTCGACGACTTTGCCGGCTGTGCCGTCGTGGTGAGCCACGACCGTTGGTTTCTCGACCGCATCTGCACCCACATCCTGTCGTTTGAGGGCGACGGGAAAGTGGTTTTCTATGCAGGCGGTTACAGCGACTATGAGGAATATAAGCGTGCCCAGAACGGCGGCAAGGAGCCCCCGCGCCGTCGCTATCGCAAGCTGATGGAATAACGCCCCACCATCGGCCGAGTGCAAAAAAAAATAATTCAAATCGTTTTAAAATCAATCCAAAAGGTTGTACCTTTGTCGATATTTTGACACAATAACCTCCACAATGAAACAAATCGATCGCCTTTTAGCTGAAAAACTTCTGAAAATCAGTGCCATTAAACTTCAGCCTGAGCTGCCGTTCACATGGGCGTCGGGTTGGAACTCACCCATCTATACCGACAATCGCCTGACGCTTTCATACCCCCAGATACGCACCCTCATCAAGGTTGAGCTCACCCGCCTGATCCTTGAAAACCTGCCGATGCCCGACGCCGTTGCCGGCGTGGCCACCGGCGCCATCGCCCAGGGTGCTCTCGTGGCCGACGAGCTCTCGCTGCCCTACGCCTACGTCCGCTCGACACCCAAAGACCACGGTCTGGAGAACCTGATTGAAGGCAACCTCAAGCCGGGACAGAAGGTGGTTGTGGTTGAAGACCTGATTTCAACAGGCAAGAGCAGCCTCAAGGCTGTCGAGGCGATACGCGCCGCCGGCTGTGAAGTGGTTGGCATGGTGGCCATCTTCACCTACGGTTTCCCCGTTGCCGCCGAGGCGTTCAAGAAAGCCGGCGTCGAGCTGTTCACCCTCTCCAACTACACCGCGATGCTCGAGGCTGCCTTAGAGGTCGGCTACATCAAGCCCGACGATCTGGAGACCCTTCAGGAGTGGCGTCACGACCCTGCCGGCTGGCCCCTCAAATAATAACCCCTAACCGACTCAGCACTATGGCTAAATATAAAAGCACTCCCCAAACCATCGACCGGCCGGTCGAGGAGGTTTTTGAGAGCATCTCAAACCTGGCGCGCCTGCAGGAGTATCTTGACAAACTGCCCCAAGAGGAGATGGCGCGCATCGGCGAGATACGTTTCACCGACGATGCCATTGTCATCAAGGCTCCCGCCGTTGGCGAGATTTCACTCAATGTGGTTGAGCGCACGGCGCCCTCGCTCGTCAAGTTTGCCGCCGCCGGCGCCCCCGTCAGGATGGAGATGGCCCTTCTGCTCGCCCCGGCCACTGCGACGACCTCGACTCTCGTGGCCGAGCTTGATGCCGACATCCCCGCCATGCTGCGGCCCATGGTGGGCGGCAAGATGCAGGAGGCTGCCGACAAGATGGCACAGATGGTTGTCACCCTGCTCGGCAAATAACCGCGCCCCCCTTTCCCGGGATTGAGGCTACCACCTCCCCCCGGGTTCTTTACAGTCACATTCTTAGATTCCAGTTTGAAATGTCATCAAAACTTTGGGAGAAAACCACCCAAGTTGACAAGCGTGTCGAGCAGTACACCGTCGGACGTGACCGCGAGATGGATCTGCTCCTGGCGCCCGACGATGTGGCCGGCTCGCTGGCCCACATCGCCATGCTCAACTCCATCGGGCTGTTGGGCGACGACGAGCTGACAACGCTCAATCAAACCCTCAAAGAGGTCTACCGCGATGCCGTCGAGGGTCGGTTTGTCATTGAAGACGATGTGGAAGACGTCCACTCTCAGGTTGAGCTGCTGCTCACGCGCCGCCTGGGCGATATAGGCAAAAAGATACACTCTGGGCGCTCGCGCAACGACCAGGTGATGGTCGACCTCAAGCTCTACTGCCGCCGGCGCATCGAGGATGTCACCGTGGCGATGACCCGGCTCTTTGACGCCCTTCAGCGGCGTGCCGACGAGTGCCGCGACATCATCATGCCGGGCTACACCCACTTTCAGGTGGCGATGCCCTCATCGTTTGGCCTGTGGTTCGGAGCCTACGCCGAGTCATTGGTCGACGACCTGACCGTGCTCCTGGCCGCCTACCGTGTCACCAACCGCAACCCCTTGGGGTCGGCTGCCGGCTATGGCTCGTCGTTCCCTCTCGACCGCGAGATGACAACGCGCCTGCTCGGGTTTGACACGCCGGCCTACAATGTCGTTTACGCCCAGATGGGGCGCGGCAAGACCGAGCGCGTCATCGCCACCGCCATCGCCATGATAGCGGCCACCGTGGGGCGCCTGTCGATGGATGCCTGTCTGTTTAACTCACAGAATTTCGGCTTTATAACGCTCCCCGACAGTTTCACCACCGGCTCGTCGATCATGCCCCACAAGAAAAACCCCGATGTTTTTGAGCTCACGCGCGCCAAGTGCAACCGCCTCCAGGCACTGCCGGTCGAGATAACAATGACGACCACCAATCTCCCCTCGGGGTATTCACGCGATTTCCAGCTCATCAAAGAGAGTTTCCTGCCCGCGTTTGATGAAATAATCGACATACTCGAGATGACATCGATGATGATCGACACCCTCAGGGTCAACACCACTCTCGCGCTCGACCCACGCTACCGCCTGATGTACTCGGTCGAGGAGGTCAACCGACGCGTTCTGGAGGGAGAGCCCTTCCGTGATGCCTACCGCCAGGTTGGCCTGGAGATCGAGCAGGGCCGGTTCACGCCCCGACCCGATGTCAAGCACACCCATCTCGGCTCGATGGGCAATCTCGCGCTCGACAAAGTGAACGCCCTGTGGCAGCAAACCCTGTCGGACTTTGACTTTGAGACCCCCCGCCGCGCCATTGAAAGCCTCACCTCCCTGTGAACCATCCATCGGCAACGGGCGTTAATAAAGTGTAATTGTCTCACTTTACTGTTATGCATCGCTATATCTCACTGTTAACTGCAATCCTGCTGATGGTTGTGACCGCCGGTTGCACCCACTATGAAGACCGCATACCCCCCTCGGCAGTGCGGGTCGCTTTCCCCACCGTCGGCGACTGGAACACCTACGGCATAAGCGGCGCCTACTCCCACACAATATTTATAAAGGAGGAGCGGGTGCCCTCCCATTTCCCCTACACGGCGCTGAGCGAGACCGGTTTTGGCGGCATCCTGCTGACCACCGACATGCACGGGGCGCCCCACGCGTTTGATTTGGCATGCCCCGTCGAGCTGCGTCGCGACGTGCGCATCGTGGTCGACCCCGAGAAAATCGAGGCCCGATGCCCCGTGTGTGGCAGCACCTACGACGTGTTTGACAATTTCGGAATGCCCCTCTCAGGTCCCGCCAAGCAACATGAATACCGCCTGGCGCGCTACAATGTGGGGCCCGGCGGTGCCGGTGAATACATGCTCATCTCGCGCTGACTTCCCTCCCCCGGCTCCCACAAAATTACCCGCAGGCGCTTAACATACCGTAAAATTTTGTAATTTTGCCGAATAATTGTGAAACTATTCGGCATTTTTCACGTCATATTATGACAGAGACTTCCCGACTCAAATTATAACCAAACATAATCATTAATGAAAAAGTTATTCAGACTGCTGGCGCTTTCACTCGTCTGCGCCATCCTCGGCCCGGGAATTGCTGTGGCCCAGGAGCTGCAGGGCATCCCGACCCTGCCCCTTGACAACATGGTTCGCAAGGGCGTGTTGCCCAACGGATTGACCTATTACATCCGTCACAATGAGTACCCCAAGGGTCAAGCCGATTTCTATATCGCCCAAAAGGTCGGCTCCATACTTGAGAATGAAGAGCAGCGCGGCCTCGCCCACTTCCTTGAGCACATGTGCTTTAACGGCACAAGCCACTTCCCCGGCAACAGCCTGATAGACTGGCTGGGATCGGTCGGTGTCAAATTTGGTGTAAACCTCAACGCCATCACCGGTTTTGACGAGACTATCTACAACATAACAAACGTGCCCGTGGCCCGCGCCGGTGTGCAAGACTCGTGTCTGCTCATCCTTCACGACTGGGCCAACGACCTGCTTCTCGACCCCGAGGAGATAGATAAAGAGCGTGGTGTGATCCAGCAAGAGTGGCGTAGCACCAATACCGGAAGCATGCGCATCATCGAGCAGCTGCTTCCGCTGATGTATCCCGACAGCCCCTACGGCCACCGTCTCCCCATCGGCACAATGGACGTCGTGATGAACTTCAAGCCCCAGGCCCTGCGCGACTATTATGAGAAATGGTATCGTCCCGACCAGCAAGGAGTAATTGTGGTCGGCGACATCGACGTCGACTATATCGAGGGCAAAATCAAAGAGATCTTTGCCGACATCGAGATGCCCGAAAATGCCGCCGAGCGCGTCTATCCTCCCGTTGGCGACCATGAAGGCACCATCTATGCCATCGGTCACGACCCCGAGCAGAAATCAAACGTCGCCCAACTGATGTTCATCTCCGACCCTCTCCCCGTCGAGTATCGCAACACCCCCATCAAGCTGCAGGTCGACTACATGGAAAACATGATTGTGTCGATGCTTGACAGCCGTCTCAACGACATCGCCAGCGCCCCCAATTCACCCTTTGCCGCGGCCGGTGTTAACTTTGGCGAATATTACGTAGCCAAGACAAAAGACGCTTTCACAATCTTCGCGCTTGCCAACGGCAACGACGTGACAGGCGCCATCGAGGCAGCCTATCGTGAGACAGTTCGCGCCGCCAAGGGTGGTTTCCAGGAATCGGAGTATGAACGCGCCCGCAACGAGTATCTCTCTGCCCTCGAGCGTGCCTACAACAACCGCGAGACCCGCGAGAACAATGTGTTTGTCCAGGAGTATGTCAATAACTTTATCGACAACGACCCGGCAATGGATATCGAGACCGAATACCAGATCATGAAACAGATCGCAAACTCGGTCGATGTCAATATGCTCAACAAAGTGTTCTCCGAGGTGCTCACCAAAGACAACCGTGTGCTCCTGTCGCTTAACATCGACAACGCTGAGGGCAAATACCCGACCGAGGAAGAGTTTGCCGAGGTATTTGACAAGGTTGACAACGAGACAATCGAGGCCTTTGTCGACAATGTCAAGACCGAGCCGCTCATCGAGACCCTGCCTGCTCCCGGCAAGGTTGTGGCCACAAAAGAGCTGCCCCAGTGGGGTGCCACCGAGTGGACTCTCTCAAACGGTGCCCGCGTGATTGTGAAACACACCGATTTCAAGAAAGACGAGATACGCTTCATGGCGATTGCCAACGGCGGCACATCGGTGCTCCCCTCGGCCTATGACAACTCGATTCGCATGCTGCGCTACTCGCTCAACAACAATGGCCTCGGTTCATACTCAAACACCGAGCTCCAGAAATACCTGGCCGGCAAACAGGTGGCGCTCAACATGGACTTCAACGACTACACCCGCGACCTGTCAGGCATCACCACCCCCGGCGACCTCCCCACATTCATGGAGATTCTCTACATGACCATGACCAACACCACCTACAACGCCGATGAGTTCAAGGCCCTTCAGTCAACACTCGAGTCTGCTCTTGCCAATCAGGCTGCCGACCCGCAGTACCTGTGGCAGGTGGCTATCCAGAAGACACTCTACCTCAGCCCGCGCATGGCTGCCCTCGATGTTGATGCCGTCAAGAAAGCCTCGGCCCAGCTCACCCAGAAGCTCGCCCGCCAGATGATGGCCAACGCCGCCGACTACACCTACATCTTTGTCGGCAACGTCGACATGGAGCTGCTGCGTCCGCTCGTCGAGCAGTATATCGGCGCTGTGCCCGGAGATGCCGCCACCGCTGTCACCAAGCCCGAGTTCAAGGTAAGTCTCGACCCGCGCACCGGTGAGGGCATCGACATCACATACGCCAAGATGCAGACGCCTCAAAGCTATGTCTTTATCCTCGATCAGGCCAACCTGCCCTACACCATCACCAACCAGAAACTTGCCTCGGTTGCAGGTCAGATTCTGACCCAGCGCCTCATCAAGAAGATACGCGAGGAGATGGGTGCTGTCTACTCAATCAGCGCCAGCGCCTACCAGATGCGCGTCGCTTACCCCACCAACGTCTATCTGCAGAGCGCCTTCCCCATGAAGCCCGAAATGAAAGACCAGGTGCTCGACGAGATCAGAAGCATCATCAAAGAGATGGGCAACTCAGTAAGCGTCGACGAGCTCAACATCGTCAAAGAGTATATGGTCAAAGATGCCAACGAGAGCAAAGAGCTCAACGGCGGCTGGATTGGCGGCATCGGTGGCTGGAGCCGCAACGGTGTTGACACCTTCAACGGCGACGTCGAGGCAATCAATGCCCTGACCACCAAAGATGTCGAGCAGTTCATGAAGACAATGTACAACTCAGGCAACTATCGCGTGATTGTGCTTGCCCCCGAGGAAAACTAAACCCTCCCCCTGCAATATCGGGAGCCATGGCCCGCTTGGGCCGTGGCTCTTTTTTATGCATGAGCGGCGGTAAAATATTTTAAAAAATTATGTTTTTTAACACAATTTGACTAATTTTGCGCCCTGATTCACGTTTCCAACTATGACACTTTCAGGTAAAATTGATTTCAGACCCAAACTGCTGTCGGCATTGAGTCACTACTCGATGGCAAAGTTCAAGAGCGACCTTGTGGCCGGCACGGTGGTGGGCATTGTCGCGTTGCCGCTGGCAATCGCGTTTGGTATCGCATCGGGAGTCAGCCCCACGGTGGGCTTGATAACGGCCATCATAGGCGGCATCATCGTGTCGGCTCTCGGTGGCAACTCGGTTCAGATCGGGGGTCCCACAGGTGCATTCATCATCATCGTCTACAACATCATCGCCACCTACGGCCTGCAGGGACTGGCTATCGCCACCTTCATGGCGGGATTGATACTGGTGATGTTAGGACTGTTTCACTTAGGCACGGTGATAAAATTTATCCCCTACCCCATTGTGGTTGGCTTTACGGCCGGCATCGCCCTGACAATCTTCTCGACCCAGATCAATGACTTCTTAGGGCTGGGGCTGACGGGAGTGCCAAGCGAGTTTATACCCAAGTGGGGGGTATATCTGTCAAACCTCGACCGTGTCGACCTGCCGACACTGGCCGTGGGACTGGTGTCGCTGCTCATCATCATCATCACTCCCAAAATCTCCAAACAGCTGCCGGGACCGCTGTTGGCCATCATAATTGTGTCGGTGGCCGTCTATTTTATCAAAGGTGTGGCACCCGAGTGGAGTGTCGAGACCATCGGCGAGCGTTTCGGGTCGCTGAAGACCGACATTCCCGCGCCCCACGGCTTTGAACTGAACATGGCCACAATCAACAGTCTGCTCCCATCGGCCTTCACAATCGCCATCTTGGGCGCCATCGAGTCGCTGCTCTCGGCCACCGTGGCCGACGGTGTCACCGGCTCGCGCACCAACTCAAACACCGAGCTTATCGGCCAAGGGGTGGCCAACGTCGTGGTACCCTTCTTCGGAGGAATCCCGGTGACCGGAGCCATTGCCCGCACCATGACCAACATCACCAACGGCGGCCGCACCCCCGTGGCCGGCATAATCCACGGCCTCGTCTTGCTGCTCATCTATCTCTTCCTGATGCCGCTCATCAACCTTGTGCCGATGGCCTGCCTGGCAGCCGTGCTGATTGTCGTTGCCTACAACATGAGCGGATGGCGCACGGTACGTGCCATCTTCAGCAACCCCAAGAGCGACATCTCGGTGCTCCTGGTAACATTCTTTCTCACGGTCATCTTTGACCTGACCATCGCCATCGAGATCGGACTGCTCCTTGCCGTCATTCTCTTCCTGAGACGAGTGATGGAAAACACCCAGGTCAAAGTGTACAGCGAGCAGCTCGACGCCACCACCGGCACCGATGCCACGGTGCATGAGGTGCTCAATGTCGAGCCGGGTGTCGAGGTCTATGAGATCGACGGCCCCTTCTTCTTTGGCGTGGCGACCAAGTTTGACGAACTCATGAGAACATCGATGGCCCGCAAACCGATTGTCCGCATCATCCGAATGCGTCGCGTGCCGTTTATCGACTCGACCGGAATCCATAACCTGGAGATACTCATCCGCTCGTCTCACGCCCTCAACATCCATGTAGTCCTCTCGGGTGTCAACGAGAACGTGCACCACGACCTCGAGCGTGCCGGCATCGAGCGGCTTATGGATCCCGACCACATCTGTTCCCACATCAGTAAGGCCATCGAGACGGCCAACCGCATCGTCACCTGTAAAATCCCCTTGGTCAAGCGCTCGTAGGATGCACACAAAATGTTAAAACGTGCCAAAATGTTAAATTTTGTGACATCTCCTATACATTTTTTTAGATTTTTTTGGTAAAAATCGCGCTTGACACAAAAAAATACTAATTTTTGTTTGGTATATATGAAATTTGTATTACCTTTGTGACGTTTTTGAAGCTAAAAAAATTGTTTTATTATTTAATTAAAGAAAGAAAATGAAAAAGTTAGTTCTTATGTTCGCTGTTGTATTCAGCGCATCTATGTTCTCTTGTACTTCTTCTGACAAGGCTGCTGAGGCTGCTGACACCACCGCTGTTGAGGCTACTGAGGTAGTTGAGGAGGTTGTTGCTGACACTACTGCTGCTCCTGCTGACACTACTGCTGCTCCTGCTGACACCACAGCTGCTCAGAAGTAATTTGCTTTAGAGAACAATCTAACAGCACAAATAAAGCAGACCTTACGTCCACCGGATGTAAGGTCTACTTTATTTTATCACCACTCCTTTATGTGACGACAACTTTGGGGTCAACCGACAGGGCCGGTGGGTGACGTTCCGGCCCAGTCAGCTGACCCGCTATCGCCTCACCGAGCCGGAGGCTCGTGATTGTCTGGAGCCCCGGGTTTCAGCCCGGGGAGTGGATAACCACCTGAAAAATAGTTCCGGAGGGATATATTGTGGTGACGGCACTCCACTTGCGGTTTGATTGGTGGCGGGAGGTGCACACACATATTTGGGTCTCAAAGAGGTCCAAATAGGAATGTTGAACAGTACACACAGCCTCGGTCATGAGATGCTACACACCTCATGCCCTCGGCTATGTGCTATTATTGTCTCGCGCGCTTCGCGGCTTTCTCGTTACACTGCTCCCATTCCTCCCGGCTCTGCCGCGAGGAGTTTGGCAAGACCGGTAAAGATGGCCTGAACTGTCGATTTGTCGGGCACCGGGATGTTGATGGAGGTCTGGCCGGTGGCACTGTCATGCTTGACAATGGTATTGACCAACTGCACGGTTTTCTCAGGCGTCGAGAGCATCTCGGCGAGTCCGGCAAAAAATGACACACCGCTCGCCACCACACTGTCGGGGGTGTGGACTGCCTGTTTTGACGCGTCATCCTGGCTATGGTGAGGAGCGGCCGACGCTTTCCCGCCGGCGGCATCGTCATCGCTGTTGTCGGCCATCACTGACGACACCGACGTGTCGGGATTTCGGGCCGGCTCGGTGTCGGCAACAACGGCGATGGTCTCGGTGTCGGTCTCGTTGTCGATTATAGGCTCGATAATATCAATAATCTGCTCAAACTTCTTGCCCTCCATCAACACCGAGTCTTCACCCCGGTCAAGGATACCGGCGGCGAGGTTTGACTTAAACTTGAGGGTGTCGAGCATACGCTCCTCGATTGTTCCCCTTGCTATCATGTTGATAACCTGGACGGGGCGAGACTGGCCGAGTCGCCAGATGCGCGCGATGCGCTGCTCGAGCACCGCCGGGTTCCAGGGCAAATCAAAGTTGATTATCAGAGACGCAGCCTGCAGATTGAGGCCCGTGGCGCCGGCATCGGTCGACAGGAACACACGGCAGTCGGGGTTGTCCATAAACTCGGCTATGAGCTCTGAGCGTTTGGCCGAGGGGACACTGCCGTGCAAAAAGGAGAATCTCACACCGGCCTTTTTCAGCTCCGAGGCCATAATGCGCTGCATCCGCTCCCACTGGCTGAAGATGACAATCTTGGTGTCGTCGCTTTCAAGAGCCTCGTTGACAATCGCCAACGCCTCGTCAATCTTTGTGTCATAGCGGCTCGACTGGTCGATGATATAGGTGCTGTCACACACCATTCTCATCATCGACAAAGACATCAGCAATCGGCGACGGTCGGCCTCGGAGAGGAAGTGCATCCTGTTCCACTTTGAAACCAGGCGGCTGACGGCTGAGGAATACTCCTGATGGTAGTCGGCCTGCTCCCGGGTCATCGGCACAAAGAGATTGGTGTCGGTGCGCGACGGCATCTGGAGCGCCACGTCGGCCTTGCGACGTCTGATCAGCACATTTTTCAGCATACGGGCGACGACGTTGAGATTGTGATAGCCGATCACCTGGCCGTTATTGCCAAAATCGGTTGTCTCGGCGGTAAAACGATAGTATGGCCCGAGACAATACTGGTCGACAAGCTGCATCACCGAGTAAAGCTCCATCAGCTTGTTTTCAAGCGGGGTGCCCGACAGGGCTATGACATAGTCGGAGGTCAGGAAGCGGCTGTAGCGCGCTATCTGTGTATCCCAGTTTTTGAGACGCTGGATCTCGTCATAGATAATGAGGTCACACTCGGGCCTGACGCCGTGCTTGACATCGTTGGCCATCGAGTGGTAGGAGGCTATCTTATAGAACGCGTCGCCGCCAAGCAACTGCTTTCGTGTCACCGGGTTACCCTCGACAATGACGGCTGTCATCGAGGTGAACCGTTCAATCTCGCGTTTCCACTGGTATTTGAGCGATGTGGGACAGAGTATCAGCACCGACCCGACAAAACCCTCGCGGCGCAGCAGCTCGGCCGCGGCGATGGCCTGAATGGTCTTGCCCAGACCCATCTCGTCGGCAATGATGGTACGGCCATTTTCAAATGCAAATTTCACGCCCTCGACCTGATAGGGGTAAAGCGTGGCTTTGAGCAGCCCCGACAGGTCGCTGTTGGCCAGCTCCCCTCTCACCAACTGGCGGCGCCGGGCGGCCTCGCGCCGGGCGACTATAAGCTGAACGGCATCGTCATAGCAGCGAAACTCGGGGTCGATCTCACGCGCCTGCTGCAAAAACTCGTCAAAGTGGCGGCTTGCCCCCGGCAGCAATTCATTGTTTCTGTCAAAAAAACGGGCGGCAAGGGCACGCATCTCGTTGGTGTTGGTCGTGCCATAACGTATTTTCACCTCACGGCCTCCGATATATTCCACATAGACCGACGAGTAGCGGGGCATATAGTACCGGCGGCGGGCATACACACCGGCGCGGGCCATGGTGACAGCCTCGATGTGCTTGCATGTGCCGAGTTGACTTGTTCGGAAGTCGGGACATGAGCAAAAATTCCATGGACTGCCGTCGCCATAGTAGGCCACACGGTGGCTTTGCCGCGAGTTGACCCCCTTGACGGTGAAATAGGAGCTGTTCTCGTCGGGGGGAGTCACCGAGATATTCTCCGACTCGGCCGTCTGACGGCGCAGAGCCTTTTGCCACTCTTCAAGCGACATCTCGGGGGGACAGATGACCGGACTGATCCTGGGGCGTCGCGACTTGCCCTTGGCGCCGGCTCGGTTTTTTGATTGTGCAGTTGATTGTGCCATAATTAAATGATGATGACAAAGATACTCAAAATCGGCCAATCGGCAAACAGTCAGTCGGCAAACATGCGGTCGATTGCTCCCGAGGCAAGCATCCTGTCGGTTGGCAGGGTCAGGATCGTTTTGTTGCCGACGAGTGATATGTCGGTTGCAAACTGTGTTGCCAGGTCAAGCTCGTGGGTCGAGAAAATGACACATTTTCCCTCGTCGAGCGCCAGCGAGTTGAGCAGGGCGGCAAGCTGCCGGCGCGATGGCATATCAAGAAAAGATGTCGGCTCGTCGAGTATCAGATTGCCGGTTTGCTGAGCCAGGGCACGCGCTATCATGACGCGTTGGGCCTCGCCGTCGCTGAGTGTGCTGATGCTGCGTTTGGCAAAGTCGCTCATCCCCACGCGATCGAGGGCGCTGTCGACAATTTCGTTGTCGGCAGCCGAGAGGGTGCCGAAACGGTTTGTGTAGGGGGCGCGCCCGGCGGCCACGACATCGCGGCAGCTCAGGTGGGCAACCCTGACACGCTCGGTGGTCACCAGGGCCAGGCGTCGCGAGAGCTGCTCGGGTTGAAGAGTGTCTATCTCCCTGGAGTCAATGATGACCGAGCCGGTACAGGAGCGGTTTAGCCCGGCAATGGCTCTGATAAGTGTCGACTTACCGGTGCCGTTGCGCCCTATCAGTGCCGTCAGGTGGCCGCCGTGAAACACGGTGTTGACATCCTTGAGCAGCTCATTGTGTCCATACCCTATGCCAAACGATTTTAATTCTATCATAATCAACGGTTTCTGAGAACAACAGATATCACCACCGGTATTCCGACAAGCGAGGTTATGGCATTGACCGGCAGTGTGAACAGCTTTGACACGATGTCACAACATAGCATGACATTAGCGCCGGTAAGCAGTGTGGCCGGCATCAGGACACGGTGGTTGCTGTCGGCAACAATGACGCGGGCCACATGGGGCATGGCGAGACCGATGAACCCTATCGGGCCACAGAATGCGGTCACCGTCCCCGCCAGGAGCGTGGTCGAGATGAGGATGAGCCGGCGGCTGCGCCTGACATTGAGCCCCATGGTGACTGCATAATCCTCGCCAAAGAGCAGCAGGTTGAGCGGCTTGACGGTGGCCAACGCGATGAGCAACCCGGCCACAACCGCCGGCGCCATGATCCACATCTGCCGCGCGGTTACCTCGCCGAGGCTGCCCATGGTCCACACCACAAAGCTCTTGAGCGACTGCTCGTTGCCTAAATATTGCATCACCTGAACCAGAGCGCCGATGGCCGATGACAGCATCATGCCAATAATCAAGACAACCATTATATCCTTTACCCGGCGCGAGAGCGTGCCGATCACCGCAAGGACCACCGCCGCGCCTATCCATGCCGCGCCGGCTATCCCCACGGTTGTGGCCATCGCCTGCAGCCCCGGCATCACCGAGGCTCCAAGCACCAGAAGAGCCACGCCAAGGCTCGCGCCGGCACTGATACCGAGCACGTAGGGACCCGCCAGAGGGTTGCGGAAGAGGGTCTGCATCTGCAAGCCCGACGCCGACAGGGCCATGCCGGCCAATATCGCGACAATCGCCTTTAAAAGTCTGACATTTAAGACAATACTTACAATAGTTGGATTCACGTCACCCTGACCGGTGACTGCACCCCAAACCTGTCGAAGTGGTATCGGCACCGAGCCAACGGCAAGGTCGACCACCGGCAATACCACCAACAGGGCCGTCAGGATGACAAATATGACCGAGCGTCGTGTTTTCATTTCAACTGCTGATAAAAGACAAGGGAATCCTTAACAAGAGAGGGGTGAAAAATCTTGACCAAGTCGCGCAACACAAGGTCGGGGCGAATGGCTCCCGACTCAAAATAGTCATTTCCACCCTGAGGGTTGAGGCGCGTGTTGTTGTTATAGACCTGGTTGGTTTTCAACGCCTTAACGTCGATAAATTTTGGCACGGCACTTTTCATCTGAGCTATCGTTGAGGCCGACCCGGTGTTGAGCCACACATCGGCCTCCGACGCCAGCATCATGGCCGTCTCTGAATCGATCACCTTTGAAACCGTGCCGGCATCGGCACCGGTATAATGATACTCACCACCGGCGTCCTCGACAAGTTTCACCTGATAGCTCGAGCGCCCCGGCATGTACCAGACATCGCCGTATGGCAGATTGAACATCACCTTGGGCCGTCTCGTGACCGCCTCTCTGACCCTGGCCGCGAGATTTTCATATCGCGGTACAATCCGGTCAAACGCCTTTATGGCCGCCTCACGATCGCCGGTCAGCTCGCCCATCACCACCATCCATTCACTTTTTCCAAGAGGCGACTCCTCCACATAATCGCCCAGGTAAATCATCGGGATACCCATCGCGGCAAGTTTCTCTGTCATTTGTGAGGGGCCGCTCACCCCATAGACGACCACCAGGTCGGGGTTGGCTGCCAAAATCGCCTCATAGTCGATATTCCCCTCAAACCCGACCTCTTGCACCGAGTCAAGCCGAGCAGTCAACGACGGGCTTGAAATCCACCGGCGTCCCGACACACCGGTTATCACATCGGCTCGGCCTATGGCATCGAGCATAGCCACCGCTGTCGACGACATTACCACAATCCTCCGGGCGTCTCCACAAATCTTTTGAGTCACTCCCGGCACTTGCAGATGGCCGTCGGCAGTACGGTCAATAAGCAGGCTTTCAACAACATCGCTCGCCCCCTGCCACGGATTTTTCACTTTGATAATCACACCGGCGCTGTCGCTCTCGCCGGGCACCTTGACTATCTCAAAGCCGCTGGCATACCGTGGAGCGTAAAGTGTGTCCCCGTCGCCAACAGCCATCTTGTCCCGGCGGCCGCAACAGGTCAATCCAATCGCCAAGACAGTCAGCATCAGGGGTAAGACAAATATTAATATCGGTTTACTTCTCATGGTTGACGTTTTTTTTTGTTTGCTTAAAGCGTGGTGTAATGCCGATGTAAAGTTCAAAATTGATGCCCGGCATGGGGCGCGAGAGCACCGACAGGTAATCCTCGTTAAAGAGATTATTGACCGAGAGTTTGAGCTGAATGTCGGCGGGCCGGAGGGGCTGATTGTACTCAACAGCGATGTTACTCATAAAATAAGGCGGCAGGTAACCGTTGAAAGTCAGGTCGTTGCTCGACATGGTGTAGCGCCGGCTATAGTAGCACCATTTATACAGAAACCCCAGGCGGCGCCATGTCAGATGGCCCGTGAGCGAGGCCGAGACGCGCGGCACGTAGGGCAATTGACGACCTGTCGAGCGGTCCCCTTCGCTCATCTTCCCGCCACGGTTGATCGACGGTGTCCACGACAACGAGCCCGACAGATCGATGGGCAAGCCCTTCAGAGGCTCTGTCATCATGTTGATGTTCAGCTCGATACCGTAAGAATGGACCTTTTTCACATTGCGCGGTGTGAAATAGCCCTTAGGGGTGGGGAGCCAAAGAATCCAGTTGTCAATGTAAGAGTCAAACCACCCCAGGCTGCCGCTCAGCGAGTAGTGACGGTTGTCGCCGAGAGCACAGGCAACGGCCAGGTCGTATGTGATACCGCTCTCGCTCTTGAGATCAGGGTTGCCGCCGGGCATCAGATAAAGGTCATTGAGTGACGGGAAACGGTAGTTACGCGACACCGACCCTTTGAGAGTGACATTGGCCCGACGACTGACCAACGCGTCGACCATCAGCGCCGGAATCAACGGTGCCGACTTCCCTCCCATCGACTCGTGGCGCATCACCAGGGCCACGCCATAGCCGTCGAGGGGCTGCCACCGGGCCGATGCCGCCGCGCTGATCTCGGCGCGCCACTCGCGATACCCTAAAGTGGTCAAGTGCCCGTCGGCATCAATCATGCTGCGGTCGCGGGAGTCGGCAATATGTTGATTGACAGCGACCGAGGCCGTCAGCGACACCCTCGGCACCGGGTTATACTCCCCCTCGGCCCGACCAAAGATTGTGTTGAGATGGCTGCGGGTGCGGCTCATGGTGGTCATCGGCATGGAGAGCGGACCGCGGCTGTAGTCGTAGGCCACCCACGAGTGGGTCCATCCCCCCCTTACCCTCATCTTCCATCGGTTGCCCGAGTGGTCCCACGAGCCGACCGCGCGAAGCGTCTGCTCGCGTTGACGATTTTCAATCGCCATGTCGGCGCCATAGTCGGTTGTCAGAAAGGGAATCTCGCGATTGGTCGACATGTACCACGCCGAGAGCCCGGCGCGGTCGTGACGGCCCGGGTCAAACCACACCTCCTGCATGGCGTGATAATCGGTGAAGGCACCGTTGCGGTTGCGCTGCCGGGGGTAATATTGAGCGACAATGTTGTGATCACTGTCATAGACGTTCTCCTTGCGGTCATGGTTGGTAAACATGAAATCGTTTGCCGAGTGGCCGGCAAAGAGTCGCGTCGACGTTTTCCAGCGCCTGTTTGACCACGTGACACGGGCAAACTCGTCAAACGTTTTGAAACTGCCGATCCCCTGAACATACTGGGCATGCAGCCCCGGCTCGATGTCGGGCACCGTCGAGAGGGCGACCAGTCCCCCAAGGCCTCCCGCGATCTGGTTGAGCGACCCGCTGCCGTGAAACACGTCGGCGTGGTCTATAAAATAGGACGGAATGGTTGAGAAGTCGGTCATGCCGAGCAGAGGGCTCGAAAGATTCATCCCGTTCCAGGTAACGCGGGTGTGGGAGGGGGATGTGCCGCGCATGGCGACCGTAGCCTGGGTGCCCCGACCGTAGTTTTTCACATAAACCGATGTGTTGAATGTCAGCACGTCGGCCATCGAGAGAGAGACATTGTCTTTGAGAGAGGCCGAGTCGAGTTTGGTCATCACCACCCCGATCTCACTGACGGGACGCCGGGCGGTGACCGTTATCTCCCCCAGTCGCCGCTCGGCCGCGACAATGAGGCCGGGCATGAGCAGACCGATCAATATGGCAACAACAGTACGGCTCACGGCGTCTCCTCCTTCCAGGCAAAAGCGCCCGGATTGACCCCGGCACGAAAACGGTCAATCACAACGCCGTCGGCGCTGTAACGGTAGATGAGGCCGGGTTGTTGATAATCAATGGCGTCGGCCACATAAATGTCTCTCTCAACGGGGTCAATCGTCAGGTTATAGAAGATGGAACCACGCGAGGCTATCACCGGGGCCGAGGGGAGCTGTGTCGCGCCGACCTCCATGGTGTAAACCCCCTCTTTGTTCAACCAAAAGAGGGTGTCGCCCTCTTTATTGACAACAAGCCGCGAGGGGGTGTCGTCAATGGGGAAGCGCCATCGCCCGGCTATCTCCATCGCCACGGGGTCAATCTCGACGAGCGCCGGCTGCTCATAGCCTGCCGGATTGCCCGGAAAGCCACCGTCGGTCAGCACCCACACATGCCCCCGGGCATCGGCGACAATCGACTTTGGCTGAACTCCCACCATCAACGAGCCGACAACACGGTCGGTCGTCGGGTCTATCTTTATAACGCGGTTATGGTAGCTCCAGCAAGTGCAGAAAACCATCCCCCCGGTCATGACCATCTGCTCGGTCGAGCCATTGTCGCGATCCATTCCGGGCACCTCGATCTCTCCCGTCAGTGTCATGGTCGTGGGGTCCATGATAGCTATATGATTGTCCCACAGACGGCTGACATAGGCCTTGTGCTCGTTGACAAACAGCATATACCGGGGAGAGACCACCCCCGTCAGCCGACCTGTCTCGCGGCCTGTCCCGACATCTATTCTAAAGATTATGTTTGAGTTGTTGACCACAATCCACCCGTCGTCTCCCCTGACAGTCATCGACTGGGCCACATCGCCAAGCAACATACCGTTTGCACGGCTGAACACCTCGTTTTCAACCTGCATGGTCTCAGGGTTGTAGAACGAGAGCGACGCGTTGCCATACTGGAAATTACCTTCACTGACCACAAACAGGCCGCGGCCGGCCGTGTCAACCTCCCCCTGGGGTCCGTAGTCCCAATCCATGCACCCTCCAAGCGGGAGCATAAGGCAGGTCAAAAGCAGCGGCAAGAGTTTGTGAGACAGCGACATGATTGTGACATCAAAGGCTTTGGAGCATACGTTTGAGGACCACCTGTGCCGAAATCTCACGGTTGGCTGCCTCGGGGATAACCAGCGAGCGCGGCCCCTCGATGACCTCATCGGTCACTATCACGTTACGGCGCACCGGCAGGCAGTGCATGAAGAAACCGTCGCGGGTGAGCGCCATCTTGTCGGATGTGACCGTCCACGACGGGTCGCGGCTTATAACCTTGCCATAGTTGGGGTCATCGTAGGCACTCCAGTTTTTGGCATAGACAAAGTCGGCGCCGGCCAGAGCCTCATCCTGATTATGGGTCACGGTGGCTCCGGCTGTAAACCGCCGGTCAAGGTCATACCCCTCGGGGTTGGCCACAACCACATCATAGCCGGCGGCTACCATCCACTGTGCAAACGAGTTGGGCACAGCCTGAGGCAACGCCTTGGGGTGGGGAGCCCACGTCAGCACCACTTTCGGGCGGTCGACACGCTTGTGCTCCTCGATGGTGATGAGGTCGGCAAACGCCTGCAGGGGGTGGCCCGTGGCCGCCTCCATCGACAGAACCGGCTTGCCCGAATATTTCACAAACTGTGAGAGCACCCGCTCGGTGTAGTCGTCGTGCTTGCTGACAAGACCGGCAAACGAGCGAACCCCTATTATGTCACAAAACGAGCCCATCACCGGGATTGCCTCAAGCAGATGCTCGCTTTTGTCACCATCCATTATGACACCCCGCTCGGTCTCCAGCCGCCATGCGCCCTGATTGACATCGAGCACTATCACGTTCATGCCCAGGTTCATGGCCGCCTTCTGGGTGCTGAGGCGCGTGCGCAGCGAGTTGTTGAAAAAAATCAGCAGCAGTGTCTTGTTGCGGCCCAGATGCTGATAGCCGAAACGGTTGTCTTTCACCTCAATCGCCTCCCTGACAGCTGTGTCGAGAGACCCTATGTCGTTTACGTCGAGAAATTGTTTCATCTTGAAGAAAGATATTATAAGGTTGGAGCGAGGGCGATGTCAAGTATCTCGGAGGGGGAGCTGACAATATGGTCGGCATAACTTTCACGCAGCTCCTTGACGGGACGGAACCCCCAGGTGACGCCCACCGAGTCGACGCAGGCACGTCGCGCTGTCTCGATGTCGACCCCCGAGTCGCCTACATAGAGCACCTCACTTTTGGGTGTCGGACACGAAAGGAGGATGTCAAACACAATCGAGGGGTCGGGCTTGACGGGGCGCGTCCCCTCCTGCCCCTTGACCGCCGCCCAGGCAACGTCGGGGAAAAAATGGTTGATCAGGCGCGTGACCGCTCTCTGGTATTTATTGGAGGCGACGGCGATGTTGATGTCGTGGTCGCGCAGGTCGTGGAGCAGGCGGCCGATCCCCTCGTAGGGACGGCTGAAGTCGTGGTCGTGCTCATCATAATAAACCATAAACTCGCGCCGAGCCCGCTCGATATCGATGCGTGTCCGACGGTCATCAGGCAATACCCTTTCAATCAGCTTTGTAACCCCGTTACCAACATAAAACGGATAGGACGAGAGGCTGTGGGTCGGGAAACCGAGCGTCTCGAGCGCATAATTGGAGGCACGACCCAGGTCTTCAATCGTGTTTAGCAGGGTGCCGTCGAGGTCAAATATTACAAGTCGTTTCATAATCAGGTGACAGATTGAGGGTTAGAATGGATATCCCACCGAGAAGTGGAATGTGGTGTCGCGTTTCCAACGGGGGTGTATAAGAGGCCAACGCTCCTGGTTCATGGCCGGGTTGTAGGCCTTCAGGCCAAGGTCAAAACGTAACAGAAAGTATTGAAAATCCATGCGCAGGCCAACACCATAGGCCGCCGCTATCTGTTTCCAGAATTTATCAAACTTAAATACGCCCCCCGGCTGATTTGGGTAATCGCGTATAGTCCAGATGTTTCCGGCATCGACAAAGACACCGGCCTCGAGCACCCAGATGAGCTTGACGCGATACTCGGCGCTGAGATTGAGGCTTATGTCGCCACATTGATTGATAAAATCGGTCACCGAGTTGCGGGAGTCGTAGGCGCCGGGACCGAGGGTGCGAACACCCCATCCTCGGACACCGTTTGCACCGCCGGCATAAAAACGTTTCTCAAAGGGTACCACCCGGCTGTTGCCGTAGGGCACGGCGATACCGGTGCCTGCATGAAAGGCAAACGAATGACGCTCGTTGAGATTGCGGGCTATGGAATAGTCAAACTCGGCTTTGGCATACTGGGAATACTGGATACCCAGGAAGTGGTAGGCCCCGTCGTGGCGATGTTGACCCGACAGCGAGCTGATGGCATATAAAAGGTTGCCCGCCGTCTCGACCGAGCCGCGCAGGGTGTAGACCGTCGGTTGCAGCCTGACGCGCGTCAGCGAGCCTGAGCCCATGCGCCGGTTTGTCTTGTAGAACGTATAACCGATGCGCATAATCAGGTGATCCTCATAGCTGTATCTCAGCAACGGGTTGGTCGGCGCCACCTGGTCGATGAAGTCGATGGTGCTTTGAGGGAGATAGACATAGTTGATGTCAATGAGGTCAAACGTGCGCCTGACGGTGGCCTCGCGATTGCTCCACCGGTATTTCCAGGCGCCCCCGGCGATGACGCGAGTGTACTCGGGGCGCTCCTGATAGTTGCCCGACAAGGCAAACTCCGACACGGCCTTGATGCGTTTCTTGAGCGAGCGCGACAAAAACGGGAACTCAAATTTTGGGAAGGTGATACCAACCTCGCCGGCAAACTCGGTATAGCGGTCGTTGATCAGTCCGTTCAGGTTGTCCGACAGGCTTTCGTAGGAAGCTCTCACCTTGGCTGTCAGCATATTGGAGGCATAAGACACGTCGCGGTGCTGATAGGTCAGAGCCACTCCGAAACCGAGGTCACCCTCCGAGTTTGTCCCTTCAAGCTCAAAGGTGACACCCTGCTTCTTGTTACGTGTCAGCAGAATGTAGACATTGAGCGTGTTTGGAATGCCCGAGGGCCTGATCTCGATGTTGATGTTGCGCAAAATCCCCAGACGCGACAGCGACTCGTAGGTGCGGTCCACATTGTTGGCCCTGAACACCGCTCCCGGCACCAGGAAACATTTCTCCTCAAGCACCGATGGCTTCAGATAGGCATCGGGTCCGTTGAAAACCGTCATTCCACGATAGACAATCGTGTCGGTGGCGGCAGCCATAGCCTCGTCGATCGGGGTTCCCGAGGTGTAATCGGTCAGGAAATTGACGCTGCCGATGTGAAACACCGGGTGTTCAAACCGACTCAGCGCCGAGTCGGGCGAGATGGCCCCCGAGTGTACCCCCGGGGGCAACACGCGTAGGGTGAGATTGACCGACTTGGAGTTTTGGGCCGTGTCGGCCACATAAGAGATGTTCTCTTTGTTGAACGTGTAGTAGCCGTTGTTGCGTAGCCGCGAGACAATCTTTGTGCGCTCGAGGTCGAGCTCGTCGCGGTTGAGCAGGTCGCCGGGATGGACATTGAAGACAGTGGTGTCGGCCATGAGCAGGCGCTCTATGGCCGGGTCGGCGATGTCGTAGGTGATTGAAGAGATGTGATGTGGGGTGCCGGTGTAGATATTGTAGTCTACATTTACACGCCGTTTCTTGACGTTGATAGTCGTGTCGACCACAACACGGGCGTTGAGATAGCCCATGTTGACCAGCGCCTGACGCAGTTGTCGGGCCGAGCTGCCGGTCAGCTCGCGGCTGTAGATGACCGGCGGACGCCCCATGCGCCTGAACCATTTGTTGTACCATTTTGTGGAGTCATGGCCCGACAGGCTGTAGGTGGCCAGTTGGAGTTTCCAAAAACCGAGCACCTTGTGGTTGGGTGTCTGACGCAGGTAATTGACAAGGCGGTCCGACTTAACCTGCTTGTTGTCGTGCACCTCAATATTCACCTTGTCAAGCAGATACTCCCCCTGGGGCACATGCTTGACGGCACTGCATGAGGCGAGGGTGACTGTCAGGATGACAGTCACCGCCAGGCGTGTCAGCAGTGACAGGCTGCTTATTGGTGGGACTTGACACATTGGGAGGGCGTCGGTTGGTTGATTGGGTGCTAGATCGTTATAGGCCAACCCCACGAGATGTCAATCACAGAGCCGATACCCCGGCCGTGAGGCGGAATATCGGCTCAGATTGATGAGGGGGCTATGTGTGCTCTAAGCACACAGGCTTATTTTAAGCCGAGTTTGGCTTTTACAAGAGGGGTCACGTCGATGACGTCTTTGCCGGTGTAGGCCGCCATCATGTTCTCAAAGATGAATGTGAAACTGCCCTCGTCGCCAACGGCCTTGATTGCGTCCTGCAATTTGGTCTGGATCGGGCCCATGAGCTGCTCCTGCTGGCGCTGGAGGTCCTGAGAGGCTGTGGCCTGGAACTGCTGTATCTTCTGGTCGAGCTCCTGAAGCTCCTGAAGGCGACGCTCCTTGATCGAAGCGAGTGTGCTCTCGTCAAGCTGCTGGAAATCTGTATATTTCTTATTAAACTCCTCTCTCAGTTTTTGAAACTCAGCCTCGTATGTCTTTGACGATGTTTCAAGCTGACTTTGCATTGCCGTGTAGTCGGGCATCGCCTGAATAATGTTCTGCACATCAACGGTGCCAAATTTGCCCTGAGCGAAACCACACAAGGGAAGTGCAATAAGAATTGCAAGTAAGATTCTCTTAATCATATTTTTTAGTATTCTATTATTGTTTATTTTTCGTCAAGATGCCCTTTGACATCTCAAGGTGGATGCAAAGATAATCAATTGCTTGAATATCTAAAATAACTTGTGTAAAAAAAATGATTTTTTGTTGGCGGCAACTGATATCTTTACTCCCGGCTGCCCGTCGCTGCTGTTTCAGGGGCAGGCGGCCCGAGCGGCGGCGCAGGGCGTCTATTTGGAGATTGACAGTTTTTCAAGCACCTCGTTGCTGACGTCGATTTTTGGCGACGCAAAGATGATGTCGGCCGACGCCCGATCGATAATCATTTGATAGCCACGCTCGTCACACAGCTTTTTCACCGCGTTATATATCTCTTCCTGAATCGGTTTCATAAGGCTCTGGCGCTTTTTGTAGAGCTCGCCGTCGGGTCCGAAATATTTTGCCCGGAGCTCGGAGGCTGCCTTCTCGGTAGCTACAATTTCCTCCTCCTTCTTGCGTTTTTGCTCATCGGTGAGAAAAACCGACTCCGACTGATAGTTCTTGTAAAGGGTCTCGGCCTCCTTGCCCTTCTCCTCAACCTCTTTCTGCCAACGCAGCGACAGCTGGTTGAGCTGCTCATTGGCCATCTCGTAGGCCGGCATGTTTGAGAGGATGTAGTCCATATCGACCAACGCAAACTTCTGGGCACTCGCGCCAAGCGTGGTTGCGACCACCAACAGTGCAAATAAAAATATCTTTTTCATATTCGCTTTTAACTTGAGTTTTCTCTTTAGACCGATGAAACATCAAATGGTTTAGAACTCCTGGCCGAGAATGAAGTGGAAGTGGCTGCCACCCTTCTCGCCGAAGACACGGTCAAAGCCGTAGGCCCAGTCGATACCCATCATGCCGACCATGGGGAGGAACACACGCACACCGACACCGGCACTGCGTTTCATCGAGAAGGGCTGGAACTGTGACACCGAGGTCCATGCATTGCCCGCCTCGGCAAAGGCCAGGCCATAGATGGTGGTCGACGGCTGGAGCATGAACGGGAAGTGGAGCTCGACACCGAAGCGGGTGTAGGCATAACCCTCGGAACGGAACGGGGTGAACTGACCGTTGTCATATCCGCGCAGGGCTATTGTCTCGGTGGCGTAGGTGTAGCTGCCCGACATGCCGTCACCGCCCACATAGAAGGTCTCAAACGGCGACTTGAGGTATTTGTTGTAGCTGCCCAGCAGACCGATGTCGGCGCGGGTCATCAACACGAGTGTCCACTGGCCGTCGGGGTCGGTGAGCGGAGTGTAGGTGCGCGATTTGAAACGCAGCTTCCAGTACTCGATCCATCGGTACATCTGCTTTTTGGCCTCGGTTGTCTGGGCCTCGGAGAGCGCCTTCCAGTTCTTCTTGCCGAAGAGCGATGCCGGCGGGGTGATCTGCAGGTTGAGCGAGAATGTCGAGCCGCTGCGGGTATAGGTGGGGTTGTCGATTGAATTTCTGCCTAAGGTCAGGCCAAGCACAAAGGCATTTGACGTGCCATTGTTCATGTAGTAGAGGTAATCCCAGTTTTTGAGGCTCAAAATGAAACGAAGATTAAGACAAATATTTCTTCTCACGGGTTTATTATCGC
>CAYMVS010000029.1:0-25084 GCA_964394205.1 uncultured Muribaculaceae bacterium | reverse complement strand
AAAGTAATAGTAGTGCATGATAGCCAACGTAAAGAGAATCATGCTGACTTATATGCTCAACTCATTGCGCTCTTCAAATGTGATGCCTCAGATACTTCCACATCTGACCTTGGACGAGGTAATTATCTCTCTTATGACCCCGACCTTTGGATTAACCCTAGTCCCGAGCCGTTTCATTACATACCCTCGCGGACACCTGTTAAGGATCTACCGATAGCCACACAAACCATTGTAGAGGATGTAAGGGGGAATGCAATCTTTGAGCCGGATGATGACTACACTAGTTCGTTTTTGAATTACCTGAGCAAGTATATCCTCACAGACGATTCCATAATCAATATGCTCACTAAGAAATGGAATCAGGCCACGATAGACAGAGGCAGAAATAACACCGCGCTGTCGTATGCAGGGGTGCTATGCAAAGCAGGGGTTGATAAGATCAAGGCTCAACAGTTCATTCAATCACTTCTCTCAGACCTTCCGTCCGATGAGATAACCAGAGCCGTCAAATATGCCTATGAGCATAATATCTTTGGCTCTCACAGACGACTTTATCTCAAAAAAAGACGACCATAAAGCCCCAAACTAGCATCATAAGGCAATCTTAACCTATAAAAAATGTTAAAAACAATCATATTTGAGGGGGACTGCTTTGGGGGACTAACCCAATTTTGCAAGGTCTTAAAACGAAAGAAACTCACTGAAATTCAGTGAGTTTCAATCTTGATGGTTGCGGAAAGACAGGGATTCGAACCCTGGGTACCCGTAAGGGTACAACGGTTTTCGAGACCGTCCCGATCGACCACTCCGGCATCTTTCCTTGTGGCATTTACGTGTGGAGTAAATGGCGGTTTCTGTGGTTTGCGGATGCAAAGGTAGTGATTGTTGTTTTTATGTGCAATTTTTTTGAGGGTTTTTTGTCTTTGAAATCGCAATTGCCGGCAATTCCGGGCAATTCCCACAGATTGGGCTGCCGCGAGGATGCCACCCGGGCGGTCGTGAGGTCGCCCGGGGGTGGCGGGATGGAGGGGTTAGTTGAGGTATTGTGTGTAGAAGGCGGCTATCTCGTCGAAGGGGATTTTGTCGGGTTGGTCGTAGAGGTCACAGTGGGTGGCGTCTTTTACGGTGAGCATCTGCTTGTTGTCACCTTTGAGTTTGGCAAAGGTGTCTTTTCCGAAGTAGTAGGAGTGTGCTTTGTCGCCGTGCACGATCAGGACTGCGTTTTCAAGCTCGTCGGCATATTCAAAAAATTTGAAGTTGATGAAGGGGAGGACCGATGTGGTGTTCCAGCCGTCGTTGGAGTTGCCGCTGCGCTTATGGTAGCCGCGCGGTGTCTTGTAGTATGCGTGATAGTCTTTGACAAACTGGGGAGCATCGTCGGGCAGGGGGTCGACGACGCCGCCGGCGCGTTGGTAGGAGCCGTCAAGATAGTCGGCTGTTCGCTGTGCGGCCAGAGAGGCCCGGGTGGCGTTGCGTTGCCGGGCGTTGTTGTCGGCGTCAAAGTAGCCGTTGGCGCTGACGCGTGTCATGTCATACATCGTCGAGGCGACGGTCGCTTTCACTCGCGGGTCGTTGATGGCTGCCTGAATGGCGATTCCGCCCCATCCGCAGATGCCGAGTATGCCGATGCGGCCGGGGTCGACGTCGGGTCGTGTCGAGAGATAGTCGACGGCGGCCGAGAAGTCTTCGACGTTGATGTCGGGCGAGGCTACGCGTCGGGGCATCCCGCCGCTCTCGCCGGTAAAGGAGGGGTCGAAGGCGATGGTCAGAAATCCGCGCTCGGCGAGTTGTTGGGCGTAAAGGCCGCTCGACTGCTCCTTGACGGCGCCGAAGGGGCCGCTCACGGCGATGGCGGGCAGCGGGGTGGTGGCGCCTTTGGGTTTGTAAAGGTCGGCGGCGAGGGTGATCCCATACCGGTTGACAAATGTGACTTTTGTATGGTCAACTTTGTCGCTTTGGGGGAATACTTTGTCCCACTCCTGAGTCATGTCGAGAGACTGTGCAGGGGCGAGTGAAGTGTTGGTGTTCATATTGATGTTTTTTGCTTGAGTGTTTGCTGTCATGGCTGCCGCGAGGGCGAGCGCTGCAAGTGTTGTCGTGATTGTTTTTGTTTTCATGCTGCAAAGATAGGGGGCGGGGCGGGGTTTTTTGTTACCATTTTTGTGGCATTGTTTACCAAATTTGACGATAAGGAGAAGATTGTATATTTTTGCATATAAAATTTGATTATGACAAAGCTGCTTAAGATAGACACGCCTCGCGATTATCTGGACTATGTCGGAGCCACGGGTCGGCACCGGCTTGTCGGAGTGATTGACTTTGAGGAGGTCAGTCCGATCCCGTCGAGTATAAATGATTATGGGGTCTACGGTATTTTCATGCACAGCAGGGTCAGGGATGATCTGACCTACGGTAGCGGTGGTTTCTGGGGCTCTACGGGCAGTTTGATTTGTGTTGCTCCGGGGCAGGTCGGGGGGCGGGATGCGCCCGGCGAGCTTGTCGACATTGATGGCTGGGCATTGCTTTTTCATCCCGATCTGCTTGCCGGCACCCTGCTTGAGCGCGAGATGGACCGTTTTTCATTTTTTGATTACAGCGCCAACGAGGCTCTGTTTATGGATGAGCGGGAGCGCGACGTGCTTGTGTCGCTGATGAGAAACATAAGCGAGGAGACGGCGCGCGATGCCGACAGCGAGCAAGACGGAATCATTGTCAGTTACATCTCGGCGATGCTTCACTATTGTAACCGTGCCTATCAGCGTCAGTTCAGCACCCTGAGGCGCTCGAGCGATGATATTCTGGTGCGCCTGAGCGGTGTGCTCAACGATTATTACGACCGGGGTTTGCAGCTCGAGCATGGGCTGGCGAGCGTGCAGTACTGCGCCGAGAGGCTTTGCATGTCGCCCAACTATTTTGGGGATATGATCAGGAAATACACCGGCGAGAGTGCCGGCAACTTCATCCGCCACCATGTTGTCAGGATGGCAAAGAATATGCTCATAGCCTCGGGAAGTGTCTCAAAGGTTGCCTACGATCTCGGTTTTGACTATCCTCAGCATTTCACCCGCATGTTTAAGAATCATGTCGGCATGACCCCCTCCCAATATCTTTTGTCAAAGCGGCCCTAAGGCGGTATAGTAAGATGGCAATACCGCCTTGTGCGAGTCAAATATAGGTGATCAGGTGTGTTTTTTATTTGTCTTCAGGTATCAAACCGGCAAGGCCAAGGATGAATATGAAGCCGTCCATATCGTTTGATTGAAGTTCGTTGAGGTTGACACAGCCTGAGGCTGCTTGGTTGGAGAATATGCTTGATAATTTGTTGGCTACTTCGGGCTCTATCAATACGGTATAGAAGAAGTTTGCTTGTGGCATGTCGGTGTGGCATATAAGCATGTTCAGGGGTAGTTTTTTGTGCTGTATCAGTGAGAATTTGTAATATTGAGAGTTGTTGATGTTGTCGGGACAAGCCCATATTTCAAAGATGTCATTATTACAATGATAGAAATTGACTTTTTTGTCGGAAAAGTACCTTAAAGTGAAGTATGTTTTTGAGCCGTCGGTATCATTTTCGTCTGATAAAAATAATCCGCCAAAGGTGATACCGTCGGTGAATTTACCGCTGGTTGTCCTAACTTTGGCTCTAAAAAGCCTTGATTTGTCGGCGAAGTTGAATTTTTCGGTGTTTTGATGCCAAAAGCATGGGGCACAAGTGACATATCCTGATTGAGCCACGACGGTGGCGCTTGATTTTATCAGAATGATGATGAGTAAAAGAAGTGTTTTTTTAATCATGATGTTAAGGTTTTGCGCGGCGGTAGAGGAAGATGGCGATGCCGCTGTAGATGATGTTGGGAATCCACATGGCTATGAGGGGCGAGGTGAGTCCCGACACGGCAAAGGTGGAGGTCACGGTCATGAAGAGGATGTAGCTGAACGACAGCACAAGGCCTATGCCGATGTTGATGCCCATGCCTCCCTTGACTTTGCGTGACGACAGTGACATGCCGATGATGGTGAGGATAAAGGCGGCGGCTGTCATGGCAAACCGGCGCTGATATTCTATTTCAAATCCTTTTATGTTGGCGACGCCACGTGCCCGCTGCCGGTCGATGTATTGACTCAGCGCGGGGGTAGTCATGGTCTCGTGGTCGTTTTTGGAGATGAGAAAGTCGCGCGGCTCGATGGTGATTGTGGTGTCGAGGCGGGCGCCACGGGTGATGACCTCGCGGGTGCCTTTAAACTCGCGTATCATGTAGTCGCGCACCTGCCACCGGTAGAGCGTGTCCCACTTGATGCTCTGTGCCGTGAGCCTCGACACGAGTTTCTTGTCTTTAAACTGCTCGAGCGAGAATTTGTAGCCGGTTTTGTTTGTGTTGTCATACCGGCCCATGTAGGCTATCACTCCTTTTGAGACCTGAAGCTGAATGTTTGTGCCATATTCCACCTTTCTGTTTTTGACGTAGGTGTTTGTGAAGTCGATGCGCTTGACGTTGGCGGGAGGGATGACGTAGGCGCTGAGCAGATAGGTGGCCAGAGCGATGACGGCTGCCGACATCAGGTAGGGGCGCATGAAACGGCGATAGCTCATGCCGGTCGAGAACATCGCTATGATCTCGCTGTTGTCGGCGAGCTTGGAGGTGAAGAAGATAACGGCGATAAACGTGAACAGGGGGCTGAACTGGTTGGCAAAGTAGGGGAGAAAGTTCATGAAATAGTCAAAGATGGTCGCCTTGAGGGGTGCCTTGAGAAAGGAGTCGAGCTTCTCGTTGACGTCAAACATGATGGTGATTGCCAGGATGAGGAAGATGGCAAAGATATAGGTGCCTAAGAATTTACCTATAATATATCGGTCGAGTATCTTGACGGGATTTTTCATAACCGGCGGCTGATGCGTTCAATCATTTGAGGTTTCCACGCGGCAAAATCGCCGGCGATGATGTGCCGTCGGGCCTCGGCGACGAGCCACAGGTAGAACGCCAGGTTGTGGATCGAGGCGATCTGCATGGCCAGGAGCTCGCCGGCGATGAACAGGTGGCGCAGGTAGGCCTTTGAGTACACGCGGTCAACATAGCTCGGGCCATCTTCCTGAATGGGCGAGAAATCATCGGCCCACTTGCGGTTGCGCATATTCATGATGCCGTTGCGGGTGAAGAGCATGCCGTTGCGGCCGTTGCGCGTTGGCATCACGCAGTCCATCATGTCGACACCCCGGTCGATGGCCTCGAGGATGTTGACGGGAGTGCCGACCCCCATCAGGTAGCGGGGCTTGTCGGCGGGAAGAATCTCGTTGACCACCTCTATCATCTCATACATGACTTCGGCCGGTTCGCCCACAGCCAGGCCGCCGATGGCGTTGCCGTCGGCCCCGAGTTGAGCGACCTCGTTGGCCGAGCGCCGACGCAGGTCGGGATAGGTGCACCCCTGCACGATAGGGAAGAAAGCCTGGGAGTAGCCGTAGAGCCCGTCGGTCTCCTTGTAGCGGTCCCACCCGCGTTTGAGCCAGCGCATGGTCAGGTCGAGCGAACGACTGGCATATTGATAGTCGGAGGTGCCGGGGGGACACTCGTCGAGAGCCATCATGATGTCGGCGCCGATGGCGCGCTCGATGTCGACCACCCCCTCGGGGGTGAAAAGGTGCTTTGAGCCGTCGATGTGGCTGCGGAAGTGGGCGCCCTCCTCGGTCAGCTTGCGGTTGGAGGATAGCGAGAACACCTGGAAACCGCCGCTGTCGGTCAGGATTGGTCGCTCCCAGCCGTTGAATTTGTGCAGCCCGCCGGCCTTGCGGATGATCTCGATGCCGGGGCGCAGATAGAGATGGTAGGTGTTGCCCAAGATTATCTGGGCCTTTATGTCGTCGCGCAGTTCGTGCTGATGAACACCCTTGACCGAGCCGAGGGTACCCACGGGCATGAATATCGGCGTCTCGACAGTGCCATGATCGGTTGTGATGAGGCCGGCGCGGGCATTTGAGCCCTCAGTGGTGGCTTGCAGTTTGAAATCCATGGCGCAAAATTAACAAAACCGAGTCAAACTATCATCCCCTGAACCGAAAAACCGATGTTTTTGGATGAAATAAATCGATAGTTTAGCGATTTTGATTATCTTTGTGAGATAAACAAGGATAAGCTATGAAAAAGTTGTTTTTTATTTTGATATTGTTGATTTGTGGCGCGATGGCCGCCGATGCCCAGGGGATCATACGTCGCGAGCCGACCAAAACCACCAAAACCATTCCGGCCAAAAAGAAAACAAACACAAAGAAATCAACACCACCGAAATCAACTCCAACTGTCAAGCCTGCACAACCGCCGGTCGAAATTGATTTGCCTGCCGATGAATTGTTTGCTACCGGTTACAAGAATTTTCTTCAGGCTAATTATGCCGACGCCTTGGTAAATTTGACAAAGGCTGCAAACAAAGGTCATGCTGATGCTCAACTTTGGTTAGGTTATATGTATGGGGGTGGTTATGGCGTGAAGAAGAACGATATAGAAAAAGATAAGTGGTTTTTTGAAGCATTAAGTCGTTTTAAAGAGGAGGCTGAAAAGGGGGATGCTCATGCTCAGTATAGGTTGGGAGTAATGTATAGTTTAGGATATGGGATTGCAAAAGATGCAACTAAGAGTTTTAATTGGGTAAAAAAAGCGGCCGAGCAAGGAGACCCCGATGCTCAGTGTTTTTTGGGACGGAAATATAAATATGGGGTAGGTGTGTCAAAAAATGAAGATGAGGCAATCAAATGGTTCATGAAAGCATATTCCGGATTTACGGATAAAGCCGCGCAGGGTGATTTTGATGCCCAACTTAGTTTGGGTAGTATGTTTAGGGAAGGGCTTGGCGTTCAAAAAAATTATGCTGAGGCAGTGAAATGGTATCTTAAGGCCGCTGAACAGGATGTTGTTTCTGGTGGTTTTTACTTGGGATTAATATATAGTGAAGGAGGTACTGGTGTTGAAAAGGATATTGTTGAGGCGATTAAATGGTATAAAAAAGGGGCCGAAAAGGGATATACTCCAAGTAGATCCGCGTTGGGAAGTATTTATTTTAATGGAAATGGGGTTTCAAAAAATAATGCTCTTGCCCTTAAATGGTATATGCCGTTGGCGGAGGAAGGGGACGAAACCGCACAGTACTTCGTTGGAATAATCTATGAATATGGGGGATATGGTGTGGAGCGTAATATTAGTGAGGCGGTAAAATGGTACCGTCTGGCAGTTGCAAACGATACCGGCTATTGGCGTGATCAGGTCAAAGATGCACTCAAGCGCCTTGGCTATTGACGGGCTCTTAAATAATTATAATCTGATTAGCGAGATGAAAATATGAAAATGCTTCCAATGGAGTTATGAAGTTATACATAATTTGTGTAACTTTGTAACCGCATTGGCGGTAATATGACATTACCTGAGATTAATATATGGAGCAAAAGGAGACCATATCAGAGTGGATAACGCAACGAAAGTATAGAGGTAAATATACTTTCTGCGTTGAAGATGTAATGAAGAATTTTCCTGCGTTACAATACTCAAACGTGTTTAACACTCTCAACAGGCAGGTGAATGCCCAAACTATAATATCTCCGGCGAGAGGATTTTATGTGATAGTCCCTACAGAATATGGTTTGAAGGGTCTTGTACCGCCGGTATTCTATATTGACCAAATGATGAGATATTTGGGAAGGGAGTATTACATAGGCTTGCTTAATGCAGCGGAATTTTACGGCGCTGCTTTGCAACGTCCTCAATCATTTACGATAATGCATACCCCCCCTCATCTTATTGATGGCATAAGAGCAGGAGAGAGATTCCATTTTATAAAGAAAAATAGAATTCATCCGAAATGTATAGAGAAACGAACCAGTCGTCTCGGGTCTGTCAATATATCATCTGCTGAACTTACTGCCATAGATTTGATAGCCAATGAGAAGAAAGTGGGAGGCTTGAATAGAGTTTGCACAGTTCTTAATGATTTGGTTGATTCGCTCGATGTGTCAAAATTCGATGAAGAATTTTTCACATTATACCATGCGCCCATATATCAGCGCCTTGGATATATTCTCGAAAATATTCTTGAAGAAGATGATTTGGCAAATCAATTGTTTGAGAAATTATCTCTAAGTGGAAAGAGGCTGAGAGTAATCCCATTCAAAATTGGTAAATCAACAGAAGGTTGCAATGACAGCAATAGATGGAAGGTAATTGAAAATCAAGAAATAGATATAGACGAATGATACCACTGATACATATTCAAGACTGGAGAGCTACGGCTCCGTGGCTACATGATGAACAGATTGAACAGGATTTGATAATATGCCGGGCGTTGGTGGCTATATATAATGATGACTTTCTGTGTGAGAATCTTGCTTTTCGTGGAGGGACTGCACTTCACAAACTTTTTATGTCACCGCAGCCTCGTTATAGCGAGGATATCGACCTGGTGCAAGTGAAAGCCGGGCCAATAAAGGGAATTTACGACCATTTACGCGAAGTTCTGTTTTTCCTTGGAGAGCCCAAGGTGAAGCAAAAACGCCATAACAATACGTTATTATTTAGATTGATGTCAGAGACAGAGCCACGAGTGCCCATGCGACTGAAAGTAGAAATCAACTGCAAGGAACATTTCAGTGTGTTACCGTTACAAACTGTGCCGTTCAGTGTCGATAATGGTTGGTTCTCCGGCAGTTGCGAAATCCTAACCTATCAATTTGATGAATTGATAGGGACTAAGCTTAGAGCCTTATATCAGCGACGTAAGGGACGCGACCTATTTGACCTCCATAAGGCGTTGACAACTACCAATCTTGATGATGGCAAGGTAATCGAGTCTTACCATAAATATATGGATTTTGTGGTTGATCATATTCCTACATATAAAGAGTTTGTAGCCAATATGGAAGAAAAGATGCAAGATGATGAGTTTCTTGGCGATACGTCTCAATTATTGCGAGTTGGAGAAGAATTTGACCCACACGAAGCATACGCTATTGTAAAGGAGCGTTTGATTGATAAACTGCAAAAGCCGGGAAAATGATAGAATTGACAAAGAGTGAGAAACGAGCAGCAAAAGATTTAATCCGTAAAGGGATATTACATCGTCATGTCCAATGGCATCAGGAGCTAAGGGAGTTGCTAAACAAGCCGTATGGCGAGGATGGTAACGAATATGACCGCAGTCTTGAAATTACCGACAAGGCTCGTAAATTCTATAAAGAGGCCATGATGATGGAGTCAGTAGGCAGGGCCGGAGGGTGACAGAGCCGGGAGGAATGGGGAGCAATGTAACGGGAAAGCCGCGAAGCACGCGAGACAATAATAGCACATTGTCGTGGTCATGAGGTATGTAGCCCGTATGCGTAACACCTCATGACCAAGGCTGTGTGTACTGTTCAACATTCCTATTTGGGCCTCGAAGAGGTCCATTAGCGCCGACAAACACGCCGGACGGCTGTTGTTCGGTGCCCGGCATCGACAGACCAGGGTATGGTGAGCGAATTGAGTGGTCGCGCTCCCGGCAGTCAGGCTTTCGCCCGCTATCGAGAAATTGACGAGGATATGCTTAAGGAAATGGTGGATGCCATAGATTGAGAAAAATAAAAATGTCAAGTTTTTACATGCGAAAACTTGACATTTTTATTAACTTTGCAGCATGAAATCGAGTGAACGCATAAATAAAGCATTAGAGGGAATAGCTGAAGGCATGGTTTTCGACTATACCGACCTAAGCATACCGACCGAGTACTCACTATCTGTGGCACAGGCAATAAGCCGCATGGTAAAGTCCGGTCAATTGCGAAAGGTGGGGAAAGGGAAATTCTACAAGCCGAAATTTTCAAGGCTTGGAGAGGTACCCCCTCAGATAGATGGACTGACAAAAGACTTGCTATTTAAGGAGGGGAAACGCATAGGTTACATAACCGGTGTTCAGGCCTTCTCACAAATGGGATTGACAACACAGATTTCATCAAAGATACTTATCGCAAGCAATAATTACAGGCGCCCACTTAATAGAGCCGGCTATGATATAACCTACATAACGCAGAAGAATAATATTACAGAAGATAATATTTATCTTCTACGCATCTTGGATGCAATAAAGTTAATAAAGAATATTCCGGCAACAACACCTGAGGAAGTTGTAAGTCAAATTGGCAAGATATTGCAGACATTGACAAGTGACCAAATAGAGGAATTAGGAAATTATGCCTTAAAATATCCGGCATCCACAAGAGCCTTAACCGGTGCAATTATTGAGAATACATTAGGTAAAACTACGAGTTTGAAGGCAACTTTGAATCCATTCACGAAATACAATATCGGAGTTTCTGAGAGAGTTTTACCCAATAAAGCAGCTTGGGACATATTATGAATCTACACGATGACAGAGAGTTATTCTCGGAAATCATTCTGAGAGCGAGTCAGCCCAAACAATTGGGGGGACTCGGAATAAATGCGGGATTTATCGAAAAGGATTATTGGATTACTCGCGCATTGCAGCAATTATCTCGAAGCAAATCAGTTGACAATGCTGTGTTCAAAGGTGGCACAAGTCTGTCAAAGATTTACAAAATTGGCGCTCGATTTTCAGAGGACATAGATATAGCCATTGTGAAGGATGATGGAATGACTGATGCGCGGCTGAAGTCAATCATACGCATGACGCAGAAGTCTATGTCTGAAGGGCTGACGGAGATAGACAAGCCCGGTGTCACTACTAAAGGTTCGAGATATAGAAAAGTGTATTTCAGCTATCCACTTGTAGATTGTATTGTTCCCATAGGCAGTTTGTTATCAGGTCAGCTATTGATAGAGATTAATTCGTTTGCCAATCCTATCCCGTGTGCAAAACAGTCGGTTTCAAATTTTATTCGTGAATACCTTCTGAGTGCAGGTCATACCGAACTGATAAGTGAGTTTGACCTTGATACTTTTGAGATAAATGTATTATATAAACGAACTACATTGACTGAGAAACTGGTGTCTCTGATACGTTTTTCTTTGTCAGACAATGTGTTGTCAGACCTGTTGGCTAAAATCAGACATTTCTATGATCTATACTATCTAAGCCGAGATAAAGAATGCACAGAGTTTATTGAAAGTGAGCAATTCATGACTGCTTTCAATCAACTAATCGAGCATGATAGGTCACTTTTCGAGCAACCTATTGGATGGCGAAATAAAGTGCTCCACAATTCAATGTTGCTCACAGAGCCTCAAAACGTATGGCAAAATCTACAAACCAAATACCTGCAGGAACTACCATCTTTGGCATATTCTGAAATACCATCATCTGAGGAAATACTGAATAGTCTTGTATACATCACAAATCACTTAAAGTTATGATAGAATTGACAAAGAGTGAGAAACGAGCAGCAAAAGATTTAATCCGTAAAGGAATATTACATCGTCATGTCGACAATCACAACATCAGCCCGTTTTACATGCTTAAGCAATAGTGTTGAAGCGCAACTTTATTCATATTGAGGAGACGACAGAACTTTTAAGAGTTTTTGGCACGACATTTGCAAGTTTATGGTTAAATTTGCAATCAAAATGGACTATAACAAATCTTCTCATCCGTTATATGAAGCGGCGCTCGAGGCTCGCCGGGCGGTGACTGACGGTAAAACGGGCCACGCCATCGCCGTGCTCAAGCAGGCGACGGCCTCGCGCGGCGCCGGCATAATCGCCTCGCGCCTCGAGGCGATAGCGGCCGACTATCAGCGCGTGCTCGACAGTGTGATGCGCGCCGAGGAGGACCCCCGGCGCGGCATGGTGGTCGACAATATAAATCACCGTGTTCTTGACCTTGTCACGATGATAGAGCACGCGGTGCTGTCGATCGACGTGCCGACGTTGTATTTCAGCACCGTCCGCTATCTCAAGCGCAATCCCGGCACCGACTTTGCAACGCTCCACGCGCGACTCGACGCGGCGTTGACGGCTCTTGCCGATGACCCTCAAAATATCGACAGCCGCAAGATTGTGGAGAGCATCGGTCGCGATCTCTTCTACCGGTTGTGGACCGGTTTCCCCTTGAGCGAGAGCGCCATCGAGCAGGTTGAGCAGATTATCGGCAATAAGGATTACCCGCTGTCGACCCGCAGTCAGCTTGTGTCGGCCCTCACCCTGGGGCAACTGGAGTATTATGACGAGCGGCGGTTGACGCTCATGCTGAGGCTCTACCTGCGGTCGGACGAGCGCGGCATCAGGCTGAGGGCATTGACCGGCGTTTTGCTGTCGCTATGGCGCTATCGCCGGCGCCGGCTCTCCGACAAGGTCGCCGCCATGCTTAAGGTCGTGACCGATAGCGACAAGTCGCGTCGCGACATTGTGACAACCTACAAGCAGCTGATACGCGTTCGCGACACCGACCGCATCACCCGCAAGATGACCGACGAGGTTATCCCCGAGATGCTCAAGCTACGACCCGACATTGACCGCATGTCACGGCAAAGTCAGGGCGACGACCCGCTGTCGATGGATGAGAATCCCGAGTGGGAGGAGATGCTCGACCGGTCGGGCATCAAAGACCGGCTGATGGAGCTGTCAAAGATGCAGGAGGAGGGGGGCGACGTGTTCATGAGCACCTTCTCGTCGCTCAAGCATTTCCCCTTTTTCAGCGAGATGAGCAATTGGTTTCTCCCCTTTGACACGTCGATCACGGCCTTTGCCGGCAGCGAGTTTGACGACCTGCGCCCGACACTCGATGCAATAGCGGCCGCCCCGGTGTTGTGTGACAATGATAAATACTCGATGGCACTCGCCATGAAGGGGCTGAGCGGAGCCCAGCGCTCCATGATAGCCGACCGGATGAGCGTCGAGAACACGCAGATGCATGAAGATATCAACACCATGCTGATGCCCGACGACCGCCGCGACGAGAACTATGTCAACAAATATGTGCAGGATCTTTACCGGTTCTACAAACTGTTCTCCCGTTCAAAAGAGATGACAAACCCGTTTGCCGATGCCATTAACCTGGTGGCGGTCGAGGGGCTCGAGGAGGTGTTTGACGATGTTGACATGCTGTCGCTTGTGGCCGAGTTCTATTTCATACGCCGATATTTTGACGATGCCTTTGAGGTGTTTGGTCATCTCGAGCGTAAGGGTGTGCTCTCGCTCGAGCTTTTCCAGAAGATGGGCCACTGCCTGCGTCAGCGCGGCGACAATCGTCGGGCTCTTGAATATCTGCTCAAGGCCGACCTGATCGACGGCGAGAACACCTGGACCCTAAGGCACATAGGTGCCGCCTACACCGCGCTTGGTGAGTTTGAAAAAGCGCGCGAGTTTTACAACCGGGCGCTCTCGGTCGACGATACCGACCTGAGGGTCTATAACGCGCTGATCGGTATTGACATCGAGCTCAAGCAGTATCGCCGGGCACAGAAAACGCTGATGGCGCTTTCGGTCAAGGAGTTGTCGCTAACCCCCGCCATGCGCGCCCGTCAGGCCCGCCTGAGTGTGCTCACCGGCAACATTGCCGAGGCTCTTGTGATCTACCGCGAGCTTGAAGACGACGGTTTCAAGCCCTCAGGGCTCGACCTGGCGACACGCGGCCACGCCGAGTGGATGGCGGGTCTGCGCGACGATGCCTTGGTGACATGGCGCGCGGCCATCGACCTGGCCCCCTACAATGACATGGCCCGTGACAAGGCCGCCACCGAGGTGGTCGGTGCGGTCGACAACGACGCGCTCGACCCTGTGACCCGCTCAATAGTTCTTGATATAATTTCTTAAACAATAAAGATATGCGAAAAACAGTCTTTGCCGCATTAACATCACTAACCATTATGACACAAGCACAAAATCCATTCTTCAAGGAATTTGATACCGTGCATAACACGGCGCCATTCAGCGCGATCACCAACGCCCACTATGAGGAGGCCATCGACCGAGGCATCGAGCTGGCCCGCGCCGAGATTGACGCAATTGCCAACTCAAACGAGACACCGACGTTTGACAACACCATCGTCGCCCTTGAGCATAGCGGGGCCGATCTCAACCGAGTGCTCAACGTGTTTTTCCCGCTGTTGAGTGCTGATAGCGATGACGAGATGATGGCTATATCGATGCGCGTTACCCCCAAGTTGAGCGACTACTCGACATCGATGATACTTAACGAGAAGTTGTGGCTGCGAGTCAAGTATGTCTACGACCATCGTGACGAGTTTAACCTTGACCCTGAAGACAAGACCCTGCTTCAGCAGACCTACGACTCGTTTGCCCGCAGCGGCGCCAAACTCGAGGGGGAAGACCGCGAGACCTACCGCCGCCTGTCGTCGCGCCTTAGCGAGCTGACTACTCTCTTTGGCCAGAATGTGCTCAAGGAGCTGAACACCTACGAGATATGGCTCGGCCAGGATGATCTCGCCGGCCTGCCCGAGAGCTCGATAGAAGCCGCCGCGCTTGCCGCCAAAGAGAAAGGGCGCGAGGGGGAATATCTGTTCACCCTCGACCAGCCTGTCTACATGGCGTTTATGAAATATTCCGACCGTCGCGACCTGCGCGAAAAAATGTGGCGCCTCTACTCGTCGCGCAACACCAAAGGGGAGTTTAACAATGTCCTGGTGATGAGAGAGATCGCCGACCTGCGCCGCCAGATAGCCAACCTGCTGGGCTACAAGACCTATGCCGACTATTCGCTCGAGCGCACCATGGCCGAGACTCCGGCCAACGTCTACAAGCTGCTTGGCGAGCTGCGCGACGCCTACCGCCCGGCTCAGGAGCGCGAGTTTGCCGAGCTCAAAGAGTTTTCGGGACTCGACAAGCTGCAGCCGTGGGACTACAGCTATTGGTCAAACAAACTCAAGAATGCACGGTACAGCTATAACGAGGAGGAGCTCAGACCCTACTTTGAACTCAACAATGTGATTGACGGCGTGTTTGGCCTTGCCACAAAACTCTATGGTCTCAAATTTACACAAAATGACTCGATCGAGGTTTATCATCCCGATGTGAAGGCATTTGACGTGACCGGCCCCGACGGCGACTTTATAGGTGTCATCTACACTGACTTCTTCCCCCGCCCGAGCAAGCGCCCCGGGGCGTGGATGACCGGTTTCCGTGACCAGTCGATCGTCAACGGCATCAACAACCGACCACACACCTCGATTGTGATGAATTTCACCAAGCCGACCGACACCAAGCCGTCGCTGCTCACCCCATACGAGGTCGAGACCTTCCTGCATGAGTTTGGTCACTCGCTCCACGGCCTGCTTGCCAACACCAAGTATTCATCACTGTCGGGCACGTCGGTCTATCGCGATTTTGTGGAGCTGCCGTCACAGTTTAACGAGAACTACTTGACCCAGAAAGAGTTCCTTGACGGATTTGCCCGTCACTATCAAACCGGCGAGCCCATCCCGGCCGAGCTTGTCGAGAAGATTATCACCTCGTCACAGTTTGGCGCGGCATACGCTTGCCTGCGTCAGCTCAACTTCGGTCTTGTCGACATGGCGTGGCACACTCTGACCGGCCCGGCGCCCGACGATGCTTTTGGCTTTGAGAACGCCGCCGGCGAGACAGTGGCCATGTTTGAGCCGGTCGAGGGTATAATGGTCAGCCCCCAGTTCTCCCATATTTTCTCGGGTGGATATGCTGCCGGTTATTACAGCTACAAGTGGGCCGAGGTGCTTGACGCCGATGCTTTTGCAATGTTTGAACAAAACGGCATCTTCGACAAAGCGACCGCCGATGCTTTCCGTGAAAATATCCTGACCCGTGGTGGCACCGAGCATCCCGCGTTGCTCTATCGCCGATTCCGCGGTCAGGACCCGAGTATTGACGCGCTGCTGCGTCGCGACGGCATCACCCGCGACAAGCAACCCGAGCCGCCCACCATCAATCTCAACAGCCAGAAAGACTGACCCCTGAAGACGTGCAACTCAGTTGCACGAAGTTTGTCGTAATTTTGTTTCCGTAAAACAAAATTATTAAGCGATGGAACTGTTACATTCACTACTTTATATGCTCAACGGGATGTCACCATACATCCTGTTGGGCTTTTTGCTTGCCGGCGTGATGCACGCGTTCATCCCTCGCCGGTCGCTTTCGCGCCACCTCTCGGGCACTGATTGGAAAACAGTGCTCAAAGCCGCGGCCATAGGTGTGCCGTTGCCGTTATGCTCGTGTGGAGTTCTTCCGACAGCCATCGGTATGCGCCGCAGCGGTGCCTCCCGGGCCGCGTCGACCTCATTTTTGGTGGCGACACCCCAAACCGGCGTTGACTCCATAGCCGCCACATGGTCGTTGCTCGGGCCGGCATTTGCCGTTATCAGGCCGGTGGCAGCGCTTGTGACAGCCGCCTTTGGCGGTGTGGCCGTGGGATATACCGAAAAAGATGACAGCCTGAAACAGCGTGATGTGAAAATGGATGACGAGCCGCTTGAGCCGGGATTTTTCAACAAACTCAAGGCAGCGCTCAAATATGGGTTTGTCGACCTCGTTGGCAGCATTGGCGCGTGGTTGACAGTCGGACTGATTGTCGCCGCCATTATCACCGTCTACGTCCCGTCGGGCTTTTTCAGCATCCTTGGCAACAACCCGGCGCTGTCAATGATAGCGGTATTGATTATCGCCATCCCGATGTATGTGTGTGCCACAGGCTCGATACCTATCGCCATGTCGCTGATGCTCAAGGGATTGTCGCCTGGCACGGCATTTGTGCTTATCATGGCCGGCCCGGCAGCCAACTTTGCCTCTTTCACCCTGATATCGCGCGAGATGGGACGCAAGGCCGCCACAGTCTATCTTGCAGCCATCGTCATCGGGGCTATGGCTTTCGGCCTGACCATCGATTACCTTTTGCCCCGGTCATGGTTTGACCTCACTGATCCCTCGGCGATGGCCGCCCACAGCGGTCACTCCTTCCCGCTTTTCTCAACGCTATGCTCGGCGGTATTGATTGTGCTCCTGCTCATCTCATTGTATAACCGATTTAAACCAACCAAAAAAATATCAAGCATTATGGCAAAAGAATATGTAATAAAAGGTATGAATTGTCCTCACTGTCAAGCAGCTGTCACCAAGAGCATCGCCGGTGTGGCCGGCGTTGACAACGTGGTTGTCAATCTACAGACCGGTATCGCCACCGTCGACGGCGCCCATGACGCCGAGGCTCTCAAAGCTGCCGTCAGAGAAGCCGGTTTTGATGTAGTCTGACCAAAATTTACTAATTGTAATAAACGGGGGCTGTGTGGTAATAGACCGTTACGACACAGCTCTTTTTATAAAAATCCCGATTTATCGTAGTTTGCACCCCTCAAAAACACCGATTTATCGTAGTTTACACCCCTCAAAAACGCCGATTTATCGTAGTTTGCACCCCTTAAAAACGCCGATTTATCGTAGTTTGCACCATCAAAACATTGATTAATAATGATTTGTGCTTTTGTTAGACTCAGGCTTAATTAAAGGTTGGTGAGAGCCGTTGATTTCAGAATTTTCGCTATTTTTGTAAAAAGTTTTTACCATGAAAATATCTATAAGCAAGGGCCTGCTCAACCTGGCGCTAACGGCGATCATGACTCTGACAGCAACGGCCACGGGGAGTGCCGCCGATGGCTTGCATCCCGGCCGAATGTATCTCTCGGGAGCCGACGCCGGCCACCCGGCGCGTTGGGGCTTTTATTGCAGCGACGGCAGCCGCAGCGGTGTGAACGATTCAATCAATGTGCCGTGCAACTGGGAGTTGCAGGGATTTGGCGATTTCACCTACGGCCGTTGGTACAAGGTGAAGGGGGCAAAACCCAGCGCCGAGAGCGGTGTCTATACGCTTGATTTCGATCTTCCCGCCGATGCTGAAGGTCAGGTGGTCAACATCGTGTTTGACGGAGTGATGACCGACTGCACGGTTAAGGTCAACGGCGTTCAGGCCGGCGAGAAACATCAGGGCGGCTTTTACCGGTTCAAACGCGACATAAGTGGTCTTGTCAAACCGGGCGAGCGTAACCGCCTTGAGGTCAGGGTAGATAAACACTCGTCAAACAAGTCGATAAATGCAGCCGAGCGCAGAGCCGACTGGTGGTTATATGGTGGCATTTACCGCCCGGTGTGGCTCGAGATTCTTCCCGCTGCCCATATAAGTCACGTTGTTTTTGATCCTCGGCATGACGGCCGGTTGACCGCGCGTGTCGAGCTTGCCGGCGAGAAAAAAGGGGGGAGTGTCAAGGTGAGGGTCGATGGCTTTGACAAGGAGCTGACTGCAACGTTTGGCAAGGATGACTCTGTGGTCACTCTGGAGGGAATTTTTCCCGACGTTAAGCCATGGAGTCCCGAGACTCCGAGCCTTTATAAAGTCACCGTTGATCTGATTGACCCCGACGGGGTGACAACCCAAAGCTTAAACGAGCGTGTCGGATTCAGAACAGTGGAGCTGAGACCTCGCGACGGTTTCTATCTCAATGACCACAAGATTATACTCAAGGGGGTCAACCGGCACTCGTTCAGCACAATGGGGGGGCGTGCCGTCTCGCGCGAGCAGAACGTTGACGACGCGCGGCTTATAAAGCAGATGAACATGAACGCCGTCCGCGGTCATTATCCACCCGACGAGGCTTTCCTCTATGCGTGTGACTCGCTCGGGTTGCTTTACATGGATGAACTTGCCGGATGGCAGGACGGATATGACAACGAGGTTGGCCCGGTGTTGCTGAAAGAGATGATCGAGCGTGATTTGAACCACCCGTCGGTTGTCATCTGGAGCAACGGCAACGAGGGTGGATGGAACCGTTCGCTCGACTCGTTGTTTGCCGCTCACGACATGTTGCAACGCCGCCATGTCGTACACCCCTGGGCCGATTTCAATGATGTCGACACCCATCACTACCCGACTTATCTCACCGGGGTGGGGCGATTGACAAATGGATATAAGGTGTTTATGCCCACCGAGTTCATGCACTCGATGTATGACCAGGGTGGAGGCGCCGGCCTGCGTGATTTCTGGGATAGATGGAAAACCAACCCGATGTTTGCCGGCGGCTTTATATGGGCATTCTGTGACGAGGCGCCGGCCCGCATGGATCTCGACGGCCATCTCGACAGCGACGGCTCAAATGCCCCCGACGGGGTGCTCGGGCCCCGGCGCGAGCGCGAGGGCTCGTTTTATGCCATCCGCGAGCAGTGGTGCCCTGTCCAGATAAAGCCGCTGCTCATCACCGAGGGGTGGAACGGCCGGTTTCTTGTCACCAATGAGCATCTCTTTACCACGCTCGACGAGTGCTCGATGAAATATTGGGTGGTGAAAAATCAACCGCCGGCGCTTGGCGTCGATGTCGAGCCGGTTGTGGTGGCCTGGGGAGAGGTTACACTGCCCCCGGCTCAGCCCGGCGAGACGATGACGGCTGTCGTCGACATGCCCGACAATTTTGGCGAGGGCGATTTGCTGCGTCTGGCGGCCTACTCGCCCCAAGGCGAGGCAATAGGGGAGTGGAGCTACCCCATCAGGCTTGTCGGCGACTATTATGACCGATATATGGCCGGGGCGGCGACAATGAAACCCGGGTCAAAAAAGTCACGTGTCACGGTTGCCGATAAGGATGGCTCATTTGTGCTTTCATCGGCCCGCGTAAAGGTGAGGTTTGACAAGACAACCGGTGAGTTGAGCGAGATAAGGGCCGATGGCCGGGTTGTGCCGCTGACCGATGGCCCACGGGCTGTCGGCATGAAGATGAAATATGAGCCCGGCCTCTCGGCAATAAGAGTCGATGGTGACGACGCAGTCTATTGCGCCCGCTATAAGGGGGGTGTCGACTCGATTGTTTGGCGATTGACCCCGGCAGGGTTGCTGCACATGGACGCTTTGCTGTTAAACCGTGCCGGCGGCGGTGGAGGGTTTGACGATGCGTTCATGGATACCGAGGTGTACAATCTTGGGCTCGCGTTCTCTTTCCCCGACTCGGTTTGCACCGGCATGACATGGTTTGGAGCCGGCCCTTATCGTGTGTGGAAAAATCGTATGGCCGGAGCAACGGTTGACACCTGGCACAAGGATTACAACAACACGGTAACCGGCGAGACCTACGACAATCTGGTTTATCCCGAGTTTAAGGGCTACCATGGGCGCATGTATTGGGCAACGCTTGAAAACGTCGCCGCTCCTGTAACGGTCTATTCGCGCCGCGACGGTCTTTTCTATCATGTCTTCACCCCCGATGAGCCGGTGGCGGCCGAGGGTAAAACGATGCCGGCATTTCCCGCCGAGGGTAACCTGTCGTTTCTTCTTGACATCCCGGCAATACGCTCCTTTAAACCGATCGAGCAGCAGGGGCCAAACAGTCAGCCGGGTAATATACGAATAAAAAAGGGCGACGAGGGGCTCCACATTGACCTGACATTTGATTTCCTGAAATGAAAAGGATACTGACATCTATGCTGTTGGCAGCTCTGTTTGTCACAACTCAGGCTGTCGAGATTTTGCTTGACCGGAACGCTACGCCGGCTCCCGGGGTCTTTAACGACGTGGCCGCCGCCATTGAGGCTGTCAACCGGGCCGAGGCTCCCGTGACCCTTCTTGTCGCTCCCGGTGTCTATTGGCTTGACGACCCTGACGACCCATCGGTGAGAGTGAACAAGGAGCATCCCGGCGATATACCCTACGGTCGGACCATCAAGTGTGACACGTTGGTCATCAAAGGTCTTGACCCAGACCCGCGCAATACAGTGTTTGCCTCAAACCGTGGCCAAACCCAGGGGGCACTTGGCAATTTCACGATGATTCACTTCATTGGCAGCTCGCTTGAGGTCCACAACATGACTTTGGGTAACTTTTGCAATGTCGACTTGGAATATCCGCTCGACCCGAGTCAAAACCGCCCGAAGCGAGGGGAGGCGATTGTTCAGGCTCAAGTTGGCATCTGCACCGGCACCGACCGGCTGTTTTCGTCAAACTGCCGATACATCAGCCGGTTGAATTTGTGTCCCATGGTTGGGGCGCGCCGCTCGCTCTATAAGAACTGTCACTTTGAGTCGACCGACGACGCTTTGACCGGCTCGGCGGTGTATCTGGGTTGTCATTTCACGTTCCACTCGGGAAAGCCTTTCTACAATACTCCCCCGACCGGAGCCGTGTTTCTCGACTGTGACATAGACGTGCTGACCCGTGGTGTGCAATATTTCACAAAACTGCCGGGGCCGGTGAGCCTCATCGACACGCGGCTGCACGGCGCGGCCCCCGGTGCCCCGGCCGAGGTTTGCTGGTGTCCTTACCCGTCGACGTCGGTGAGCTTTTTTTATAATGTGACTCTTGACGGGAAGCCGCTCACCATTGATTCTGCCCGCCCTGAACTGGCGGTCAACCTCGATGGCAAGGAGGCACTGAATGCCTATCGTGTGGTGGACAACGAGGGGAAGGTCATTTACAATATCCCCTCGCTTGTGGGTGGCGATGACGGGTGGGATCCCCTCGGCCTTGCCGACAAGATCGTTGCAGCCACCGGCAACCGCAATGTGCTTCAACTCCCCGTTGCCCTGCTTTTCGACGATAACAGTGTGATGCTCAACGCTAAAGATACGATTGATGTCAAGTGCCGACCAGTAAGATGGGGTGGTTATGGCTCGACCGAGCCGATGGGAAAGGTGGCTTGGGGCTATCCCTCGGTGTTTAAGCCTGAGACAAGTCGCGCCCTTGAGGCTACCTTTGTGGTTGACAATTACTTGCCACAACCGGTTGAGGGACTGATCACTGCATCGACCGGTTATGGACTGAGTGCAGTGAGCGGCGTGAGGGTTGAACCATTCCTGACCGAGGCGCCACAGTTTGCCGTGTCGCCACAAATAAAGTATGACCGTAAAACGCGCTCGCTCAGGGTGGAATATAGTCTTGACAGCGACGAGCCGTCTCTTGAAGACCGCAGCCACATTGTGTGGTACCGTTATCGCCGTGACGACATGAGCGACACCATCCCGTTACTTCATGGCAGCGCCGCGACGACACGCGTCTACCGACCGTCGGCCGCCGATGCCGGCAGCAAGATTGCCGTGACCGTCGCGCCGGCTCTCTGGGGCGCAAGGACTGGAGCACCGGTGGTGGCGCGCTTTGACGACCCTTTGACCGGGCGCAAACCCAAAACCGAGACTTTGACCACCAATTTTGCCAATGTGCCGGTCCACCATCAGCCGACACCATCAAAGGGCGCCTGGAGTTTTGACAGCTACAAACCTGCCGACACCGCCGGTTATGACTGGCAGATTGACAATAGCCGGCCGGCATGGTACTACGGTCGGGGCACCGATGGTGCCACCGGCGTGGGGTTAGTGCAGGCAACCCGTGGCGCGCGAGCCTTCTACCTGCCGGCAACCGACGCGAGCTCCCGGCAGCAACTCGCCGTCGTGCTCCAACCTTGCAAGACCGCCGGACAAGGGTTTGGCAGCGCCACCGGCCAGTATCTCGACATATACATCGGTTTTGACCCTGCAACGCTCAGCGGGTATGGGTTGAGGATAGAGCGCACGCCCGACTATGACAAGGCGGTGGTTTTCTCGCTCGTCAGATATGACAACGGCAGGGTGTCCCCGCTTACGACGCCGGTGGCATCATCATGTTACCGTAGTGATTGCGTGGTAAACTTGTCGCTTGAAAACGGTGTGCTCAAGGCCACAGCTGCGACCGACGCCACGCCGGTCGGTCGTCGCGCCGGCAGCGATGTTGTCGATGAGGTCATGCTCGAGGTAGCCGTTGGCGAAAAGACCCCGGGCAATGGCATAGGGTTTCAACACACCGGTTCTACCGGTGCCTCGGCAACCCTTATAAGCGAGGTCACGGCAAGCTGGAAATAGAGTTGCTGGGGCTTATCGGTGCTGAAACATGCGGGCCATCGAGCGACGGTCTTCACGCTCTTTTATAGACTGTCGTTTGTCATATTCCTTCTTACCCCGACCTATCCCGATGACCATCTTGGCGAGCCCTCGGTCGTTGATAAACACCCTGAGGGGAACAATGGTGAAACCGGTCTCCTTGCCGGCCTTCTCGAGCTTTGCAATCTCCTTGCGGTTGAGCAGCAGCTTACGGTCGCGCCGGGCTACATGATTGTTGTATGTGCCGTAGAAATACTCGGCTATATACATATTTTTGACCCACACCTCGCCGTTGTTGACATAACAGAATGTGTCGACAAGACTTGCCTTACCCTGTCGGAGCGACTTGATTTCGGTCCCTGTCAGCACAATGCCGGCTGTGAAAGTCTCGGAGATGGCATAGTCAAAATTGGCTCGCTTGTTTCTTATGTTGATATCTTTGGGATTCATTAGGGCAAGATGTATTTAAAGGCGGCATAGATAAGATAGGGAGGGAGAATGACCAACGGGGCCGAGAGGAGCACAAGCCGTCCGGCAAAGGCATCGGACACCTGCATGTACCGGTTGCCTTTCCATTGGATGACAGCGACATAAAGGGGTAGGAAATAGACAAGCGGCACGTCGATTGGCAGCACGTTGTTGATAATTGAGATGATTGCCAACATCCCTATCGTGTAGTTGACAAAGGTGTGGACCCGCTTGTCGCTGCTTGAGCCTGCTCCAAGCTCGGGCATGACTATCGACATGAAGAAGATACCTATGAAATATCCCGCAAAAAACATGACAAACGTTATGATGGCCAGCTCGAGCAGATAAACCAAGCTTATTGAAGGGTCCCATATCGCCTTTGCAAACTGGCTGACGGCGGCAATACCGATCATGGGGTAAAGGCCGGCCGAGGCCAGATGCCGGGGGTCGGCATTGGTGCGTGCAACATCCTCCCAACCGCGACCGGGCGAGAGGATAAGTTGAAATATGGCCTTAAGATATTCTAACATGGCTGTCGTCGTTACAAGAGTGCAAAGGTACGAAACATTTTTCAAAAAATTCACCTCTTGTCCGTCAACCGTTAACTTTTTGTGGTGTGAACCTACTCTTTTGCAATGAGCTCACGGGCGCGCTCAAGGTCGGCCTCGGCCACGGCGACCGTAACCTCGCCCACGTTTGAGTCGGGCAGAGGAAAGACTGACGACAAGGTGTCGGGTGCAATCATGCTGCGAATACCGTTGTTTTTCAGCATCCCTGCAATTATGTGAGCATGGGGGTCGTTGGTTGTGATGAGTTCTACAAATCGTGCCATGGAAAAACTTTGTTTGATATTTCTCTAACTTAAACAAGCAGTGGCACAAAAATGTTAACAAAAAGTTATGCCAAAAGATGACTGTTTTCTCATCACCCTGGGCCGGTGGGTGTCAGAGCCGGGAGGAATGGGGAACAATGTAACGGGAAAGCCGCTGAGCGCGCGAGACAATGTGCTGTAATTGCCTCGCCGCCTCGCGGCTAAATCGCAACCACGACCCCCAATCCTTAAGACCTGCATGAAAGAGTCGTGGGGGGATTGGGGTTGTGGCTGCTGTTTATGATCTGTGTAACAGGCTCTTAATGTCTTATTAATATTTTCTTTACGTCTTTATCCTGTTTAATGAGGTATAATCCATCAGGCAGATTTTGGAAATTCTCACTGTGAATTTTTCTGCCTGAAATGTCAAACACCATCGGCGCGGTGGTGTCAACGCAGACGTTTTTCACTGACGACTGCTCGGAACTTTCGCAGCAAAAGAGTTTGAGCTGAGCCAAATCAATGTGGCTTCCGGCATCTGCGCGCATGGAGGTTGTGATGGATATGCTGAAAGGCTCAAGCAGGGTCGAGTCCAATATATAATTGTATTCAGCCCATTCCCGGGTTGAATCTGCTGAGGGTTTGTGAACATAGGGTTAAACACAAATTTGTGAGATTCAGAAATATTTCGTAGTTTTGCGGTTGAAGACCACATCGCAGAGCCTGGTCACGGGCAATGGGGTGGGGCTGCAAATGACATACGAAAAGCGTTTACTCGACGCTCTTTCTTGGCTATCAGAAATCTGGTAAATTTCAATTGGAGTCAGGATTGAAGCAAACGGTAGATGCCTTGTGGATATGTATATTCCGTCCGCACTCGGCGCGTGAGCGTTGGGTATGGGCGTATAGCATATTCTGCGTGAGGCTCTGCAAGTTTGCTCATTCTACTCCAATGGGCAATACCAGAGCCTCTGATAGCGGGATGAGCAAACAGTACGGCTCTCACGTATTC